>JAAVHB010000058.1 GCA_014799955.1 Butyrivibrio sp. | reverse complement strand
TCTGAAAGCGGCCGAGGAAAAGTACGCTTATTACCGTTTTGAGGTATCGGGCATTGCCAGCAAGGTCGGACCGGATGTACACAACAAGCCCTCCATTGAACTTTCGGATGAGGTTGGCGGTAAATGTTATGTTCTCTGTGTGTTCAATTCGAATGAGATTTACGGCAAGGTATCCGTCGGCGATCACGTTGTTTGCCGAGGGAATTATCTTATTGCCAGCAGCTTGTACGGGATCGTGCTGAAAAATGCGGAGGTTGTTCCGGGTGAATAGGTTAGCTGTTACATATTGGGTCTAAATGATGTAACAAGAGCGGAAATCCGGTATTTATGCGGGTTCCCGTTCTTGTTGTCTCCGACTGCTTTTTTGTGTGGAAAAGACTGTCTTTTATATGGAAAAAAGCCGCGGGATTTGGTAAAATATAATGCGAGAATGTTGAGTGCAAAAAATAAGGAGCGTATCATTGAGAATCCGGATGCCCCCGAAGCGGAACTGGAAGAGGCGGAATTCCGTTCTTTGGACGAGGTGCCGAATCAGTGCAAGGTGTACGGTCACAGGGGATTTTCCGGATGACAGAATGTAAATATTAATCGAATAATTATAGGAAAATCAAGGAGGTAGACATCATGGATTATAAATCATTTCAGGACATATCCCTTTCCCGGCTGGGGATGGGAAACATGCGGCTGCCGGTGCAGGGGGATAAGGCAGGTGCGCCGATTGACCGCGTCCGGGCGCAGGAGATCATTGATTATGCCATGGAAAACGGCATTAATTATTTTGACAGTGCCTATGTGTATCACGGCGGCGAATCAGAAAAGTTTCTTGGGGAAGCAATGAAGAAATACCCGAGGGATACCTATTATTTAGCCACAAAATTTTTATTGTCTACAAATCCGGATTATAAGGCGGTCTTTGAGGAGCAGCTGGAACGCTTGCAGACGGACCGTATTGATTTTTATCTGCTCCATGCTATTTTTGACGGAAACTGCCGGAGTTATCTGGACAGCGGATGTATTAAATATTTTCTGGAACAGAAAAAGGCAGGACGCATCCGCTATCTTGGGTTTTCTTCCCATGCCGGTGTGGAGGCGTTGACGAAAATGGCTGATCATCATCAGTGGGATTTTGCGCAGATCCAGCTTAACTATTTTGACTGGCTGTACGGGGACACTGCAAAAGAATACAAGGTGCTGGAGGAAAGGAATATCCCCATCATGGTCATGGAACCGGTCCGCGGCGGCAGGCTGGCAGTGCTTTCCGGTGAGGCGGAAAAAATGCTGAAGGCTGCACATCCTGACTGGAGTATGGCATCCTGGGCATTGCGGTGGGTAAAACGATTGCCGCAGGTGCAGGTGATCTTAAGCGGGATGTCCGATATGGAGCAGATTCGGGACAATGTCAGAACATTTCAGGAGCCGGAGGGGCTTACCGATGAGGATGCCCAGCTGTTGATGCGCGCATGCGAGGCATTCAAAAAGCAGGTCAGCGTACCCTGCACTGCCTGCCGTTACTGCTGTGACGGCTGCCCGATGAAAATTGATATCCCGGCTTACCTTGATGTGTATAACAGCTACAGGACAGACGGTCCGTGGGCGTTAAACCGTATGGGCAGCATCGAAAGCGCGGGAAAACCTTCTGACTGTATAGGGTGCGGCGCCTGTGCGGGGCATTGTCCGCAGAGCATTCAGATTCCGGAGATTATGTCAGAGCTTGCGGAGCTGTCAAAGAAAAACAATTAGAAAGGGGATATTATTATGAGGAAAAATTTTGGTTCAAAGCCGTGGGTGTACCCGCTGCCGGTGCTGCTTATCGCGACATATGACGAGGAGGGAAAAGCCGATGTGATGAACGCCGCGTGGGGCGGTCTGTATGACGCGGACAAGGTAGTGCTGTGCCTGTCCGAAGGGCATAAAACCACGAAAAACATCATGGCAAGAAAGGCGTTTACGGTAAGCTTTGCCGAAGCTGATGGCGTGAAGGCGGCGGATTATGTCGGTATTGTTTCCGCAAACGATACGCCGGATAAAACGGAACGCGCGGGCTATCATGCAATCGGGAGCGAGTTTGTTGACGCGCCGCTTATTGAGGAGCTTTCCATGACTCTGGAATGCAGGCTGATTAAAATGAATGAGGACGGCAATATTATCGGGGAAATTGTGAATGTCAGCGCGGACGAGAGGATTCTTGATGCGGACGGAAAAATCGACCCCGAAAAGCTCTGTCCGATTTCTTTTGACCCGATACGCAATGTCTATGTCAGAATGGGTGAGGTTGTAGGCAAAGCCTTCAGTGACGGAGCCGCGCTTAAATAAGATTTTTTGATTAAAAAGGAAGGCAGATATGAAAAAGAAATTATATGCTATGATTTCTCTGACGCTTATTTTTACGTTCCTGCTTGCGGGCTGCGGCAAATCCGCGGATAAAACGGACAGCACACAGGAATCCGTAAATCAGACTTCGCAAAACGGCGGAGAAAGTGAGACGCAGAAGCAGACACAGCAGGAGGAACCTGCGGGTGAGGCTTCGGTGGTGTATTTTACGTCGGATATTTCCCCCGAGGGGTTGGCGGCAGTATATGAAAAGCTGAACTGGACGCCGGAGGGAAGGATAGCGGTAAAGCTCAGCACGGGAGAACCTCCAGCGAGCAATTATCTGCGTCCCGAGCTTATAAAGGATTTGGTTCAGTCGGTGGAAGGTACTATTGTGGAGTGCAATACCGCCTACGGCGGCTCGCGCGCCCAGACCGCCATGCACTATCAGGTGGCGAAGGATCATGGCTTTACCGATATCGCGGATTTTAAAATTCTTGACGAAAACGGCTCGATGCCTCTTACGGTAAGCGGCGGCTCGGTGCTTAAGGAAAATTTTGTCGGCGCCGCTTTCAAAGATTACGATTCCTACCTTGTGCTTTCTCATTTCAAGGGCCATGCGATGGCAGGTTTCGGAGGAGCCATCAAAAACATTTCCATAGGGCTTGGCTCCTCGGAGGGTAAATGCTGGATACACAGCGGCGGGACGAGCAAAACGAATGCATGGGGCGGAGTGCAGGACAGATTCCTGGAATCAATGGCTGAGGCGGGCAAATCCGTTTCGGATTATCTCGGAAACGGTGAACGCATTGTGTATATAAATGTGATGAACCGACTGTCCGTAGACTGCGACTGCGACGGAAATCCCTCGGAGCCGGATATGCATGACATCGGAATACTTGCGTCAACCGACCCGGTGGCGCTTGACCAGGTTTGCGTTGATTTGATTTATGCCGAGAAGGACGGGGACGGAGCTTCGCTTGTAAACCGTATAGAATCCAGAAACGGACTTCATACGCTTGAGCACGCGCAGGAAATCGGACTTGGAAGCCGCGCATATCTTTTGGAGAATATAGATGAGTGAGATTATTAAGCGAGAGGCGGTTTATCTCCGGTATTATTTTGACCTCCAGTTAAGACAGATACTTCCTTACTTTGTTATAGGAATCCTTCTCGGCTCTGTCATATCGGTTTTTGTAAAGGAGCGCATACACGGACTGTTCCGTTCGCTGGGCAATAAAAAGCTCGGAGTGCTCGGAATAATTCCGGCGAGCATTATAGGAATCGCGTCGCCCTTATGTATGTACGGAACCGTCCCGCTTGCCGCTTCTTTTTCCAAAAGCGGAATAAAGGACGACTGGCTCGCCGCTTTTATGATGAGCTCGATTCTTCTGAATCCTCAGCTTATCATTTACAGTACCGCGCTCGGCACGGCGGCGCTGGCGGTGCGCATTGTATCATGTTTTCTGTGCGGAATTGCGGCGGGACTGCTTGTGCGTATATTTTACAAAAATAAGCCTTTTTTCGATTTCTCGGGCTTTGACGAGCCGAAAAACAGGGACACCCACCCGAATCTTTTTGTGCGCCTTCTCAAAAATATCGGAAGGAACATAAAAGCGACCGGACTTTGGTTTCTTGTAGGAATAGTGCTGTCCGTTTTGTTTCAGCGGTATGTTCCGGCGGAATTTGTCAGTAATTTATTCGGCAAAAACGAGGGCTTCGGCGTGCTCATGGCCGCTACAATAGGCGTTCCGCTTTATGCCTGCGGCGGGGGAACGATTCCTCTTCTCATACAGTGGCTTGCCGACGGAATGAGCATTGGCAGCGCCGCCGCCTTTATGATTACGGGACCCGCGACCAAAATCACGAATCTGGGAGCGGTAAAGATTGTCCTCGGAATAAAGCGTTTTCTTTTATATCTGGCATTTGTAATGCTCTTTTCGCTGATTACGGGAGTAATAGTTAATTTGGTTTTGTAAAGTTTGAGGTATTGACAAAAAGCATTTGGGTATGCTAATATGATTACCGAGTTAGTGACCGCTAACACATGGCGGTCACTTTCTTTAGATGCATAGGTTAGACATGACTAACTAAAACGCGGATTTAAAGGACAAGGAGGATGTTTTTTGTGGAGAAAGCTACAGATTATGTCATGAATGAGAAAAAGAAAACGGCGATTGTCGAGTTTAAGGACGTTACGAGGATTTATAAAAGCGGCGACCATGAGCAAAGGGCGCTGGACGGCGTGAATATTACTCTCGACGAGGGAAAGTTTGTCGTTATTCTGGGGCCGAGCGGAGCCGGAAAAAGCACCTTACTTAATATGCTCGGCGGGCTGGACAGTCCCACGAGCGGGACGATTATCGTAAACGGAAGGGATATTTCAACGCTCAAAAGCAACGAGCTTGCCGATTACCGTGCGTCAACGGTAGGGTTCGTCTTTCAGTTTTACAATCTGATACCGACGCTGACGGTGAAGGAAAACGTGGCTCTGGTGAAGGAAATTTCACCGCAGGCGCTGGAGGCGGAGCAGATGCTTGAGGAGGTAGGACTTTCGGACCACGCCAAAAATTTTCCGTCGGAGCTTTCGGGAGGCGAGCAGCAGAGAGTGTCCATTGCCCGCGCGCTTGCCAAGAATCCGAAAATCCTGCTTTGCGACGAGCCTACGGGCGCGCTGGATTCCGAGACGGGAGTGATGGTCTTAAAGCTTCTGCTTTCAATGGCGAAAAATTACGGAAAGACTATTGTTATTGTGACGCATAACCAGAATATTGCGAAAATGGCGGATGTTGTGATTCGTGTGAAAAACGGAAAAATAAAATCCTGCGAGGAGCAGCAGTGCCCGATGAGCGCGGACGAGGTGGAGTGGTAATATGTTGATACGAAAATTATTCAGAACGGCATGGAGCTACAAGGCTCAGTTTATTTCAATGATTATTATGATTGCCATCGGTTCGGGGGTTTTTCTGGGCTTTAATATCGAATGGAAAAGCCTGGACACCGATACCTTAGGTTTTCTTGAGGAAACAAAATACGCGGATTTCAGGCTTTATTCCGAGAGCGGATTCTCCAAGGAGGACATTGAGGGAATACAGGCGATTGACGGAGTTGACGCGGCGACGAGGTTTTTTGCGGTAAACGCCGACCTTGAGGGCGGCAAAAAAACGCTTGTTGTTCATGTCTCCGAAAACTATACAGTTTCAACCATGTATGTGACCGACGGGGCGGAGTACGACGAAAACTCGGACGGCATATGGCTGTCCGACCAATTTGCCGAAAAGAACGGCTATTCTGTCGGGGACAGCCTGACGGTAAGCTGCAAGGGACGTGAGGTAAGCGGAACAATCGTCGGACTTGTCAAGTGCGGTGAAATGATGATATGCACGGCGGATGAAAACCAGCTTATGCCGGATTTTGAAAATGTCGGTTTTGTATATATTACGCCGAAGAAGCTGAGAGCCGCGCTTGGCGGCGACTTTTACCCGCAGATAAATATACTCTCGTCCATGGAGAAAGCCGAGCTTGAAGAAAAGATAAAAAACGCGCTCGGCAAAACGATTCTCGTAACCTCGAAGGAGGAACACACCTCATATGCCGCAGCTGAGAGCGAGGTGGAGGAGGGCAAGACAATGGGAGCGGTTCTTCCCGTTCTGTTTCTTGCCATCGCGATTCTGACCATGGTAACGACGATGCACAGAATTGCCGCAAACGAGAAAACGCAGATAGGGACGCTTAAGGCGCTTGGCTTCCGTGACGGCAGGATTTTACGGCATTATACGTCCTACGGCTTGATAATAGGGCTTTTCGGCTGTGCCATCGGAGTGGTGTTGGGCTACGGTATTGCCGCCGTTGTCGTCAGTCCCGACGGAATGCAGGGAACGTACTTTGATATGCCGGACTGGAAGCTTGTCATGCCGCTGTTTTGCGTGCCCGTAATCCTGCTTACGGTAGTATTTCTGACGCTGATAAGCTATTTTTCGGTCAAAAAAATGCTTAAAGGTACGGCGGCGCAGGCGCTTCGCCCGTATGTGCAAAAAACAATGAAATCCGGACTTCTCGAGCGTTTCGGCGCTTGGGAACGGCTGTCCTTCGGCAGCAAATGGAATATCCGCGATATAATGCGCCATAAATCGCGCTCCGCGATGACGCTTGTGGGAGTAATCGGATGTATGCTTCTGCTTGTAGGCGGACTGGGAATGAAGGATACGATGAGCGACTTTATGCGTATTCTGAATCATGAAATCAGCAATTACACGACCAGAGTGGATATATCGGAAACGGTGTCAAACAGCGATGCCGCCGCGCTTGCCAAAGAGCTGGACGGCGACTGGTCTGCTTCCTTCGGAATCAGCTATGAGGGAAAAACCGTTGTTGCCGAGATATACGGCGTAAATAACGGTAAAATCCGTTTTATAGATAAAAATAACAGGCGTGTGGAGCTTTCGGACGACGGTGTTTATCTGTGCCAGCGTTTAAAGGACAGCGCTGACATAGGAGATATAATAGAAATCTCGCCCTACGGCAGCGAGGAAACCTATCGGGTAAGAGTGGCGGGATACCTGCGCTCCGTTTTGTCCGAAACGGTGGTGATGACCGATAAATACGCAGAAAGCGCGGGAATTGACTATCACATCGGCACTGTCTATACCGACAGGGCTGCAGAGGACATCGGAAATTCAGATCTGATTGTGGGAAAACAGGAAAAGCAGATGATTATGGATACATATGACAGCTTTATGGACATCATGAATGTTATGGTGTTTGTATTGGTGATTGCCGCCGTAATTCTGGGCATCGTGGTTCTTTACAATCTGGGAATTATGAGCTATGTGGAAAGAAGCCGTGAGCTTGCGACACTTAAGGTTCTGGGATTTTGTGACCGGAAAATCGGCGGACTGCTTATCGGTCAGAACATCTGGCTTACGGTTGTCGGAGTGGTAATCGGACTGCCCGCGGGTCTGGGTGTGCTGAAGGTGCTTATCGCAACGCTCGCAAGCGAATACGAATTAAAGCTTTCTCTGGGCGCTCTTACATATTCCGTCAGCATTCTTGTAAGCTTCGGAGTGTCGTTTGCGGTCAGCCTTATGGTGGCGCGAAAGAACCGGAAAATCGATATGGTCGAAGCTCTTAAATCGGCGGAATAGGCTTCTGGAATTTATTGTTTTTTTTGCTTGTTTGTGCTATATTGGACACGGGACGGGAGTCTAAAGAGAATTTTGCGTTATAAAAGGCAAAGGGGTACAAAATGAGCGAAAATATATTGGTTGTGGATGACGAGAAGGAAATAGCCGATTTAATTGAGGTGTATCTTAAAAACGACGGCTATACGGTGCATAAATTTTACAGGGGCGTTGACGCGCTCAAATGCATAGAGGAAACGGAACTGGATTTGGCGATACTTGACGTAATGCTGCCCGATGTTGACGGCTTTCATATCTGCCAGAAAATCCGCGAGAAATTTTATTTTCCGGTTATAATGCTTACGGCTAAGGTTGAGGACGGCGACAAAATAATGGGACTTACCATCGGGGCGGACGATTACATTACAAAGCCCTTCAACCCGTTGGAGGTAGTGGCAAGAGTCAAGACGCAGCTTCGCAGGTATATGCGCTACAATAATCTTTCCCAGAAGCAGGAGGAAGAGGCGTGCGAATATGAGATAAGGGGACTGTACATCAATAAGGACAACCGTAAGTGCGTGCTGTTCGGAAAGGAGCTGCAGCTTACGCCAATCGAGTTTTCCGTGCTCTGGTATCTTTGCGCGCATCAGGGAAAGGTCGTTATGTCCGAGGAGCTGTTTGAGGCTGTATGGGGCGAGAAATATCTTAACAATAACAATACGGTGATGGCTCATATCGGCAGGCTGAGGGAAAAAATGCGCGAGCCCGCGAGAAATCCGAAGTTTATCAAAACAGTATGGGGGGTCGGCTATACCATTGAATAGGATTACGGGTTTGAACAGAAGCTACAGGAGCCGCATTACCAGGCGGATTCTTTTGCAGTATTTTTTGTCGATAATCGGGTTTGTCATAGTATTTTTCTTACTTTTTTTTGTGGCGTACAGGCTTATTTCAAATCATTTCTGGTATTACGACGACCCGCTGTACAGGTTCCTTAATTTTATAAGGAGATATATCATCGTATTTATAAGCATTCCGCTTATAGTGGGCTGGGCAGTCATAACATATATTTTCATCGGCAGACCGTTGCGCTATCTTGACGAGGTTATCGTCGCCTCCGAAAAGCTCGCGAATCCCACGGAGGAGCAGATTATTCTTTCCGAGGCGATGAAAAACGTTCAGGACGATTTGAACGAGGTAAGGGAAAACGCGGTGCGCAGCGCGCAGGTCGCGAAGGAGGCGGAGCAGCGCAAAAACGATTTGATTGTCTATCTGGCTCACGACTTGAAAACACCGCTCACCTCGGTAATCGGCTATCTGACGCTGCTGCGTGACGAGAGGGAAATATCCGAGGAGCTCAGGGAAAAATATCTCTCGATTTCGCTTGACAAGGCGGAGCGTCTTGAGGAGCTGATTAACGAATTCTTTGAAATTACGAGGTTTAACCTGTCAAATATTGAGCTTTCGCGCAGCAATGTCAATCTTACGCGTATGCTTGAGCAGATTGCTTATGAATTCAAGCCGATGCTGCTCTCAAAGGGAATGGAAATAAAGCTTGACGTGCCCGACGGCGTTATGATGAAATGCGACGTGAACAAATTGCAGCGCGTTTTTGACAATATCCTGAGAAATGCGGTATTTTACAGCTATGAGAACAGCGCCGTGGAAATCGGCGTAACTCAGGACGATAAGGAAACCGTAATACGTTTCGCAAACCGGGGCGATACGATTCCTAAGGAGAAGCTCGGCAGGCTGTTTGAGCAGTTCTACCGTCTTGATTCGGCGCGAGGTACGAATAACGGAGGCGCGGGACTCGGACTTGCGATAGCGAAGCAGATTGTTACGCTTCACGGCGGGACGATTGACGCGCAAAGCGAGGACGAGCGGATTGAGTTTACGGTAAGCATTCCGCTCGCCGTAGGAAAATCGTAAGAATTTCCGCAGAAAAAATTAAAAATATCTTATAAACAAACAAATAAAAGGCATTCTTGTTTCGGGTATCATTGCGGTATCGGTACAAAACAAGAGTGCTTTTGTTTTTGTAAGAAAACCTCAAAGTAATTTCCGGAGGAAAACATATGAGAAAGTTCAGGGGATTTATTATTTTTATGGCGGCGGTTCTGGCTGCTGCCATGGTAGCGGTGCCGGAAACGGCAGCGGCAAAGGACGCGGACGGCGATGTGGTGATTGTGATAGATGCGGGGCACGGAGGGCACGACCCCGGCTCGCAGGCGGTCACGGGAGCAAACGAGAAGGACTGCAATCTTGCGATAGCGCTTGCCATGAAGGAGGAGCTTTGCAAATACAGCGGCGTCAAGGTATATCTTACAAGGTCGGACGACGAGTGGCTTACCAATATGGGACGCGCGATGGTCGCGGGTTCGCTTAAGGCGGATTTCCTTATCAGCCTTCATAATAACAGCGGTTCGTCAACGAACTCCGGCTGTACGGCATACAGGTCGCTCAATCCGTATTACAGCGAGTCAACCGAAAGGATGTGCAGGCTTATCACGGACAACCTCGCCGCGCTTGGCATAAGAAACGGCGGGGTGCTCACGAGACCGTCAACTCAGTACGACGGGGAGGATTATTACACACTTATAGGCGAGGGAATAAGAGTGGGAGTTCCCTCAATAATAGTCGAGCACTGTTTTCTGAGCAACGAAGGGGACGCGGCGCTGCTCACCAATGCGGACGGAACGGTAAATAATGAGATGGCGAAAAAAATGGGTGCCGCTGACGCCGAGGCGGTAGTGTCGTATTTCGGACTGAGCCGCAGAACGGCAAAGGCAGACAGTCAGTCCGTTGTCACGCTTGAAAGGGGCGGCGGCGTTGCGGTTACGGTACCGGATTATACGGGAAGCGGCGTTACATGGTATTCGACAGAGCAAAACACTGCGGTTGTGGACCAAAACGGCGTTGTGACGGCAGTCGGGGCGGGCACCGCCGATATTGTGTACAAGCTTGACGACGGCAGGACCGGTTACTGTACCGTAAAGGTCGAACAGCCGAAGGCGGTTGCGCTGACGGGCTGCCTTGACCCCACCTTCTATGAGTCGATGGCGGATTTCAACGCGATAAAAATAGATAAGCTGTTCGGCTTTGTATCGTACAGCGACGGCAGCTCGGTAAGGGTTACCCCCGAAATCACGGGGAGCCTTGACAGGGGCAAGGTAGGAATTCAGGACATTGCAATAAAATACGGTGGGCTCACGGGCTTTTTGCGGGTGTGCAATACGTCCGCGCCTTATGTTCCGGAGGTTACGCTGCCGCAGAGTACGGATTTGCCGCCTCAGAACCCGCAGGAAAGCGGCACGCTCAGCGAAAGTCCGAACGTGAATAAGCCGGAAATAAGTCCTGGGGTAAATCCTGGGAGCCCCGCGCGCGAGGAAAAAGGGGATACTGCTGAAAAGCTTGTAAAATATGTCGCCGTGCTTCTGGCTCTGGTGTTTATAGCGATTGTTTTTATTGCGTTTGAAAGCGGCAGACGCAAAAGAAAACGCCGCGCCGGAAGGCGAAGATAAGGAGGAAGGCAACAAATGAACAAAATAAGACTTGCGGTAATTTTCGGAGGAAATTCGACGGAGTACGGGGTATCTCTTCAATCCTCGTTTTCCGTTCTGAAAAATCTTAAGGCGGACAGATACGACGTTTTTCCCATCGGAATTACGAGGGAGGGCGAATGGTATCACTATACGGGGAGATATGAGAATATAAACGACAACAGCTGGTTTGAGGACCGGGAAAATCTTTTTCCTGTTATCTTTTCTCCGAATAAAGCCTCGGGGGGATTTATCGAGGCGGTAAACGGAGAATGTCAAAAGATTTCGGTTGATTTGGTTTTTCCGGTGCTTCACGGCAAAAACGGGGAGGACGGTACGGTTCAGGGGATGTGCGAGCTTGCGGGAATTCCGGTTGTGGGCTGCTCTACGCTGTCCTCGGCTCTTTGTATGGATAAGGACAGGGCTCATAAGCTGGTGGAGGCTGCGGGAATCGCGGTTCCGAAATCCGTCGCATTCAGACTCGCGAATAGAAAGGAGGCGTTGGAGCGCATAGTAAAGGAGTTTGCGCCGCCGCTCTTTGTAAAGCCGGTGCGTGCGGGCTCGTCGTTCGGAATCAGCAGAATCACGGAATTTGCGGAGTTGGATAAGGCTGTGGACGAAGCGTTTTCGCACGATTCGGAGGTAATTGTCGAGGAAAATATCGACGGTTTTGAAGTCGGCTGCGCTGTTATGGGAATTGACAGTCTGACCGTCGGCAGAGTGGACGAAATAGAGCTTTCAAAGGGATTTTTTGACTTCACCGAAAAATATACCCTCAAAAGCTCAAGAATACACATGCCCGCGAGGATTGACGAGGCAAAGGAAAAGCAGATTCAGGAAACCGCAAAGACGATATACCGCGCGCTGGGCTGCTCCGGCTTTGCGAGGGTGGATATGTTTCTGACGGCCTCCGGCGAAATCGTGTTCAACGAGGTTAATACGATACCGGGTTTCACCTCGCACAGCAGGTATCCCAATATGATGAAAGGAATCGGCATGTCATTTACGAGAATGCTTGACAGGCTGATAGGGTTGTACGCAAAAAGATGAATTTATGTCTGCTTGAAAAAGAAAAAATTCATGTCGGCACGCTGCTGCTTGTGAACGAGCGCCATCCGCTTTTATGCGGCGAGCCGAAGGGGCTTGCGCCCGTGGACGAGAGCTTTCCCGACATTCTTATGAAGCGCGACGCGGTAAATGTTTTAAGGCTCATCCTTAAAAAAATATCGGCGGGAAACCGTGTTGTTCCGGTGAGCGGTTACCGTTCCTCAAAGGAACAGAGGGATATTTTTGAGAAGTCCCTTCGTGAAAACGGGGGAGAATTTACCCGGAAATTCGTCGCGCTGCCGGACTGCAGCGAGCATCAGACCGGGCTTGCGATAGATTTGGCGCTGAATTCCGAAAATATCGATTTTATCTGTCCGGATTTTCCGTACGACGGAATCTGCGGCGAGTTCAGAAGAATAGCCCCCGAATACGGCTATATCGAAAGATACCCTTCCGGCAAAGAGAAAATCACGGGGATTGCCCATGAGCCTTGGCACTTCCGCTATGTCGGATATCCGCACTCGGCGATTATCGCAGGAAACGGACTGGCGCTTGAGGAATATATCGAATTTATCAAGGCATACGGACAGGAAAACAGGCTTGTTTTTGAGAGCGCGGGGAATCCTCCGATAGAGATATTCTACGTTCCGGCGGCTTCTGATAAAACCCGTGTCAGTCTGCCGAAAAACAGTATTTATCAGATTTCCGGCAACAATACGGACGGATTTATAGTAACGGTTTGGAGGAAAGGACAATGAGCGGAAAGAAAACATATGCGGGAATTGACCTGTTCAGACTTATCGCGGCTTTTTTGATTGTGGCGATACATACCTCGCCGCTTGCTTCATGGAGCCAAACGGCTGACTTTATCCTTACAAGAGTTATTGCGAGAACAGCGGTTCCGTTCTTTTTTATGACCTCGGGATTTTTCCTGATTTCAAAGTACGGCGACAGCGCCGACAGGCTTAAGTTATTTTTGAAAAGAACGGCGGTGATATACGCGGCGGCGATTCTTCTGTATATTCCGATTAACATCTATAACGGATATTTTGCGGCAGACAATCTGCTTCCGGAGCTTATAAAGGATTTGGTATTTGACGGAACCTTTTATCATCTGTGGTACCTTCCTGCTTCGATGCTCGGCGCGGTAATCGCATGGTACGCCGTAAAAAGACGCGGCTTTAACGGGGCGCTTATTATCACCGGGATACTTTATGTTATCGGAATGCTGGGCAACAGCTATTATGAGCTTGTGTCTCAGGCACCTGCGATAAAGGGCTTTTACGACTTGCTCGGTCAGGTGTCGGATTACACGAGAAACGGAATATTTTTTGCGCCCCTGTTCATGGTGCTCGGAGGGTGGCTTGCTGACAGGTCCGCCCAAAAGTCGGATGCTTCCGTTAAAACGGATATAATATTCTTTGCGGTTTCGCTGGCTCTGATGCTCGGAGAGGCAATGCTCCTGCAAAGGGATTACAACGCGCAGCGCAATGACAGCATGTATTTGTTCCTTGTGCCGTGTATGTACTTTTTATTCCGTGTACTTTTGTGTTTCAAGGGGAAACGGCGCAGAGAACTGAGAAGCGTTTCGCTGATTATCTATATTGTTCATCCGATGATGATTGTTGTTGTGCGCGCGGCGGCAAGGCTGTTGAAGCTCTGGAACGTTCTTGTCGGAAACAGCGCGGTTCATTATCTTGCGGTAAGCTTTTTATCCGCCGCATTTGCGTTTGCGGCTGTTCTGATTTGGGGGAAAATCGGAAAGCCTGCGAAAAATCAAGGCAAGGGCGGTGAGCGCGCATGGATAGAAACGGATTTGAACAATCTGGCGCATAATGTCAAGGCCTTACGGGGGATTATGCAAAAAGGATGCGAGCTTATGGCGGTGGTAAAGGCGGAGGCATACGGACACGGATCCTATGAAACAGCGGTATGCCTTGAAGGGCTTGGTGTAAAAGCGTTTGCCGTAGCGACCGTAGAGGAGGGCATCGCGCTCAGAAAATACGGGATTTCTGGGGAGATTCTTATACTGGGCTATACAAGTCCGTACCGGGCGCGGGAGCTGAAGCGATACAGGCTGATTCAGACCATCATTGATTTGAAGTACGCAAGGGCGCTTGAACGGCAGAAGGTGTCCGTTATGGCGCATATCAAAATCGACACGGGAATGCACCGTCTGGGGATTGACGCTGAGGACATAAGGAGCGTTGAGAGGGTGTATTCCATGAGGCATATAAGGGTGTGCGGAATTTACAGCCATCTGTGCTGCTCGGACAGCCTGAATGAGGAGGATGTATTATTTACACGGAGCCAGATTGAACGGTTCCATAGATTGCTTGACAGGGTTAAAAAGGACGGATTCGACGCGGGAAAGGTTCATATTCAGAGCAGCTACGGTCTGCTCAATTATCCTGAGCTTAAATGCGATTATGTCAGGGCGGGTATCGCTCTGTACGGGGTTCTCAGCAGGCCCGATGACGAGGTCAGGAATCCGATAGAGCTTCGCCCCGTGCTTTCTCTCAAATCGAAAGTGGCGCTTATCAGGGAGGTGAAAAAGGGAGAAAGCGTCGGCTACGGAAGAGCATTTACCGCCGAAAGAGACTGCCTTATCGCGATACTTCCGATAGGCTATTGCGACGGCGTGCCGAGAAGTCTTTCCTGCAAAGCAGGGCAGGCAGAAATCAGGGGGAAAACGGTTCCGGTTGTCGGGCGCGTCTGTATGGACTCGATTGCGGTGGACGTTACGGATGTTGAAGATATTGCGGTCGGCGATGTTGCGACGCTTATATCGGATGACCCGCAAAGCCCGCTGTGCGCGCCCGAGGCTGCAAAACGCTCGGACAGTATCAGCAATGAGCTGCTGTGCAGAATGGGAGCGAGGTTGGAGCGGAAATGACGGGAGTATTTTAGTATAAAAACAGAGGTAAAACCTTCACGGATTTACCTCTGTTTTCGTTATATGAAGCTGCTTATTTCTATATCGTCGTAAGTCCCTTAAGACTGTTCTTCACGCCCTCCGCCGCGTTAAGGATTGTTTCGTTGGAGGCTGCGATTTCCTGTGAAACCGCCGCGAGATTCATTGTCTTTTCGTTGATGCTGGTTATTATATCGGATAATTTGTCGGCATCGCCCTGAATTTTTTTGATTGCCTCCATTATTTTTTCCTGAGATTCATTGCTCTTGTTGGCGGTTGCGTGGGATGTTGAGGCGAGCTGGTTTATTTCTCCGGCTACGACAGCGAAGCCCCTGCCTGCTTCTCCGGCTCTGGCGGCTTCAATTGAGGCGTTAAGCGCCAGAAGGTTGGTCTGACTTGCCACCGTCATGACCTCCTTGTTGTTGGCTGTCAGCTCGTTAATCAGGTTGTTGATATTCTGGGTGGAATCGTTAAGATCACGGCAGAACTCGGACAGTACCTGCATATTCTGGGATATATCGGTGCATTCGCCGGCGCTCTGCTCGTTGCCCCTCGCCATTTCGTCAACGGCAAGATATACCGTTTCAAAGCGTTCGTTGATGCTTTCAATCGTATCAATAATATTCTGATGCTGACCAGCTATCATCTGCTTTTCAAGCGCGACTTCATTTGCGAGGTTGACAGCGTTGTTTTTCTCGATTTCAACCTGATCGTTTATGTAATGAATACAGTTTTCCTTGTGGTTAAAGCCGTTATGTATAGCCGTAGCCATTTCCTCGCAGCTTTCGTATCCGCAGCAGGCGCAGTTGATTTTGCGGGAAGCGGCGGAAGTTTTTCCCATGTCGGTGTAGATTTTCTCCAGCTCGTGCTGATTGGGAATGTTGTAGGAGCATTCCTTCGACATATCGGTGTAGTCGCAAAGATAGTCGTTCAGGTCAAGATGGGAAAACTGTTTGTTGAGCTGCTTAAGTCTTTGGGCGGGCGTCAGCTTGCGGGACCATGTATCCCGGTATTTGCTGTTTTTGCTTGCCTTTTTGATACGCATCATTTCCATGAGTACGTCGTCGGTTGCGTTTTTGGAGGGTTCTGTTCCGGTTCCGTAAAGGCAGCCCTGCGCGCAGTTGAGCGCGTCCACAAAAAGATACGGGGTATTTCCCTTTGCGAGGCGTTCCTTGTTGGCGGTGAGATAGTGGTACATATGGCTTTCACCCTCGCATTGGCGGACATACGCGTCCTCGCCCAAAAACCAGTATACGTTTTCCTTAAGTCCGCCGGGCATCGGATATACGGAGCCAAGCCCGTATTCTATCTCGTCCTTGCAGGACGGACCGGAAATGCCGTTCTCGCGGGCATATTTCATGAGGTGGTCGAAGGTCACGTTATAGGAAATAAGCCCTTTGCCCCTCTTGGATTCAATCTCGTTTTTCTTGGCGATGCACGGGCTGATAAATGCGAGCTTATCGGTAATTTTCATGGTTTTTGTCGCGTATATAGCCGCGCACATCATAGGACTTTGCACGGGGAAAAGCTTGGGAAGAAGCTCCGGTACATATCGCTCGATATAGCTTACCACCGCCGGACAGGGCTGTGATATGCCGCCCATGAAGCCGTATTTTTGGATGTAATTGATATAACCCCATGTGGTGATGTCCGCGCCGAAGGATACGCTTATCATATGCTTTACGCCGAGCTTTTTAAGACCGCCGAGTACGCTTTCGTATTCCTTGGGATAGTTGGCAAGAAATGCGGGCGCTATAAGTATTGAGATATTCTCGCCGCGCTTTAAGTCGCTGAAAAATCTTTCGGTATCGTCTATGAATTCGCGGGCGTTGTGCTCACAGGCATCAAAGCAGGCGCCGCATGAAATACATCTGTCGCCGTTTACTTTGATAATGTTCTGCTCATTCTCATTCCTGTCAGCCGTCATCGCTCCCATGCAGCTGCATACTCCTATACATTTATTACATCCTACACAATTATCGTTTGTAAGAACTAATCCCGCATTTGCCATTACATTTTCTCCTTTTTGTTTAATTATATAAATAGATTATCATATACTCGGTATCTTTTCAATGCTTTCGGACTGTTAAAAGAAACGGAGAGTCCGGTTAAAAGCTGTGGCTGCCGCCGCCACCGCCACCGCCGCCACCTCCGCCGCCACCGCCGCCACCGCTGCTACTGGAGCTCGGAGGGTCGTAGACTTTGGTCTGGTGAGTTATGGTATGCCACGGATTATCTATTATACAGTCCGCAAAAATCGTGTTTAAAACATCGCTTGTTGATGAAACCGTTTTACGGCTTTTGGACTTTATGACAATAAAATTTATGAGAAGTCCGAGGGTAAGAGCTATAAGCGCGTTGCTGATATATTTCATAGGCTGCGATATTCTGCCGCCGTTTAAAAGAGTATAAATCTGCTCGTACGCTTTTTCGGCGCATCTGTAATATTCTTTGTCCGTAGCGTATGTATATATATTATCGGTTATTGTGTTTGCGTACGCTTTTGTTATAATCCTGTAAATGTATCCGTCGCTGAATACGCAGACTTTGCGTTTGTCCATGTCTATGACAAAAATCGTGGCGCTTTCTCCGCCGAAAAGCGTGTGCAGACGGTTCTGCGCGAATTTCTCGACGGTGCTGAAGCTGTCGTGGTTGGTTGAGATGAACGCGACGTTGCCGTACTGTGTTATGGGAATCATCATTTCAACCAAAGCTTTTTCCTCGCTGTCCGAGAGAAGATCGGCGTCGTCTTCTATTATTACATCATATCCGTCTGAGGAGTAAGCCGTGTAAGCCATAACCTTTTTGGGAGTAAAAAATAATGTGCAGAAAGCGAGCGCAAAAACTGCGAATGATAATAATTTACGCACGGTCATCGCCTCCCTTCCTGTCAAATTGGGGCAGCCGTCTGGTCGTAAGCAGGTTGTGCTTCTTGATTATTCCGACGTTTGTTAAAAGGACGGAAAACATCGTCAGTATAACGGCGGAGTAATAAACAATGTCGGAAACCGGATTTATTAACCTTATAAGACAGGCAATTGTAACGGCGATAAATACTATAAGCTGTGTCGGAAAGCCTGTTTTTATGTCAATCCGTTTATTTGTTATAAAGCCCTTTATCATAAAGACTAAAGAAAGGACAAAGCATACGGGCAGCATCATCCCGACTAAAAGCCCCATTGCTCCCGTAACCAAAAAGCAAGCTACGATTATCGCTATTGTTATAATACTGACAACCGTATTTGAACTTGTCTTTTTTTTCGGGGAGGCCGCTTTTCGTGGCTTTACGTTATCGGATAAACGGCGGTTTTTGTACAGATAGCCCTTATCGTCAAGCCGTGCCTCTCTTCGTTTAATCTGGGACAGCTCCGTTACGGAAATGATTTCCGTTATCACAGCCAGAATACACGCGACGCCCAGCGCTGTCTGCGGCACTACCGTGAAAAGAAGGTTGAGCAGCAGAAAAAACGGAAGCGCGATGATAAGCGAGCCGAAGAAATATTTACCTACCGATACGGGAATGTCCGCCGTTGCCTTTCCGGTCTGCCCGTTTACAACGGCGTATGCGACGCGGTCGCCGTTTCTGTATGACATGAACCATACCGGGAACATGGCGGAGTCGATTTCTTTGCATTCGGTGCCGAGAGCCATGCTCGTAGCGTGGTTGCTTTTCGGCTTTTTAATATCTATACCCTTGAAGGCTGGATGATGTTCTATTGCGTTCATGGTAGTGTCGTTGGCAAAGGTTTCGGCATCTTCTATGTATATGTTGCAGTCAACATCGGATACGTCGGCATAAAAACCGCTCAGTATGGATGGTGTGAACTCCTTCATGCCCCGCACGTCATAAGGAGCGATGCTTTCGCTCAGTCTGTCGTCAAAGGACGAGGAGGCGTCGTAATTTATTCCTTTATAATAAGAGGAAAGATAGCCGCCTAACTGGTAATGGTCGGTGTATATATAATTGCCGCGGCGGAAGCTTTTTTCTCCGTTAAGCGTTACGTTTCCGTTGTTAGCTATGTGATAAGCCCAGTAGGGTATATATATTCCGCGAAAGCTGTCAATACGCCGTTCATCCTTAAGGGCTTTGGGCGCGAAGAGAGATTTTCTGAGGAGCTTTGAATATGCTGCTTTGCAGTCCTCTTTTGTTTTCTGAAACGGAATTATGTAGCCGGGGCGCCTTTTTTTGGCGACGCGGCTTGTAAGAATTGTGGAAGCTCCGCAGAAGCTGCAGAATTCCGCGGCGGAGGTTTCGGTGCTGAGTATTTCACCGCCGCACTGGGGACAGGTAAAGACAGTAACGTCGAACTGTCTGCTTTCCTCCGCGTCCTTTTCCTTATGTACGCTGTACGGGTCTTTCTCGGTCATGCAGTTTTCGCATTTGAGCATCTGGGAACGAATGTCAAATTTGAGATTTCCCCCGCAATTCGGACACTGATACATACTGTACTCCTTAACATTCCCGCGAGGCTGTGTGCCGAACGGGACTTTCATTAAATCTGCTGTTTGTGATTTGTGAAAATATTATATATTATTATACAGTACAGAATAAAAAAAGTAAATAAATTCTTGTTGCGGAGTGATATCTTCGGTACGGTTTCGCGGTAATCGTACGGTATTTTCTGCGCGGGATTAAATGTGCACAATTTTTTTAATATACGGTCGGAAATATTTGGATAATTCTGCGATTGGATTATTGCTTGCGGTGTATTAGAATATAATTAGAAATATAACTATTAGAATTATATGTAAAAAGGCGCGCTTTTATGAAAGAATCACTTCATTATCTCCTTATGGCAAATCATTTCATATTTCAAAAAAAGCTTTTTGCAAATATCAAGGATACGGATTTGTCCTTGGGACAGCCGAAGATACTTGATTATCTTAAGAACCACGACGGTACGGTTCAGAAGGAAATCGCCGCCGCCTGTCATATTGAACAGGCTTCTCTTACCAGTGTTCTCAACGGTATGGAGAAAAAGGGTCTGATTATCCGGAAAATGTGTAACGGAAACCGCAGGTCGTTATATGTATTTTTGACCGAAAAGGGCGCCGGACTTGCCGAACGTATAGAAGCCGAGTTTGAAGATATTGAAAAGGCGGCGTTAGACGGTTTTGCGGAAGAGGAAAAGGAATTGCTTAAAGAATATCTTTCAAAAATGCACACAAACATATCGCTTGACGAATAGCTGTTTTATTTCGGAGGTATAAAAGATGACAAAAAAGAAATTTTCAAAAGATATATTTTACTTGTGGCAGGTCTGTTTTTCTCCGCACTCGGAGTTGCGGTTACAAAGAGCGGAGAGCTTGGCGTATCGCCTATTTCTTCGGTTGCCAATGTCCTGAGCTGTAAATTCACGGCGTTTTCTCAGGGGACATGGCTTATTATCTGGAACTGCGTGCTGATTGTCGGACAGATAGTGATTTTGAGAAAAAAATTCAAGCCTGTTCAGCTTTTGCAGATACCCTTATCGTTTTTATTCGGATATTTTACCGATTTCGGGACATGGTGCGTTTCGTTTGTTCCGGTAAACAATTATCCCGCGCGGATAATAGCGATGCTTGCAGGTACCGTTATTCTGGGATTCGGGATTTCTCTTTCCGTAATGGCGAATGTAATCATGAATTCCGGGGAAGCGTTTGTGAAAGCCGTTTCGGACAGCGCGCACAAGAATTTCGGCAATGTTAAAATAATTTTTGATATAAGCTGCGTAATCGTGGCGATAGTGCTCTCGTTGGTATTTTTTGATTTTAAAATTATCGGAACGCGCGAGGGAACGGTTATTGCCGCGTGCTGTACGGGGATGGTTGTGAAGCTTTTTTCCAAATGCCTGCAAAATCCCGTTTCATGTTTTTTATCCGGGAACGTAAGCAAAAAAGCGCGGGAGGAAGTAAAAAGAGCGTAAATAGGTCTTTACAAACAGGAAATTAATGGTATAATTTAGCCATAAGATGTAATAGGAATAACTATGCCATTGCATCTTCGGTGCTTAAAGCACCGGCACCAGTAACCAGAAGGAGTGATGTTATGTCAGGAATTTCAACATTGTTTTCCAGCATGAATACGGGTTCTCTGACGTCAGGCATTTACGGCAGTCTTTCCGAGTACGCGATTATACGCTCGGGTGCTTACCGTAAGCTTGCGCAGCAGTATTATTCCGGAAGCTCCATCGGCAGCAGCGGTAGCAGCATTACGCGTAAGGTGTCGCCTACAGAGTACGATTATAAGCGCGGCGATTACAAGAAGAATCTTGATTCTCCGTCCAAGTCTGAATCGTCCTCAACAAACACATCGACATCAACCTCTAATACTACGACTGCGAATATTGCTGATATCAAGAAGAGCACAGAAAGCCTTAAGAAGTCATCCACTGCTCTCACACAGAGGGGAAGTTCTTCGGTGTTTAAGCAGACAAACGGAAAATACGACACCGACAAGATTTACGATGCCGTAAGTACTTTTGTTAAGGACTACAATAGTGTTGTTGATTCGGCAAGCGGCTCAAAATCCGCCTCGATTTCAAACAGGGCCAGGTCAATGATTAATTTGACGGCTGCCAATTCCAAGCTTCTCAGTAAGATTGGAATTACCGTAGGAGAGAACAATAAGCTCTCCATTGACAGCGAGGTGTTTAAAGCGGCGGATATGGGTCAGGTTAAGTCTCTGTTCAATACGTCCGGCGGTTATGGCTATCAGGTGGGAGCAAACGCTTCAATGATTGAGTACGCGGCGCAGAACGAGGCTAACAAAGCCAATACCTATACAGGTTTGGGTTCGTTCTCGAACAACTACACGTCAGGTAATCTTTTTAACTATGGCTTATAGTCATATTTGACGGGAATCCGGTTTATGACGAAAACGCATGAGGGCATATTTCGAGAAAATTGAAATATGCCCTTTTAGCCTGTGTAAAAAGCTCATTATGCATATTTGCGTGGCATACGGGAATATCCTTTAGTGTAACAATCAAAAAGGAGAAATCCGTTCTGGAAAACTATGGCATAATTATAAAAAGTAAATGCCCGTTATACGGCTCCGCTTTGCCTGACTGCGCGGAGGTCGCTGACGAGCTTATGTCCGGCTGGCTTGTAAAAATCGGCACGCCGGAAAAAAATCAGAAAAGAGATCGGCTTTGCGTTACCACTCATTACGGATATAAGGGATATATAAACGCCGCCTGCGTTAGATGCTTTTCTGTGCAGGAGGGCAGTGAAATTATACGGTCAAAACGTATACGCAGAATTAATAAGGATTTTGCCGATGTTCTGTGCGGACCTGAAGTCAGAGCGCCAATTGCCTTGACGCTTTACCGGAATTCTTTCGTGGAGCTTATTGAGCAGGCCGACGGCTGGGCAAAGGTGCGCTGCGCCGACGGACGTGTGGGATTCATACGCAGCATGTTTCTGTCGCCGCGAATGGATGACGACGAATATTTCCTGCGGGGAAATCTTTTGTGGCAGAGCCGTCTTAAAAAAATAACTGACAGGGGCAAATTCCGCCGCCGCCTTACGGAATGCGCGAAAAGCTATATGGGAGCGCAGTACCGCTGGGGAGGAAAAAGTCCGGAGGGCGTTGACTGCTCGGGCTTTGTTTTTCTCTGTTATATGGAAAACGGAGTGCTTATATACCGTGACGCAAAGCTCAGACAGGGCTATCCGGTACACGCGATTTCCCGCTCTTTACTCAGACCGGGTGATTTAATATACTGGGAGGGACATGTCGCGATGTATCTCGGAAACAACCGATATATTCACGCAACCGGAAATTCTTCCCGCGCGTGTGTGACGGTTAACAGCTTTAATCCCGAAGAGGAGGAGTACAGGGAGGATTTGGCTGATACCGTAACCGGCTTCGGCTCGGTTTTTTAGAAATTTTTCCGAAAGAGGATACAACCGATGAAAAAAATTACTGTAATCCGTACGGATTTACCGGATAAGTTCGGACTTCCGCGACAAAGCGGTCTTGTTCCCGAGCTCAGGGGGCGGATTGTTTTTGAACCTGAATACAGAAACCCCGACGCGCTCCGCGGAATAGAGGGCTTCTCGCACATATGGATAATCTGGCAGTTTTCCCGGAATATGAATTCTAAATGGTCGCCGACTGTCAGACCGCCGAGGCTCGGCGGAGACACGCGCATGGGCGTTTTTGCCACAAGGTCGCCGTTCCGCCCCAACCCTTTGGGGCTGTCCTGCGTAAAGCTTGAAGCGGTGCGCATTGGAAAGGACGGACCGGAGCTTGAGGTTTCGGGGATAGATATGGCGGACAATACGCCGATATATGACATCAAGCCGTATCTGCCTTATACGGACTCACATCCCGACGCCCTAAGCGGCTTTGCGGGAGATTATACGGACTATGGGCTTCAGGTTTCGGCAAGCGATGAGCTTATAAGCATAGTTCCGCCGGAGCACAGAAAGGCGCTTTTTGGGATACTCTCAAACGACCCGCGCCCGTCGTATCAGCACGATGACGAACGGATTTACGGACTGAGTTTTGCCGGATTCAACATAAAATTTACGGTTTCAGGGAGCTTGCTGACGGTGCGGGAAATAACGCCGTCGGATGAAAATGTAAAATAACAGAAGAACGGATACACGGAAAAAGCTTTTGCTATAGGGCAGAAGCTTTTTTAAATATTTTGACGGAAGGAATTGACTCTGCCGTTAGGGAAGCGTTTATAATATGTAATAAATCATGGAAGGGAGGTTCGGTATGACAGAGCTGCTTAAAATAAGAGAGGTTTCGTCCAGATATGATATATCCGCCCGCGCGCTGCGTTATTATGAGGATATGGGGCTGATAAAAAGTACAAGAAGTACGGATTATGCATACAGACTGTACGATAAGCAGGCAATTAAGCGATTGGAACAAATTTTGATTTTGCGCAAACTGAATATCAGTATTAAGGATATACAGTTAATATTTAAGGCGTCCGGCTCCGAGGTTGTTTTGGAGGTTCTCGGTAAAAAAGTTAATGATATCGACGGTGAGGTTGCGCTGCTGCAGGATTTAAGAGATATAATAATGGAATTTATCGGGCAGATTAAGCAGGCGGATTTCGGCGGGGACGCCGATGTGAAAAGGCTTTATGAAAAAGCGGCGAAAGCAGAAAGCCGGATTGCGAATATTTCTTACGAAGGAAACGCGTCTAAAAGAAACCGTTTTCTTGAGGTGACGGATAAATTAAAAAAAGCTCCGGAGGTAAGGATTGTTCAAATCAATCCCTTCAAAGCCTTTTCCTCAGGTGCGGATACGGTTGAAAATGTTATGGGAGCTTTTCAGCAATGGCAGGAAGCGCATAACCATTTAGTCAGGAAGATGATATACGGCTCTCCGGATTTTCTCTGGTTTGAAGAAGATATGAAAGCGGTCTGGATTTGGGCGGTTGAGGACTGGGTTACGAAAGAAGATACGGCTCCTTATGAGCTGATTGAGTTTGAAGGGGGATTATACGCGGCTGCCATGTCGGTAGACGGAGACGACGATATGGGCGGCAGAATTTATTCGGGAATTTTAAAATGGCTGGAGAACAGCGGTTTTGAACTCGACGAGCGTCCGGGGCACAGAACAATGGGACATATGCTGAATCCATCAGACGGGATTAGGAATGCCTTGGGGTACGACCAAATGGATATGTATGTACCTATAAAAATCCGGGATAAGGAACACAGAGAGGAAGGTACGGTATTATGAGAGAAAAGTATCTGGTCAGTGAATGGGCATTGATACGCCGGAATGAGCTGGTTGATATTCCTGACCAATTAGTGATACATCCCGACTTTCTGCAGACGCTTTCCCATGAGGAATTTGAAAGCGCGTTCAGGGAAATAGGAGATATGTTTTACCGGATGTATTCCGATATTGCGGACTCGCCTCAAAGGTTCGGACTGCCGCTGTATAAAACCGACGAATATGATTATTTCTCAAATCAGGCGAGAGAGGCAAGAACGGCACCGTGGAATCTGTTTTATTTCATGTTTTATTTGTTCGTTTGCGGCGATTTTAAGGGAAATGTATTTATTGCGGATACGGCACAAATCAGAAAAATCAATAAGGTCAAAAAGACAAATTTGCTGTTGGAAGCGTTGTGTGATTACGGATTTATCTTTGACGGAATCAAAAAATACAGCCTGTCATCGGGAGAATATCTGAAAATTGATTATCCGGATAATCAGAATGTCATAAAAGTCATTTCCGTTGTAGCGAAAAAGGTAAAGAATACGCAGCTAAAGGATGTGAAAAAAATTGATTCGGGCATTATTACTTTCAGCAATGCGTTTATCGGATGGAATTATAAGGTATTAACGGAAGATTTGCATACCTGCAATCTGGCGGAAGGCTGTGATTATGTGGCGGATAAGATGCATGACGTGACAGACAGAGAATTTATATCTGTTTTCGATAAAACTTTGACGGAACGCGGTTATACAATGAAAAAGGGGGATTCAAATGAAGGTCCTATGATTCGGTATTATTGTAAGAAGCAGGCAACATACGGTTACGCGCTGAACTCCGATAAAGGAGAACTGTATCTGGAATTAAGAATCCGGAATGCAAAGAATTGTTTAGAATATTTACATGAGTGCCCTGAAAGAATAGTAAAAATATTCCGCCATAGCGACGGCGGATGTCAGAACCGAGTAAACGGAACCTGCAGATACGGAGTAAAGTATGAGTTGGAAAATGAAGAGAAATGGCATTGCGGATGCTGCGGAGCACCGTTTAAAATCCGTCCTGTAAAGGAGGATATCCCTCATTATTTGAAATTAATGGAGCTGGGCGGTAAGAAATGATATCTTAAACAGTAAAACGGGAGCGGTAAAGCTCCCGTTTATTTTTAAATAAGAATATAGTCCCTATCTTGTGGGTGCTTGAGTGCTGTCGTTGCGATTGCTGTTATTGCTGTTTCCGTTTCCCCCTGTTGAAGTGCCGCTGTTACCTGAAGAAGTGCCGCCTCCGCCGGAAGAGGAATTACCGCTGCTGGCGGAGGGACGTCTTCCGTGATTCTCGTCGCACAGACCCTCAAGATCCTCGTCGGTTACGGCGTATTCCATATCCTCAATTTCGTATTTGTCCAAGTCAACGGATGAAACATTCTTTATTATTCGGATTACGGTTTTGCGCAGCCTTTCGGGGCATCCGTCGCTTGCCACCTTGCCGGAATCCGTGCAGATGGTTATCTTTGTGTGGATATTGCATGCCTGTGTAGGCTCGGTTCCCGCTTCAAAATATTCGTACTCCACGCGGCTTCCGCGGGGGTCGCAGTCGCAGAGACCGTCAACGGCGAGCATTCCGGAGTCAAGGCATATTCTTGCTCTTACAATATTGGAGGGTGCCTCGGGTTCGGAGGAGGTTACGCCCTCGTTGGCTGCCTTCATGATAAGTCCCCATATGTCAAGGTAAGCCGACAGGATATGTTCGGGATACTCCTTGTTGCTGTCGTAGCCCGCCCATATTCCGGCAGTGTAGTTGCCTGCCGTTCCGATTACCCACTTGTCAACGGAATTCTGAGAGGTTCCGGACTTGGCGTAAACATAGAGGTTCTCCTCAAGGTAAGGGAAGCATGAGCGGAGCGTACCGGACGTCACGACGCTGTGAAGAGCATTCGTCATGAGCCATGCCGTGGATTCCTTCATAATTCGGGAGGATTCAAGCTCGGTGTTGTCAAGAATTATGTTGCCGTCATGGTCAAGCACCTTTGTGTAAAGCTTGGGCTTGGTATATACGCCGCCGTTTGCGAAGGTAGTGTATGCGGCGGTCATTTCAAAATTGGTAACGCCGCAGGTTCCGAGAGCAATCGGCAGATAGTAGTCCTGGTCGGTCAGGGTGGTTATTCCGAAATTTTTGAGGTATGTGGTACCCGTGGTGATGCCGATGTCGTTGAGCGTCTTGACGGCAGGGATGTTGCGGGACTCGGCAAGAGCCTGACGTACCGTTACATAGCCCTTGTAAACCTCGTCATTGTTTTTTACGAGCTGTCCGGTGCTGTAGAAGAAGGGAATATCGTCAATAACGGTTGCGATGCCGTAGCCGCTGGTGTCGATGGCGGGGGTGTATACAATCAGCGGTTTGATTGTTGAGCCTGCCTGACGCTCGGAGCTTGTGGCGCGGTTGAGTACAAGGCTCTGCGTCTTGTCGCCGCGGCCTCCTACGATTACCTTGACCTGAGCGGTGCTGTTTTCAATCATTACAAGAGAGGTCTGGGGCTGAAGCGTGAAGGTCAGGGATTCGCTGCCTTTGACAACCTCGCCGTCCGTTTCCTCAAGAATGTGATCCCTGTATTCGTCAATATATTGCTGAGCGTCTTCCTTGGAGGGGAAAAGCAGCTCGAAATTGGAGCTGTAATTTTCCCTCAGATATTTGAGCATGCTCGATTCGGTGTAGGTTGAAAGGTTGCCGAAAGCATCCTTCACCTGAAATCTGTATGAAACCGAATACTCAACATGGTCGTGCCATATGTTCTGGTCGTTTACATAGTTTTCTGCCGCCGTCTGAAGGTCGTGGTCCTCGCAGGAGTATATGGACAGTCCTCCGCGGTACACAAGGTTGTATGCCTGTGTGTAGGAGTAGCCTTTCTGCGTCATTAAATCCTCCATAATGTCCTGAATCAGCGCGTCGGTATAATATGAATATGCCTTTGAACCGGAGGAGGCGTTGTACACGTTCTGGATTCTTGAGTATACGTCGTCCTGAATCGCTTCGTCGTATTCCGCCTGACTAATCATGTTGAATTCAAGCATATTGTCGAGAACCTTTTTGCGGCGCTCGGCATTTTTTTCGGGGTAGCGAATCGGATTGTAAGAATAAGGGTTCTGCGTAATGGCGGCGATAACCGCGCTTTCGGATATGGTAAGCTCCGAAACGTCCTTATTGAAATAATTGCGCGATGCTCTCTGAACGCCGAGATTATTGTTGCCGAGGTTAATTGTGTTCAGATAGTTTTCAAGAATAATTTTCTTGTCGCCGATATTTTCCTCAAGCTGCAGGGCAAGAAACTGTTCCTGTATTTTACGCTTGAAGCGGTCCCCCTGGCTGTCCTCGTTTTCAACGGAAAAAACGCTGTTTTTGATGAGCTGCTGGGTGATGGTGCTTGCCCCATGCGTGACGTGAAAGCCGTTTGAAATGCCTATATAGGCGGCGCGGATTATGCCCTTTGCGTCGATTCCGTTGTGGGAATAAAAACGCTCGTCCTCAATGGCGATAAAGGCGTTCTGAAGATGTTCCGGAATCTCGTCTATCGTGGCGGATATACGGTTTGCGCCGGAGGCGACAAGCGTTGCGACAGGAGTTCCCTTGCAGTCGTAAACGGTGGTCTGATACTGCGACGGAGTAACATCGTTCAAGGTGATTTCCGGCGTGGTGTTGATGATGCCCTTGAAAGCTCCCGACACAAGTGATACTCCGGTTACCGTCAGAAAAACGAAAACCACGATGATTATTTTGAAAGCGTATACCAAAGCCTTTGTTCCCATTTTTATTTTGTGGGAAAAAAGCATTCTCTGCGTTTTTTTGATGTTGGCACTGCTGTAGTTCATTTAGCTGCCTCCCCGTGATTAAAATATATATGTAAGTATAACAAAAAAGGCGCAATAAATAAAGAAAAAACGCTAAATATAAGAAAAACTTAACATTATTGTAATATTATTAACAAAAGCAGAAAAAAATATGATATTCTTATTGTACAAAGGAAAATTCTGGGAGCGCTTTGGGAGAGAGATATGCCGGAACACATTATCGTAAAAAACGGCGGCGAGGGCCTTTATGAAGAAAAGAAATCCCGTTTTATCGCGCGGGTTTACAGCGTGGAAAACGAGAACGAGGCGGCGGCGCATATAGAGGCGGCGCGGAAAAAATACTGGGACGCCAGACATAACTGCTACGCCTTTGTAATAGGCGAAAATAACGGGCTTACAAGATGCAGCGACGACGGGGAGCCGTCGGGAACCGCCGGAAAGCCCATACTTGAGGTAATCACGGGGGCGGGAGTGCATAACTGCCTTGTGATAGTTACAAGATATTTCGGCGGAACTCTTCTCGGAACCGGAGGCCTTGTGAGAGCGTATACAAAAGCGGCAAAGGAGGCGCTTTCCGACAGCAGCCTTGCGCTCGTGGTGCCCGGCGCGCTTTACCGTGTGGTTACGGATTATAACGGCGTTGGCAAGGTGCAGTATGCCGCGGCGTCCCTGGAGGCGGAAATCAGAGATTCGGCATACTCCGACAAGGTAGAGCTTGCCATCGCGGTAAAGGCGGATATGGGAGAAAGGCTTTGCGCGGCAATCACCGAGAATACGAACGGCAGGGCAGTCATTACAAAGGACTGCGACCTGCCGATTGAAATAGAATATAATATCGACACTTAACGCGAATTCGTGATTTTTTTGATTAACAAAGGATAAATTGCGACAATCCAGATTACCACTATAAAATATCTCACTATATTTATTATTATCGCGCCGTCGGGGAAAAGCGTGAAGCCGAGAATTTTAAGCCCCTGCTTGAGCCCGAGAGTAACGCCGATTCCGATTATGAATTTAAGAATCTGACCCCATACGGAGGAAATGCTTCTGGGGTTGTATCGGATATACTTGTCCTCTATAAACCACGCAAGCCCGAAGCCCAGTCCGGCTCCTGCAGCCTTAAAGCAGTCCATCGCAAGCTCCTCCGTGGACTTGCCGGTAAGAACCACATAGAAGGTCAGACCTATGAGCGCCGCGGAAATCAGCTCCGTAAGCACAAATACTATAACTCTTGTGGCGGGAGTCGAAACGAAATTTTCAAAAACATAGTTGACTATTATGGACACCACAAAGGTTATGCCGAATGCGACAAGCACGTCCCAAGGAGTGTGATAGCCCAGATACATTCTCGACAGCATCACAAGGGCGATTATAAGAAAGAAAACTATGTATCCCCATGTTCTTTTAAAATGAAAAGCGAGCGTGGAGAAAAGTCCTGTAGAGCCCTGTGTATGTCCGCTGGGGAAGGAATAGCCGGTTGCCCCGTCGAGCGCAGCGTCCGAGGGAACAAGCCTGCTGTCGCGAATCCACGGTCTTTCCACGCGGAAAACGATTTTAAGTCCCTGAACCATGAGACCGGAAATAAAATAAGTAAAGCATACCTTATAGGCGAGCTTTTTGTTGATGCACCAGTAGGTTGCGCAAAGTATGCCTATTACGAGGATTTCGTCTCCGAAATAGGTGAAAAAGGTCATAACCGCATCAAGTACGGGATTGCGCAGATTCTGAAGCGTATAAAGAAAATCCATAATAACTCCTTTCGGTTTGACTTTTTTTATTTTAACTCAAATATCATTTTACGTCTACTTGATTCTTGTGTTATACTGAAAATAATTTAATTTAAACGGAAGAAAATGTCAAACAGGAGGGTTGATATGCAGATTACATTTATCGGGGCGGACCATGAGGTGACCGGAAGCTGCCATGTGGTCAACGCGTGCGGCAAGTACATTCTCATAGACTGCGGATTGGAGCAGGGTAGCGACGAGTACGAGAATCAGGAGCTTCCCGTGGAAACGCCTGATATTGATTATGTGCTTCTGACGCATGCCCACATCGACCACACGGGACTTTTGCCGCTTATGTACGCGAGAGGCTTCAGGGGCCGCGTTCTGGCGACGGAGGCGACGGTTGATTTGTGCCGTATAATGCTCAGGGATTCCGCACATATTCAGGAGGCTGAGGCGGAATGGAAGAACCGCAAGGCGAAAAGAGCCGGAAAGGAAGAAATCCAGCCTCTTTATACCATGAACGACGCCGAGGGGGTGTTGCAGCATTTTATCCCGTGCGGCTATAAAGAGAAAATCAATCTGACCGACGGCATTGACATAAGATTTTCCGACGCGGGACATCTGCTCGGCTCCGCAAGCATTGAAATGTGGATAAGCGAGGGACCGGTGAATAAGAAAATTGTATTTTCGGGCGACATAGGCAATCTTGACAGACCGATTATCAAGGACCCCGAATATATAAGCGAGGCGGACTATGTCGTTATGGAGTCCACCTACGGGGACAGATACCACGATACCGAAACAGATTACGTTCAGGCACTTGCAAAGATAACGAAGGAAACCTTTGACAGAGGCGGCAACGTGGTTATACCGGCGTTTGCGGTAGGCAGGACTCAGGAGATGCTTTACTATTACCGCAAAATAAAGCAGGACGGACTGGTAGAGGGACACGAGGGCTTCCAGGTGTATGTTGACAGCCCGCTGGCGGTTGAGGCGACTCAGATTTTTAACAAAAACAAGCTGTGCTGCTTTGACGATGAAGCTATGGCGTTGGTGGAGCAGGGCTGCAATCCCATACATTTTCCGGGGCTTATGCTTTCCGTCACAAGCAACGACTCAAAGGCGATTAATTTTGACAGCAAGCCGAAGGTAATCATTTCGGCTTCGGGTATGTGCGAGGCGGGAAGAATCAGGCACCACCTCAAGCATAATCTATGGCGTAAGGACAGTACGATTGTTTTCGTGGGCTATCAGGCGGTAGGAACGCTGGGAAGAACGCTGCTTGAGGGCGAGCATCAGGTAAAGCTGTTCGGAGAAACCATAGAGGTTGAGGCAAAAATCGTAAAGCTGGACGGAGTGAGCGGACATGCTGACAAAGCGGGGCTTATCAAGTGGATAGAGGCTTTTGAAAAGAAGCCGGAAAAGGTTTTCGTGGTACACGGAGAGGGCGATGTGTGCGAGAGCTTTACACAGTGCCTGCGCGAGGAACACGGCTTCGACGCAGTCGCGCCCTACAGCGGCGGAACATATAATCTTGCCGACGCTTCGTGCGTCAAAGAGGGCGTGAAGGTTCGCAAGGTAAAGACCGCTCCGGCGCGCAAGGTATCCGATGTGTTCGAGCGCCTTATCGCCGCCGGAAGACGTCTTATGTCGGTAATCAGACACAACGAGGGCGGGGCAAACAAGGACCTCGCAAAATTCGCAGATCAGATAAATTCGCTCTGCGACAAATGGGACAGATAGGGGAGAAAATTATGCCGAGATTTTATAACGAAGAGGAACTTGACAGAATCCATAAGGCGGAAATGGGAATCCTTAAGGATTTTATGAAAATATGCGACGAGAACGGGCTTAAGTATTTTGCTTTTGCGGGAACGGGAATCGGAGCGATAAGGCACGGAGGCTTTATTCCGTGGGACGACGATATAGACGTTGCCCTGCCGAGAAAGGATTTCGAGAAATTCATTGAGATTGTGGAGCGGGATATGGGCGATAAGTATTATGTGCTCAATACCGAGCGCGACCACAATTTTCCGCTGACCTCCACAAGGCTCTGCATCAGGGGGACAAAATTTGTGGAATGGGCTTTTATGAAAGTAAAATGCGATTTCGGCATTTTTCTTGATATATATCCGTATGACAATTTTCCGGACAACGAGTTTTTGTATTTCATACAGAAATGGCGCGCGTGGATTCTCTCAAAGCTTCTGATTCTCAGGAGCGTTGACGAGCCGGTTATTTTTCAGGAGGGGATAAAGGGCGCTCTTGTGAGGGAGGGCTGTAAGCTGGCGCACAGGCTGCTTGTTTTTCTGCGCGTGGACAAATATGCGCTTTACAAAAGGTGCATGAAGATATGTACGCAGTACAATAACCGCAAAACCAAGAGATTCGGCTATCCCTGCGACACAAAGCCCGACTGGAACACACTTTACAAGCGCAAGACATTTCCCTGTGTGAAATGGAAGTTTGAGGATGTTGAACTTAATTTTCCTAAGGATATGAAAGCGATGCTTCATAATTTTTACGGCGATACTTATATGGAACTGCCTCCGGTTGAGAAACGCAAGACGCATTTCCCGTATATCCTTGATTTCGGCGACGGAGAAAGGGTTGTCAGTAAGAAATAAAGGGTGAAATTCATGAAAAAAATGCTTTTTTTATATAATTCATACGCCGGCAAGGGGCAGATACGGGGAAAGCTTACATCAATTATAGACCTCTTTACAAAAGCGGGCTATATGGTGACTGCCTATCCGACGCAGTGCGCGCTTGACGGGTATGACAAGGTCTGCGCTGCGGACGGAAAATACGACATTATCGTTTGCAGCGGCGGCGACGGAACTCTCAACGAGGTTATCTCGGCGCTTATGACGCACAGAAACGCAAGAACGCCGGTAGGCTACATTCCGGCGGGCTCAACAAACGATTTTGCCGTGACGCTCGGAATCAGCCGCAATATGCAGAGGGCGGCGGGGCAGATTGCTAAGGGAGTGCCCTTTGCCTGCGATATAGGCAGAATGAACGGGCGGTATTTTAATTATGTGAGCGCCTTCGGGCTCTTTACGGAGGTTTCTTACAAAACTCCTCAGAATATGAAAAATATGCTCGGGCATCAGGCTTATCTGTTTGAAAGCCTTAAAAGCTTTTCCAAAATAAAGGGCTACAATCTCAGAATTTCATGCAATGATATTGAGATAAAGGGAAGCTATATTTACGGAATGGTGAGCAATTCTTTTTCCGTAGGCGGAATGAAGGGAATTACGGGCCGCAGCGTGCTGCTTGACGACGGTCTTTTTGAGGTGACGCTTGTAAAAGAACCCGTCACTCCGCATGAGCTTCAGCAGGTGGTCGCCGGAATTTTCTCAAAATCCCATACAAGTCCCATGGTCGAGCGCTTCAAAACCAAACATATAGTCATCGAAAGCGAGGAGTCGTTAGCATGGACGGTTGACGGCGAGAACGCCGACGAGCATCAGCGCGTCGAAATATCCGTGGTGCGCGGAGCGGTGGAAATAGTGGTTGACAGCGCTCAGTTGGAGAGAATATCGTCGAAATAATCAAGAAGCAGGTCGGTGACCATGCCGTAGCGTTTTTCGCCCTCGCTGTCGCCGTTCAGCTTTATGTAGGTGTCGTTCATGCTGCTTGTGATTTCTCCGACCTTTGACTCAAACTGCGCCCAATAGCGGCTCTGGAAATTCAAATCCGCTATTGTCTGTTCGTTCAGCTTTGATATTATTTCGTAATACCGCTCGCGGCTGAAATTGTCATAGCAGGCGTTGAGCACGGGAATAAGCGCGTTCACGCTTCCGCTGTATCTGAAAGCGGCGCTGTCTGATTTTACGCATGCCAGATACGCGATGAAATTGGCTTCGTCCTCATGTATGAAGCCGCCCATGTGCGCAAGCTCGTGGCACACGGTATACGGAATCTCCATGTCGGTTATATCTTTATTGTAATTGGCTTCGATTGTATACGGTGAATAAAAGCCCGTCATATTGGTGTAGGACATAGTCTTTGACATGGCTATGGGTTTCGGTCTCGGATAATAGGAGGGCATAAAAGGATACTCGGTTTTTAATTTCAGCATCGCGTCGATGGCGGCGCTGTTCAAATCCACTCCCTCAAGCGTAAAAATCCCGTTTTCGTCTGTCTTTATTTCCTCCGCAAATCCATTGACCTCCTCAATCAAAAGCTCGCACAGCGCGGCAAGCTCTTCGGTTGTATGGCTCCTTGATTTTATGTTGGCGCACACACAGAAGGTCAGCCTGTGATAGAGTATCGTGCAGTTCAGGCTGAGGATTATAAGGCAGACAAGCACGATACAGGCGAGGTTCAGCAGGTATTTTTTCAGTCGGTATGTAAAAAAATTCCATATCTTCAGCTTTCGGCTCTGTACAAATGATATTACAAGCCGCACAATGCAGTACAGCACGGTTGCCGCCGCAGCATAAATCAGGACTTCAATGACGGAGAAGGGCACAATCGAAAATACCGTGCCGAATACCTTCACTACAGCAGGATAGACGGTCGTTGAATATGTATGCGCGAAAACCTTGCTCACCCTGAACATTATGTTTACGGTCAGAAGCAGAAGCGCCAGAGCGGCGATTATTATGATATATCTGCGAATGTTGACGTAGCGCAGTTCTTTTTTATTGTTGTCCCTGTTTTTCTTCATATCGGTTTGGTACCCCTGTAAAGTTATATCTATATAATAGCATCATACGAAGGTGCGGGCAAGAAATTTATGCCGATTCACGCGGCTTTACCATTTTTTACCGTTATACTTTTGGGGGCTTCGGTTCATAGCTCATATATTTTGCCGGAAAGCCGCGCGGAATACAGCCGGCTGACGGAAAAAAAGTAATATTGTTAAGCATATGGAGGTTAAGATTTCAAAGTGAAGAATGCGATTTAACTAATATTATTAAGATAATTGGCACTGTCGCTAATTTTTTTGACGTAGGGCTGCAAACTGCGGAATAAAAAATTAAGATAAAATTTGCAATATTATCAGAAATTTTAGACTGAAAATTGTAATCGTCAAACTATCAGACAACTCTGTGAATTTTTCTGTTTACTTTTCCCGAATCCGGGAGTATACTCTTGAAAAATCAAATTAACGAAAGGGGCAGTTTGCATGATTAGTGATAATAAAAAGAATGCGGGATTGTACAATCCCCAGTTTGAGCATGATAACTGCGGAATAGGGGCGATTGTCAATATCAAGGGCGTTAAAACCCACAAAACGGTTGAGGACGCTTTGAGTATCGTGGAGAATCTTGAGCACAGGGCCGGAAAGGACGCCGACGGAAAGACCGGCGACGGCGTGGGCATAATGCTTCAGGTTTCCCACAAATTTTTCTCAAAGGCGTGCAAGCCGTTGGGTATAGATATAAAGCATGAGGGCGATTACGGAGTGGGAATGTTCTTTTTCTCACAGGACGAGCTTAAGAAAAAGCAGGCCATGAAGATGTTCGAGATTATCGTTGACAAGGAAGGTCTTGAATTTCTGGGCTGGCGTGAGGTTCCGATAAAGCCTGAGGTGCTTGGTAAGAAGGCTTTGGAGGTCATGCCCTCAATAGTGCAGGGCTTCGTCGGAAGACCGGAGAACTGCGAAAAGGGACTTGCGTTTGACCGCAGACTTTACATAGTGAGGAAGGTTTTTGAGCAGAGCAACGACGATACGTATGTGGTGTCGCTTTCGAGCAGGACGGTGGTATATAAAGGAATGTTCCTTGTAAACCAGCTTCGCACGTTTTTCCCCGACCTTTGCGGCAATGATTACGAATCGGCTATCGCCATTGTGCATTCAAGGTTCAGCACCAACACGAACCCGAGCTGGCGCAGGGCGCACCCGAATCGTTTCATAGTGCATAACGGCGAAATCAACACCATTAAGGGAAACGCCGATAAGATGCTTGCCCGCGAGGAAAATATGAGGAGCAAGTATTTTGAGGGGAATATGCACAAGGTAATTCCCGTTGTGAATACCGAGGGCTCCGACTCGGCTATGCTTGACAACACGCTGGAATTTCTCGTGATGAGCGGTATGGATTTGCCGCTTGCCGTAATGATTACGATTCCCGAGCCGTGGATGAACAATAAGCTTATCAGCCTTGAAAAAAGAGATTTTTATCAGTATTACGCGACCATGATGGAGCCGTGGGACGGACCTGCGTCGATTCTTTTTTCGGACGGCGAGGTTATGGGAGCGGTGCTTGACCGCAACGGTCTGCGCCCGTCGCGCTACTACATAACGAACGACGACTATCTGATACTTTCGTCCGAGGTCGGCGTGCTGGATATAGAGCCGTCAAGAATCAGGCTTAAGGAAAGGCTCCACCCCGGAAAGATGCTCCTTGTAGATACCGTGCAGGGAAGGGTGATTGACGACGATGAGCTTAAGGAGCGGTACGCGCTTCGCAGACCTTACGGAGAATGGCTGGACGGAAATCTTGTCATGCTTAAGGAGCTTAAAATTCCCAACAAAAAGGTCGTTGAGTATGAGGAAAACGACAGGGCAAGACTGCAAAGAGCCTTCGGCTACACCTATGAGGATTTTTATACCAATATTCTTGGAATGGCAAAGAACGGCTCAGAGCCGATTGCCGCGATGGGCGTCGATACGCCTTTAGCCGCCGTATCCAAACAGAATCCCTGTCTTTTTGAATATTTCAAGCAGCTTTTCGCGCAGGTGACAAATCCGCCGATAGACGCGATGCGTGAGAAAATCGTTACCTCAACGTCGGTTTACATCGGTACGGACGGAAACCTTCTTGAGGAGAAGGCGGCAAACTGCCATGTGCTGAGAATCGACAATCCGATACTTACAAATACGGATTTGCTCAAAATAAAGAGCATGGATATAGAGGGCTTTAAGGTTGCGGAGATTCCGATTATTTATTACAAGAATACTTCGCTTGAAAAAGCAATCGACAGAATGTTTGTCGAGGCGGACAGGGCGCACGGCGACGGCGCGAATATTCTGATTCTCTCCGACAGAGGACTTGACGAAAACCATGTGCCGATTCCGTCATTGCTTGCGGTGTCTGCGATGCAGCAGCACCTTGTAAGCACGAAAAAAAGAACGAGCGTTGCGATGATTCTCGAGAGCGGCGAGCCTAGGACGGTTCACCATTTTGCGACGCTTTTGGGCTACGGAGCCTGTGCCATAAATCCGTATCTCGCTCAGGATACAATCAGGGAGCTTATCAATATGGGGCTTCTTGACAAGGATTACTACGCGGCGGTTGAGGACTACAACAAGGCGGTGATTTCGGGAATTACCAAAATCTCGTCCAAAATGGGAATTTCGACGGTGCAGTCCTATCAGGGCTCGAAAATTTTCGAGGCAATAGGCATAGCGCCCGAGGTTATCGACAAGTATTTCTGCGGAACGGTGAGCAGAATCGGGGGCGTAACCCTCAAGGATATAGAAAATGACGTGAATACAAGGCACAGCAGGGCGTTTGACCCTCTGGGGCTTGATGTGGACGAAACCTTTGACAGCATAGGAAGCCATAAGTTAAGAAGCGGTAAGGAGGAGCATCTTTACAATCCTCAGACAATACATCTTCTTCAGCTTGCGGCGAGAAACGGGGATTACAAGACCTTTAAGGAGTACTCCCGCCTTATCAACGAGGAGATGGATCCCGTGACGCTTCGGGGCTATATGGATTTTAAATTTCCCGAAAAGCCGGTTCCGTTGGAGGAGGTCGAGAGTGTCGATTCCATAGTCAGACGCTTCAAAACCGGAGCGATGTCGTACGGCTCGATTTCGCAGGAGGCGCATGAAACACTCGCGATTGCCATGAATATGCTTCACGGACGTTCAAACAGCGGCGAGGGCGGCGAGAGTATCGAGCGTCTTACGGTGGGTGCCGACGGGCTTAACAGATGCTCGGCAATCAAGCAGGTTGCTTCGGGACGATTCGGGGTTACGTCAAGGTATCTGGTGAGCGCGAACGAAATTCAGATAAAAATGGCGCAGGGCGCAAAGCCCGGCGAGGGCGGGCATCTTCCCGGCGGCAAGGTATATCCCTGGATTGCCAAAACAAGGCTTTCAACTCCGGGCGTAAGCCTTATATCGCCGCCGCCGCACCACGATATATATTCGATTGAGGATTTGGCGCAGCTTATTTACGATTTGAAAAATTCCAACAACAGGGCGAGGATTTCTGTAAAGCTCGTTTCAGAGGCGGGAGTGGGAACCGTAGCCGCGGGCGTTGCGAAGGCGGGAGCGCAGGTTATACTTATTTCCGGCTATGACGGCGGAACGGGAGCGGCGCCGGGCAGCTCGATTCACAACGCGGGACTGCCGTGGGAGCTCGGTCTTGCCGAAACGCACCAGACGCTCATAATGAACGGACTGCGCAATAAAGTCATTCTTGAAACGGACGGAAAGCTTATGACGGGGCGCGACGTCGCAATTGCGTGCCTTCTGGGAGCAGAGGAATTCGGTTTTGCAACCGCTCCTCTTGTAACGTTGGGATGCGTGATGATGAGAGTGTGCAATCTTGATACCTGCCCCGTCGGAGTGGCGACGCAGAATCCCGAGCTTCGCAAGAAATTCGCGGGCAAGCCCGAGTATGTAGTTAATTTTATGAAATTCATCGCCGAGGAGCTTCGCGAATACATGGCAAAGCTCGGCTTCAGGACGATTGATGAGATGTGCGGCAGAAGCGATATGCTTTTCCAGAAGGATGACGTTCACGGCAAAAAGGGCAGGCTCGACCTTTCCGCGATTCTTGACGGTCCTTATGCCGCGACGGAAAAAATCGAGTACAACGGCAAAAATATATATGATTTTGAACTGGAAAAAACCCTGGACGAGAGGGTGCTTATAAAGGAGCTTATGCCCTCGCTTAAGAAAAAACAGAAAAAGAGCGTTGAGCTTGACGTTACAAACACCGACAGCCGCGCCTTCGGCACGATGTTCGGAGCGGAAATCACAAGGCTGTACGACGATACGCTGCCAGAGGACACCTACACCGTCCGCTGCAACGGCAACGGCGGTCAGAGCTTCGGAGCGTTCATACCCAAAGGGCTGACTATTGAGCTGGTAGGTGATTCCAACGACTATTTCGGCAAGGGTCTTTCGGGCGGAAAGCTCATTGTGTACCCGCCGAAGTCCTCGGCGTTCAAGCAGGACGAGAATATCATAATCGGAAATGTCGCGCTTTACGGGGCGACAAGCGGAGAGGCTTATATAAACGGCGTTGCGGGCGAACGCTTCTGCGTGCGCAATTCGGGAGCCACCGCGGTGGTCGAGGGAGTGGGCGAGCACGGCTGCGAATATATGACGGGCGGCTGCGTTGTCGTTCTCGGCAAAACGGGAAAGAATTTTGCGGCGGGCATGAGCGGCGGCGTCGCGTATGTTCTTGACGAGGACAACAGATTCTATCTTAACCTTAACAAAGAGCTTGTAGGCTTTGAGGAGGTTGCGGACAAATACGACGTGCTTGAGCTTAAAAAGCTGATACAAAAGCATGTGGCGTACACCAATTCGGAAAAGGGCAAGGAAATACTCGACAATTTCAGCGGGTACCTCCCCAAATTCAAGAAGGTAATGCCGCACGATTACAAAAAGATGCTTAATCAGATTGTGCTTATGGAAGAAAAAGGACTTTCCAGCGAGCAGGCACAGATTGAGGCGTTCTACTCAATGAAGAAATAGGAAGGGAGGAAGTAAAAATGGGAAAACCTACGGGATTTACGGACTATGAGCGGGAGGACTGCAAAGCCCTGACGCCCAAGACGAGAATTAAGAATTTTAAAGAGTTTCATGAGCCGCTTTCTCCCGAAAAGCAAAGGGAGCAGGCAGCGCGCTGCATGGACTGCGGCGTGCCCTTCTGCCAGTCGGGCAAGCTTCTTAAGGGCATGGTTTCCGGCTGCCCGCTTAACAATCTCATACCCGAGTGGAACGAGCTTTTGTATGTGGGAAATTACAAGGGGGCGTATCAGAGACTTGCCAAAACAAGCAATTTCCCCGAGTTTACCTCGAGGGTGTGCCCTGCGCTCTGCGAAAAAGCCTGCACCTGCGGGCTTAACGGCGACGCGGTCTGCACCAAGGAGAATGAAAAAACGATAATTGAATATGCCTTTGAGCACGGTTATGTGAGCGCGGAGCCTCCCAAGGTCCGCACGGGTAAGAAGGTCGCGGTAATCGGCTCCGGCCCTTCGGGACTTGCGGCGGCGGATCTGCTCAACCGCAGAGGGCATGAGGTCACGGTGTACGAGCGCTCGGACAGACCGGGAGGGCTTCTTATGTACGGAATCCCCAATATGAAGCTTGAAAAATGGGTGATTGACAGGAGAATACGTCTTATGGAGCAGGCTGGTGTTGTTTTCCTCACAAATAAGGACGTGGGACGGGACGTCAAGGCTCAGACGCTGCTCAAAAATTACGACGCAGTCGTTCTGGCGTGCGGCTCCGCCAATCCCAGGGATATAAAAGCCGACGGCAGGGACGCGCAGGGCATATATTTTGCCGTGGATTACCTTAAGTCAGTAACCAAAAGCCTTCTGGATTCCGATTTTAAGGACGGCAGCTACATCAGTCCGAAGGATAAAAACGTTGTCGTAATCGGCGGCGGGGACACCGGCAACGACTGTGTCGGAACTTCGATAAGACTGGGCTGCAAATCCGTTACGCAGCTTGAGATGATGCCGAAGCTTCCCGACGAGCGTACAGCGGAAAATCCGTGGCCGCAGTGGCCGATGGTCTGCAAGACGGACTACGGTCAGGAGGAGGCAATCGCGCTGTTCGGACACGACCCCAGAATATATCAGACTACGGTCAAGGAGTTTGTTAAGGACAAAGAGGGCAGACTTACAAAGCTTAAATGTGTTAAGCTTGAGCCCAAGCGCGACGGGAAAACCGGACGCACCGTTATGACGGAGGTATCTGGAAGCGAATATGAGCTGCCCTGCGAGCTTGCTCTTATTGCGGCGGGCTTTCTCGGAAGTCAGAAATATGTCACCGACGCATTCGGCGTCGAGGTGGACGAAAGAACCAACGTAAAGACAGAAAAGGACTGCTTTGCAACAAGTGTTCCCAAGGTTTTTACGGCGGGCGATATGCACATAGGACAGTCGCTTGTGGTGCGCGCGATAAGACAGGGGCGCGATGCCGCGAGGGAGGTTGACGAATTCCTTATGGGCTATACGAATCTTGAATAAAATACAACGGAATCGGCAATTTCAAACCCGCATTTGGCGTAAAGCGAAAGTGCGGGTTTGTTGCTGCCAGAAACCTGAAGTATAATATTGCTCACGCCTTGACCCTTAAGCTCGGAAAGTACAAAGCAGAGCATGGAAAATCCGACTCCCTGTCCGCGGAAATCCGGCTCGACAAACACGTTGCAGATATTGGCAAGCGCGCCGTCATAATAAAGCGTGACGTGTCCGATTGGAGCTTCGCCGTTCTCGAAAAAAAGCAGCGTGCCGTCCTCCTGACGCGCAAAACGCAGAGCTTTGGCGCAGACGGGAAGCGTTTCGGAGGCAAAGCGCATCAGGTATTCCTCGCGTCGGTCTGACGCTCCGAGTGCCTCCGCGCATTTTCCGAAGCCGGGATAGCCGTCCCTGCCCGAAAATTCAGGGGCTCCGGCCTTTGCGTGTTTTTTCAGGGCTTTGACCATGCGCGTGAAAATATGTTGCCTGCGAAAATCCGGATGCACAAATCCGGAGATTTCGTCGGGCTCGCCTGCGCACAGGAAGGCAAAGCCGACAAGTTTATTTTTTTTATGGCAGAGCGCGAAAAAATCGCCTTCCGCCTCGCCGCCCGTGTAAGGGGAGTATTTTATCCCGTCCCGCGCAGAGCATTCGTCCGCAAGCTCTTTAATCTCCGCCGGATGGACACCGTTAATCTGTGACAAAATTTTGAGTGACATTCTTTCCTCTTTTTGGAAAATTAATATTGACAAAACAAAAACTATACTGTATATTATCATTTGTGGCTGTCAAAAGTCAATGTATGCGCGAGTGGCTCAGTGGTGGAGCGTCTCCTTGCCAAGGAGAAGGTCGCGGGTTCGATCCCCGTCTCGCGCTTATTTTTATGCTTTCAAAAAAAGGGCTGTTTCTTCAAACGATAGGATAGTTTGATTATTCTACCGCTTTTAGGGATTCCGCCATATTTATTTTTGCCAGTTTTGAGCGCATGATAAGATTGGCAAGCAGGGCAAACAAAACGGTGCAGGCAAAGGAAATCAGGCAGCTGAGTGCGTTAATCCGCACGTCAAACGCCATGGAGTCCACCTGCACCTGTTTTATTACATACCAGTGCAGGAGCTTGCCGAGGGCAAGACCCAGAAACGCGCCGAGAACCGATAGCAGTATGTTTTCGTTCAGCACATAGGCGCTTGTTTCGCCGGAGTTAAAGCCCAGAACCTTGACGGTGGCGACCTCACGGATGCGTTCCATTATGTTGATGTTGGTGAGATTGTAAAGCACAATAAAGGCGAGCAGGGCGGCGCACAGGGTTACAAGCAGCACGATGTAGTTTATCGAGGACATGGTGTTTTCCATAATTGCGCGTTCCTCGGATGATATGCCGACATACCTCACACCGCTTAAGCTTCTCAGGCTTGCCGCCGTCTGACTGAGCCTGCCGCCTTCCGTTTCACGCAGATAGACGGTGTTGCTTCGGTATTCAGGCACAGAGGATGTTGATACGTAAATATAGTGATTGAGAAAGTTTTCACAAATGCCCGTGACGGTGTAATTTACGGTTTTGCCGTCAAAAGAAAGTGAAACCGTACTGCCTTCTGAGACTCCGAGCAGACCTGCAAGCTTTGAGCTTATGACGGCTCCTTTTTCTGCCGGATAGCCTATATGTCCGTTTTTGTTATGCAAATCAAAATATATTTCCGCGCTTTCCTGCGCAATTGCGATGACGGCGGCTTCTTTCTGCGTTTTATCCGAACTGACCGTCAGATTTTCCTGATAAGCGAATTCGTATTTTTCCGGTTTATCCGCAAGCAGCGAGGTGATGTCTTGCTTTGTTTTTTCGCCTCCGTCAAAGGACACGGCGGCATCATAGAGCATTATCTCTTCATATTGATATCTCAGGATATTTTCGACGGAGTCCTTTATGCCGAAGCCCGTGACAAGCAGCGCCGTACAACCGGAAATCCCGATTAACATCATAATCATACGCTTTTTGTAGCGGAAGGCGTTACGGATTGTCGATTTCCAGAGAAAGGACATTTTTTTCCATATAAAAGTAAGGTGTTCCAGAAAAATACGTCCTCCGTTTACGGGAGGCTTCGGGCGTATCAGCTCGGACGGCTTTCCGTGAAGCTCCCTTCCGCAGGCAAGCAGCGTTACGGTGACGGAGCCCGGCACGGAAACTGCAAGACAGCAGGCATACATAAGCGGGCTGAAATGATAGGATAGGTCCGCAAATCCGTAGCTGACAGCATACACCGACCATATGACCCGGGGAATTATGCCTGTGCCGAGAAAAAAGCCGCCGATACAGCCGATGAGGGCGGCGCTCGACGCGTACAGTATATATTTGCGGGAAATTACAAGGTCGTTATATCCCAGAGCTTTGAGCGTGCCGATTTGGGTGCGCTCCTCATCGACCATGCGAGTCATTGTGGTAACGCACACCAGAGCCGCGATAAGCACGAAAAACACGGGAAAGGCGTTCGCAATCCCGTTCACGATCACAATGTCGTTTTTGAAGGCGGCGCAGCCGGTGTTGCTGTCAAGCGTAAGCAGATAGCCTGTCGGCTCCGGAAGGCTTTCAATTCCCGTTTCTTCTTTTATTCTGTCACAGCGAATCGAGGTTCTTTCCTGCAAAACGGCTTCAATGCCGGGCGCAAGCGCCGAAACTGCGTAATCGTATTCGTCCGAAAAAAGAGTTTCCCCGATTTCTCCCGAAAGAAGAATTTCATGGTATATTTCCGATAGAAAAGCGTCCGGTAAAATATAGAGAAAAGCGGCGATTTCTCCGTTACCGACGGAGGTGCTGCCTCTGTCTGAGCTGATAAAGCGCGGGGACTGCACCAGTCCCACAATCGTGAATTCCGTGTCCGTAAGAAGCTCTGCCGTGTCGGCGGAGTTTTCGGGGGAGAGGGTTATTTTTCTGCCTATATCGTCCTCGGTGAAAAAGGAGGAATCAGCGGCGCATTCGTCCGTACTCTGCGGCAGGCGTCCCGACATAAGCTTCGGGAGCGCCGTCTTTCGGGGCATGGAAAGAAGCCTGTATACAAGCATATTCCCGTCTTCGGTTTCCGTCAGAGCGTCAGTGAAAAATCCGCCCTCGGCAGCTGAGATTTGGTTCATACTTTCAAAGGCTTCAACGTCTTCATCCGTAAAGCCCAAAGAGGACAGAATACGGAAATCGTACATACTCTGTTCTGTAAGATATGTGTCGGCTGTTGCCTGCATGGAGGGCTGCGCGTTTTTCAGCCCCGTAAAAAATCCCACGCCGAGCGCCACGATTGCAAGAATCGCCAGGTATCTTCCGAAGGTGGAACGGATAGTGCGTGAAAGAGTTTTGTAAGTAAGATTAGTCATTGGCGTCACCACTCTATTTCTTCCACAGGCTTTGCCACGGAGTTGCATTCCACGGAAACGATTCTGCCGCTTTTTACGCGGATTACGCGGTCCGCCATTGCGCACAATGCCTTGTTGTGCGTTATGACAATGACGGTCATTCCGGAGCCCCGGCAGGTGTCCTGAAGCAGCTTCATGATTGTTTTTCCCGTTGTGTAGTCAAGCGCGCCGGTGGGTTCGTCGCAGAGCAGCAGCTTCGGATTTTTGGCGAGTGCCCGCGCGATAGCCACGCGCTGCTGTTCTCCTCCGGAAAGCTGCGCCGGAAAATTATGGGCGCGCTCCTTCAGTCCGGTTTTTTCAAGAACGGACAGCGGCTCCAGGGAGTTCCTGCAAAGCTGAGCGGCAATTTCGACGTTTTCGAGCGCTGTCAGATTCGGAATCAGGTTGTAGAACTGGAATACGAAGCCGACATTGTGCCGCCTGTACTCAGTAAGCCTGCGCTTGCCGTAGGAGGAGATTTTTTCGCCGTCCACAGTGACTGTGCCGCCGGAAAGACTGTCCATACCGCCCAGTATGTTTAACAGTGTGGTTTTGCCCGCGCCCGACTCCCCGACAATAACGCATATTTCGCCCTGAGCTATCGTGAAGGTAGCCTCGTTAAGCGCGGTAACCGTAATCTCGCCGCTGCGGTATTCTTTTGTTACTTTTTCAAAGCATATAAAGTTTTCGCTTGGCATATTCAATGGCATCTCCCCGTCGTTATGACTTTTCCTGCCGCGTGCTTGACAAAGGCGGCTTCTTTTGCTATTATTTTACCAACATGATGTCGGAAATTCAACAAACAGTATTTAATGATATGCCGTGTTTCCAATACAATATAAAGATGTGTCGGGATTACAACAAATAATTTCAAAAAATTATATGAAGGAAGGTACGGTGAATAGAATGCCCGAAAACAGGCGAGTTAAAATGACGAAGAGCATGATGAAGGAGGCGCTGCTGGAATTATTGGAAAAGAAGCCCCTCGATAAAATTACGGTTAAGGACGTATGCGAAAACGCGGACGTGAACCGTTCGACATTTTATTCTTATTATGAAAGCATAGAACAGCTTTTGCTTGAAATCGAGAACGGTGTTTTAAATCAGCTCCCGATGTACTCCGATTCGCCCGAGGGCTATTCAAACGAGAATTTTCTTTCCGCGCTGGAGGATTTTTTTGATTATGTGAGAAAAAATGAAAGACTGTTCAGGATTCTTATTGTGCAGCGAGACAGCAGCAGCTTCAACAACCGTCTTGTGAACACTATTATGGAAAAGTACAGGAGCGTTCTGAAAACGGAGGACGAGTTGATTGCCAGATATGCCTATGTCTATTGCGCGAGCGGGGTTATAGGTATACTGAAGGAGTGGCTGAACGGCAAGTTCCCGATAAGCGCAAGGGCGTTTGCGCAGATTGTATTGCAGATGTCCGTCAAGGCGACATCCTGAATCCGGAAAGCAATCCCCGCCCCGATAAGGACACATATACAATAATTACACCATAAAACTCTAAAAATTACTGTTTATAAAGGAAGGGATAAATATTATTATTGTATTCGTAGTAATATAATTATATGAAAAGGAGAAATGAAATGAGAAACAGAAAATTACGTTTTGTTGCTTTGCTGCTTGTTGCGGTAATGGCTGCGTTTACGTTTTCTGCGTGCGGCAAGGGCACCTCATCGTCCGATTCGGGAACAAAGGGAACCGATAAGGCTGATGCGTCTGATACTACAACCGCCGCAGGGGATGACAAAACCACCGCTGACGGAAATAACGGCACAACGGGTAATCTTGCCGATATGACCGCGCTTGAGGTCAGCAAGATTATGGGCAACGGAATCAATCTCGGCAATACGATGGAATCCGGCGACAGGAAAAAGCTCGGAACAGAGGCTGCCATAAAGCTTTATGAAACCAACTGGGGACAGCCCGAGACAACCGAGGATATGGTTAAGGGTATGAAAGCGGCAGGTTTTGACACGCTCAGAATACCCATCGCGTGGACATGCGCCATCAATTACGAGGACGGCGATTACACAATCAGAAAAGAGTTCATGGACAGGATTGACGAGATTGTCAATTACGCGCTTAACGCCGATATGTTTGTAGTTATCAACGACCATTGGGACAACCAGTGGTGGGGACGCTTCGGCGACGAGGACGAGTCGGTGCGCGAGGGCGCAATGACGCTTTACAAAGAAATGTGGAGGCAGATTGCGGAGCATTTCGCAGATTATGACGAGCGCCTTATTTATGAATCAGCCAACGAAGAGCTTGGAAACCGTCTTAACGATAACTGGCAGAACACGTCAGGCAATCAGTCCGGAGTTCTTACAAAGGACGAGTGCTATGAAACCGTAAACAAGATTAATCAGACCTTCGTTGATGTTGTAAGGGCAGCGGGAGGAAACAACGACCACCGTTTCCTTCTTATCGCGGGCTATGACACCAATATTGACTCTACCTGCGACGACAGATATAAGATGCCTACGGATAGCGCGACGAGCAAGCTTCTTGTTTCGGTACATTATTATGACCCTTCGGGCTACTGCCTTGACAACGGCTCGGGCTCATGGGGAATGAAGACGCATTATCAGGATATGAATACCACACTCAAGAAGCTTACCAAGTTTACCGAGGCGGGCTACGGCGTAATTATCGGAGAGTGGGGTGTGCTTCACAAAGCTGATGAAATAGCCGAGGGACTCAGAGAGGGCACTCTTCTTTATATGGAGAACTTCCTTGACAACTGCGATTTATACGGATATGTTCCGCTTCTCTGGGATACCAATGGAGCGTACGGAAAAGATATATGCGCCATGAGAGACAATGATATGGCTAAAATATTCACGGCTCACAGCTATGCGGTTATCAGCGAGTATGACGAGACCGAGTACCTTACCAAGGTCGGCAAGGATATTGCGGCAGCCGAGGAAGCGGCTCCCGATTATGTGGTTGAGGACGGTACCGCATGGATTATGTACAATTCAAGCGACTGGGGCACCGTGTACGCGGTTGGAGATAAGCATCCCGCAGATATGACGGAGGGCGTTGTTGCCGAGGAACCCATTGTTACCGAGGCAGGTACATATACCGTAAGTCTTGACTTTACGGGAACAAAGGCAGGCTTCGCAAACAGCACCGCATTTTCCGCAATCGGTATTTACAAGGGCGAAGAGCTTAATCCCGGATATGTAATCAATATCACGGAAATCCTTGTAAACGGACAGCCGTATGAGCTTAACGGAACTCCATATACTACGTCGGACGACCAGTTCACTACAAGAGTAAACCTTTACAATGGCTGGATCCCTTATGATGAGAGCACGGGATATATCGGAAGCGTACCGGATGAGGCGCGTGCGGATTCGGGAGTTAATCTTGAGGAGTGCTCAGCTATAATACTTGACCCCGCAACGCTTGGCGAAAAGGTTGAAACCATTTCCGTAACATTTGAATACGGTCCTGCAAAATAAGCGGATTGATATAAGTAAATAACGGATTTTAAGGGGCGGGCGCATTTGCGCCGCCCCTTTTGTCAGGTTAAGGATTTACGGAAAAGCATCTTTCTTTTTTGCAATAAATTTTTATTGACAAAACAATGTCAATGTGATATATTACTAATTGCGTTGTACGACGCATATGCGCGAGTGGCTCAGTGGTGGAGCGTCTCCTTGCCAAGGAGAAGGTCGCGGGTTCGATCCCCGTCTCGCGCTTTATTTTTTTGCCTGAAGAGAGCTTTAAAAGGCTTATCCATTCGCGCCGACCGAGTATCCTGTCACGCCTTTGCCTATCAACATTTGGGCTGTTTTTGCCGAAATATATACAAAATAAATACTGAGGTGCGGGATTTAATGATAAGGATAGCAGTGTGCGATGACGAGGAAGCAAGCCGCAAATATCTTATTATGCTTATTGAGGCGCAGAATAAGGAATGCGGTATTGCGGAATTTGAATCTGCCGAGGAGTATTTGAAGTCGGGACAGAAATTTGATTTGGTATATATTGATATAGAGCTGGGCTCAAGCGGCGGCATGGACGGAATGGAACTTGCAAGGCAGATAAGAAACATGGGAACGACGAACAGTCCGGTCATTATTTTTGTTACGGGACATGAGGAGTATGTGTATGAGGCGTTTGATGTGGGAGCGTTCCAGTATCTGGTAAAGCCGGTGGACAAGTCGCGCTTTGCGGCGATATTCGGCAGGGCGGTTAAGTTTATCGAGGGGCAGGGTATGGGACAGGACCTGGAGGTTCATTTTGCCAATACCGTTAAAAGTATTCCGCTATGCGATATTTTTTATATGGAAAGCTTCAATCATAAGGTTGTTGTTCATTTAAAGGAGGGGAAGGTCGAGTACTATGCCCGTATCGGAGAGCTTGAGCAGAGCCTTAAGGGGCAGTTTTTCAGAATACACAGGGGATATCTGGTTAACCTTGATTATGTGGAAAGCTACAGCCGCACGGAGGCGGTAATGAGCTGCGGGGACAGCGTGCTTATAAGTAAGTATAAATACGGGGATTTCGTGAAGGCATATATGCGTCATATTGCGGCGAAGGAAGTAAAGCAGACGAAATAAGAAAGGGTTTTATGAATCCGGACGGTATAAAGATATTTAACAATGTGGCGCTGGGAATCGAAATTCTGGGGAATTCGGTGATTTTCGCGTTATATGTGGGCAGACTTGCGGGAGGCAGGCAATACGCCGGGCTTCGCGTGTGGTCCGCCCTTGTTTTGTATGGGGCGGTTTATGCCCTTAAGGTGACTGTGCTTACGTTTCCGGGATGGGCGGCAATTGTTTTTATAACCGCGGTTCTTGCGGCAGGATGGACGTTTTGCAGGGCGGCAAGGCCGCAGCGGGTTATTTTTCTCGTGCTGTCGGCGTACTGCATTCAAACGGGCTGTACGCTTATAGTACAGAGTATAAATCATGTGGCGTTTGACGCCGTGGCATACCGCATAGCAGATATGAAGACCGCGTATCTGGCGGTAAGGCTTTTTTGCGCGGGCACGGTTGCGCTGAGGCTCGCTTTCTGCTCGGCGGTTTCCGTACTGACAGGTAAGCTGATACGCGCTAAGCTTTCATGCGAAATTCTCTGGAGGGAGCTTGCGTGGCTTGTTTTTATTCCGCTTATAGAGACCGTTTTTGTCAATGTTATCTACCGTATGCTTGCCGTTGTAAAAGACGGCACTTATTTTGAGCTTTATGAAATGTATCCGTCATTTCTTGCGATAATCCCGGCGACGGTGCTTCTGGTGTTTGCCGGAGTGATGGTTTCCGTGTATATTTGCGGCAGTATGCGAAAACTGGAGGAGGAGAGGCTCGGAAGCTTTGTGCGGGAACGGCAGATTAAGGAGCTTGAACGCAGGATTGCAAAGGAGAATCAGGAGGATGAAGCGGCAAGACGTTTGCAGCACGATATGCGCAGCCATTTCATGAATTTGCAGGGACTTCTTGCAAGGGGCGAGTATGACGAGGCCATGGAGTATATCGGTACGGCGGGAGAAAGTATAAGAGGAACGGGTTTCGGAATCAATACCGGAAATCCCGTGACGGATGTGATAATAAACGATGCCGGGGAGCGTGCGGTAAGCCTCGGTATCGAATTCAGAACGGATTTTTGGTATGAAAAGCAGAAGAACGGTTGGAATCTGGAACTTTTCGACTTGGGGATAGCAGTCAGCAATCTGCTGACTAACGCGCTTGAAGCCTGCGCAGGATGTGTTATAGATAAATATATAGAAATAAGCTCGAAAATACACGGAAATTTTTATCTGATAGAGGTGTGCAACAGCTTTTGCGGCGAAATAAAATGGGACGATATAAGCGGGCTGCCCGTGTCCTCAAAGCGTCAGGAAGGAATGCACGGAATAGGACTGGGAAACGTGGCAAGGGTAGCCGATAAATACAACGGCAGTATGGAGCTGACCGCCGAAGGCGGCCGCTTCAAGGCTGTGGTCATGCTGCAAAAAATAATATAAACCGCCTGTTGGCGTTAGTCCGTAAGGAAATTTATTTTATTTACAAATCCGTCTTCAATCATCTCGACCATATACAGTACGATATCGGGGTCAAACTGGCTGCCGGAATTATTGTGAAGCTCCGAAAGTATCGTTTCTTTGTCAAGATGCTTGCGGTAGCAGCGGTTGCTTGACATCGCGTCATACGAATCGCATATGCCGATAATGCGGGCATAGAGCGGAATATCCTGACCGGCTATGCCTTTTGGATATCCCTTGCCGTCATAGCGCTCATGGTGATAGAGCGCGCCCTCGATTATTCCGTCAAGCGAGGAGAAGTCCTTGAGCATATCGCCGCCGATGGTTGTATGGCTTTCGATTACATGGCGCTCTTCTGGAGTTAGCGCTCCTTTTTTGTTGAGAATCGCATCGGGAATTCCGATTTTACCCACGTCATGCATCAGGGCTATGTAGTAAAGCTGCTGCTGCTCGGTGGGCGACATATGCATACGCCTTGCGATTTCCTTGGCATAAAGCGCCACTCTGGATGAGTGGCCCTTTGTGTAAGGGTCCTTCGCGTCGATGAAATTGGCGAATGTCATTATTGACTGCGTTATTATTTTTTCATCATGCTTACGGCGCTGTTCAAAGCTGCGGGTGCGGTAACGGTCTATAAGCATTATGACAAGAACTACCGCCCATAATACGCTTGCCGCGATAAGAATGATAAAAACAGGAGACGAACGGTATTTGAAAATCAAGCGTCCCTCGATTGATATGTCGGAAACACTGTATTCCGACGGAGTATACATAATTAAGCCGAATTTGCGTGAGTCGGGGCCGTAAATAGTGCCGTTATAGCTTTCGGGAAGAACTATCAGATTGTCTTTGTCCACATAGCACTGACCGTCCCAATAGCTGTCCACATAGCTGCCCTCCGGTACCGGTATCACAAGTTCCCATTCGGTAAAATCGTAATTTGTGTTATTGTATATGTATCCGTCATACTGCGCGCCGACTGAGCCGTCGGCGTTTTTCCAGCTTTTGGATATGGAAACACTCACCGAATACTGGGCGCGCGAATTGTTGGCGGGTTCGTTGTTTTCGCTTGAATTAAGTATTTTCTGGCTTATGTCTATGGTGTTTATTGACGTAATTGTTATAAATCCCGCGATTATTATCATCGGAATTATTATCATAATTATGATAGCAACACGTTTTTTCATAAAAAAATCTCCGTAAAAGATTTGGTGTATAGTATTATAGCACATTATAATTCAAATAGTAAAGAAAATATAGAACTTTTGGCGCTTTTTTCGGTATATCCGCAAAAAATATTTTCTTGTTTTCTTACGCGTGAGGGAATATACTATATAGAAACGGAAAATATTCAGCCGAACGGGAGGTAAAAATGATTTCGGATAAAATGGTTGAGCTTGTGAATAACAGCTCCGTAATCAGGGCGATGTTTGAGGAGGGCAAAAGGCTGGCGGGAATCTACGGCGCCGAAAACGTATACGATTTCAGTCTCGGAAATCCCAATGTCCCCGCGCCGGGAGCCGTTAAAGAGGCTATAATGTCGATTCTTGAAGAGGAGGAATCGACGGAGGTACACGGATATATGAGCAATTCCGGTTTTGAAGAGGTGAGGCAGGCCATCGCCGCTTCGCTGAACCGCCGCTTCAAAACCGCGTTTAACGAGAGCAATATAATTATGACGGTGGGAGCCGCCGGAGGAATGAACGTGCTTTTTAAGGCGGTTGTCAACGCCGGAGACGAAATAATCGCGTTCGCGCCGTACTTCGGGGAATATCGCGCGTATGCCGCCAACGCGGACGCGAATTTGATTGCGGTGCCCCCGGATACCTCGACTTTTCAGCCTAATCTTGAGGAATTTGAGCGGCTTATCACGCCGAAAACAAAGGCGGTTATCGTAAATACGCCGAACAATCCGACAGGAGTGATTTATTCGGAGGAGACAATCCGCAAAATGGCTGAAATAATGGAGCGCAAGCAGAAGGAATTCGGAACGGTTATAATACTTTTTTCCGACGAGCCGTACAGGGAGCTTGCGTATGACGGAGCAGAGGTTCCGTATCTCACGAAATATTACGCGAATACGGTAGTGGGCTATTCATACAGTAAATCGCTGTCTCTGCCGGGAGAGCGTATCGGCTATCTTGTGATACCGGACGAGCTTGACGATTTCGCGTCGGTAAAGGCCGCCTGCGGCGTGGCTACGAGGATTCTCGGATTCGTGAACGCGCCGTCGCTTATGCAGAAGGTTATAGGCAGGTGCGTTGACATTGACGTATCGGAGAGCGTCGCGCTCTACAACCGCAACCGCGAAACTCTTTATGCGGAGCTTACAAAGCTCGGTTTTGAATGTATAAAACCGGAGGGCGCATTCTATATGTTTATGAAAACTCCGATTCACGAGGGACCGTTCTGCAAGCTGGCAAAAGAATACAATATTCTTCTTGTTCCGGGAAGCACCTTCGGGTGCAGCGGCTTTGTCCGCATAGCGTACTGTGTTTCTTATGACACGATTGTAAATTCCCTTCCCAAATTCAGGGAACTGGCGGAAAAGCTCGGGCTTACGCGTAAACAGGAGGAGAAAGCATAATGAAGAAATGGCTTGAAAATATCCGAAGGGTTGAGCCGTATGTGCCGGGAGAGCAGCCGAAGGATACGGACGTTATTAAGCTTAATACAAATGAAAACCCGTATCCACCCGCGCCGCAGGTGCTTGAGGCGGCAAAAAGCATGGATATGAATCTCTTAAAGCTTTATCCCGACCCGGCGGCATCAAAGCTTGTTGACGCGCTTGCCGAGGCGCATGGCGTAGGAAGCGCTCAGATTTTTCCGGGTGTCGGCTCGGACGATGTGCTGTCGATGATATTTCTTACTTTTTTTAATTCGGACAAGCCGGTGCTTTTTCCCGATATTACATATTCTTTTTACAGCGTATGGGCAAGCGTCTACGGTATACCGTATGAGTGTCCGGCGCTTGATTCGGATTTCAGGATAAGGGCGGAGGACTATTACAGAGAAAACGGCGGCGTTGTCATCGCAAACCCCAACGCGCCGACCTCAATATACGAGGGACTTGATTTTATCGAGGATATTTTAAGGCATAATGAGGACAGCGTTGTTGTAGTTGACGAGGCTTATATCGATTTCGCGGGAGGTCCCTCGGCGATTGAGCTGCTGCCCGAATACGAAAACCTTATCGTGGTACGCACCTTTTCCAAATCCCGCTCGATGGCGGGCTTAAGAATAGGCTATGCCGTTGCGGGCGAGGAGCTTATAAGGGCGCTTAACGACGTAAAATATTCCGTGAATTCGTATACTCTGAACAAACCCGCGATTGAACTTGGCGCGGCTGCTGTCAAAAGCACGGAGTATTACGAGGAAATCACCCGCAGGGTGGTGGCGACAAGGGAACGCGCGGCAAAGGAGCTTGCGGAGCTTGGTTTTGAGTGCCTGCCGTCCGGTACGAATTTTCTTTTTGCAAAGCACAGGACAGTGCCGGGAGAGAGGATTTTTAAGGAGCTCCGGGACGCGGGTATATATGTGAGGCATTTTGACGCACCGCGCATAGACGATTATCTGCGTATTACGGTAGGAACGGACGAACAGATGGATAAGCTTACTGCTTTTCTTAAAAAATACGCATAGGAGCGGTCTTATATGACAAAGGAACAGGCATGGGAGGCAATATGCGCGCAGCATAAGCGCGGCAGCCGCAGGACTAAAATGATAGTGCTGAGCCTTGCGGTTATCGTGCTCGGCGCGTTTACGCTCATATTTTATGTAGGAATCGGGCTTGTGGCGGCGGGAATCGTGACGCTTATAGTTACGACTAAACGAAGCAAAAGCAACAATATCGACGTTAATTTATATTACGAAAAATACATTCTTGCCGATTGGTTCGCAAGCGTTTTCGACGACGTGGTTTTTGACGGCAAGACGGCTTTTAAAAAGAAGGAGCTTAAGGCTCTCGACGTGTTTGAATCGGACTGGAGCGATACGGTCTGCAACCGCTGTTTTACGGCGTCATTTCACGGGTATGGGCTGAGAGCTGCCGAGGTGGTGCTTTCCGGCAATCCGGGAGCGGATTCAAACCGGATTGGCTGGAATTACGAGGAGCCGATATGCTTTTTCTGGGGGCGCGTCTGGGAAATAGAAAAGGAATGTGAGCCCGAGGAGCTTTTGGCAATGCAGCAGAGGCTTGAAAAATGTGATATGGACGGAAGACTGAAGCTTTATTCCCATGACGGAAAGCTTTATCTGCTGCACAATCTCTATTCGGCTACGGGTGCGTATCCGTGGTGGCTGCCCGCTCCGAGCGGCGGTAATGCGGATTTGGAAAAGCTTGAGCGCGAGGCGAAGGAAAGCGCGGGAGAGTATGCCGCGCTTCTGGAAACAGTGATTGATTTGTGAATTTTAGTATTGGATTTTGGGACAAGGAAAGAAAAGCCTTGTCCTTTTTTTATGCGCGGGATCTTTTTTACGGGGTTGACCTTTTGAACAATGTTCAGTATAATACTGTTGAACATTGTTCAAGGAGGCGCTGGGCTATGGACAATAATAAAGAAGCGATTATGCAGGCGGCAATCGGGCTTATTGATGAGAAAGGTGAAAGGTTGAATGAAATTACAGTCCGCGAAATATGCAAAAGAGCGAATGTGGGCTTGGGGCTTGTCAATTACCATTTCGGGAGCAAGGATAAGTTGATTGAATTGTGCGTGGAGCGGATTATAAACGGTATTGTGAGCCGTTTTAGGGAGTTTCGGGAAACAAAGGACGGACTTACTCCGCTTGAAAGGCTGGAATATCTCGGAAATATGACATTATCCTTTTTATTTGACCGTTGTGCAGTATCAAGAATTTCCGTACTTACGGATATGCGTATGCCTAAGGAAAACGACAATACAAGCAGGACATATGAGGCATATCTGCCGCTTGTTTCCGCGTGCCGTCCCGACTGGGACACGGAAAAGGTAAGGCGAAAAACTTTCTGTCTGATTACAGTAATGCAGCAGGCGTTTTTAAGGCATGAAGCGGTTTTTAGGCTGCTTGGAACGGATTTGACGGTAAAGGAAAGCCGTGAGGCTTTCCACAAACAGGTTCTGTATGATATTCTGGAGGTGCGGATATGAAAATTGCTGTGATAAACGGAACCGAGAAGCACGGAGTAACTTATAGGTTAAAAGAGATTTTTTTACAAAAATTCAGAGAATACGCGGATATCACGGAGTATTATCTTCCTAAGGACTGTCCGTGCTTCTGCGCCGGATGTACAGGGTGTTTTCTGAAAGGCGAGCTGACCTGCAAGGACGCGGAAAGGGTACAGGCGATAGAGAAATCTCTTCTGGAGGCGGATTTGATTGTTATGACCTCGCCGGCATATGTTTTTCACGCAACGGGGGCGATGAAGGCGTTTCTGGATCATCTTGCCTACCGTTTTATGCCGCACCGTCCGGCGCCGGAAATGTTTGCAAAAAGAGCGGTTATCATTACACAGTGTCTCGGAGCCGGTGCGAAATATACGGCAAGGGACATGAAGCACAGCCTTTCGTGGTGGGGCGTTTCCGAAATCGGAGTATTTGCGCAAGCGTTGATGAGTGATATTGTCTGGGAGAAGCTGCCCTCCCAAAAGCAGGCAAAGCTTACCCGGAAAGCAATAAAATTATCCGAAAAATTTGCCCGTATTGACTATACAAAACCTGCGCGTACAAAACTTATTACAAAAATAAAATTTTCTTTTTGCCGTATGATACAAAAATCGGTACATAAAACAAATCCCGAGAGTCTTGACGCAAGCTACTGGGCAAAGCATGGCTGGCTTGGTAATGGCAGACCGTGGAAAAGGGCTTATAAACGGCCGCAGCCGTCCGATACCTGATTATCGTTTATTAAATTTGCTTGCACGTCAGACTTTAACACGTTCTAGAATAATCTTTTCAGAACGGCAACACCGCTTTCCCTTTGGTCTATGTTCTCGGGATTGACAACGCGCCGAACGTTGTAGGCAAAACCCGTTTCGCCGAATCTGCCCTTCTTTGTTTCGTCGAGATTTTCATCTTCCATAGCGATATTTACCGCTTCAAGGCACATCAGAACATACTCGTCGCCCTCCTTGATTTCCTTTTCCCACAGGAAGCGGCACTCTATGTTGAGAAAGCAGTCCTTGATACGCGGCGCGTTCACTTTAGCGGCGGGCTCGGCAGTGAAGCCCGATACAGCTATTTCGTCGACCTCAAAGCCGTTGTTGGAGATGGTCGAAAGGCACTTGTCGTACATATCTGCCGTCGGGAAATTCAGCACCGCCTCTTTCGTTTCATGTATGGTCTTGTACAAATGCCCAGACTTATGAACGCGGGACAGTATCGCGTAAAATCCGTTTGCGTAGCCGTTGAAGCAAGCCCATGAATGCAGGCTGGCGTTGGGCTGACCGTTCGACTTATAGGTAGTGATAAGGAAAAGCGGTGCGGGTATCGCCGTAACGTAATCTGCCCAGTTAAACCCCCACTTTTCCATGTCCGCCATTGACGCGGGCATTTCCGAATATTCTCTCTTCATATTAAAATCTCCCTTACTTTTGTATAAGTCTTTGCAAAACAAAACGATAATCCCATAAACTCACAGTTCTTCCCTTATGCGAATGCCTTAAGGAACAACAGCTTGTTTATCAGTATTCTGGATTTCCACCAGTTCGCCGCCAGCTCATACTCCTTATATTCGTTATACCAGAGCCAGGGGACGATATATGAGCCGTCCTCAAGCTGGCTTTCCGCAGTAATCTCCAGCTCCTTTTGCACAAGCTCCTCATTGCCCTCGTAGAATATACTGTCCTTGCTGTCAATAAATTTCGAGGGCATGCAGACATATTCCGTTCTCCACTTTTCGGTCTCGCGGCAGATATCGGCATTGATCTCCTCTTTGAGCTTGTCCGCGAACTCCTTCATATCAACAAGCTCCGTGCCTGTTTCCGACAGATACTCATACAGCCGTACAAAGCAGAAGGTATTGTGATCGTCACCAAAGGGGACGCTGGCTCTGAACCACTCGTAAGCCTGCTTTGCTATCTCCTCTGCTTTTTTATACAGCCTGCTCTCCTTATCGGCGTAGCGGATAATAAATCCCGCAAGGTGAGCGGTAGGGTTATAGTCTCTGTAAGCCTCATCCTTATCGGAATAGCTCCACCATACCGCGTGGGGGTAGTCGTCGTTGGTTTTTACGGTATTCAGCCATTTATTATGTTTTTCCGAAAAATCCGCGCCGCTGTCCAGATAGCGCAGTATCCCCTTAATAATAGGGTGCGAGCTGTCGGTGAAGTTTATCTCACGCAGTATTTCGCAGGCGGTCCAGGTCTGAATGGGTGCGGAGTTGGGATTGAAGCAGTCCGCCTCAAGAGCGTAACCGAATCCGCCGTCCGTGTTCTGATACGCTGCCAGAGCGGTCAAAACGTCCTCGCGGCTCCCGTTTTCAAAGTGATAATTCCACATTGCAAGATCAAGCGGGCGTGCGTTGCGGTAAATGAACCCACGCGCCTTTTCGAAAATATTATTGAATGCTGCCATATGTTTACCTCCGGTGTTTTTATTGTATTATAAGATGTCTTAGCCGAATTGTCTTGTAAAAAAGCGACATATAAATGATAATTTAACGTAACAGGGGTGTCGCTGAACGCTTAGCAGCTACGCGCAAAGTCCCGTGCCGCCGTAACGGGCAGACGGCGGCACGGGAGCTTCGTATGACATGCGGGGCTCTTTTTTTATCGGCAAACGGGAGTTATAATGCCGCAGGCAATTTTTTCACCCGAATTGCCGGAGGGCTGTGAGGTGAAGTCGTCGGGCGAACCGTGGATTATGACCGCTTTTCCAAGAATTTCGGAAACGGTGAAGCGGTCGGTGATAAACAGGGAGAATGCCGTGCCGCCGACACCGAATAACGGCGGCAAATCTCCTGCGTGGTACGGATGGGGGCAGTTCTGGGGATTGTAATGCATACCCGAATTCGCGAAATAATCGTTCTCGTTTCCCGTACATTCACCTCCGTCATGGATATGAAAACCGAAAATGGGGCCTGCGCAGTGATTTTCCTCGGGAAGTCCCGTGATTTCGGCACGGACGGCAACCCTGCCGCATAATTGATAGAACATTACGGTTCCTCGAAGTGAGGGATATTTTTCGCTGCCGTATACGCATGCCGTCGCGCTCGGATTGCGGCGGAATACGGAGCGTACATCGTCAAAACAGTTCATAGGTCACTCTTTGTTTTTTTACATTATATGAAAGAAAGCACAAGGTTGCCATTACGGGAAAATAAATTTTAATTTGGGGGTTGACAAAGAGGGAAAGCAGTATTATATTGATATATGAACAGATGAACATATGAAAAAATATAAAAACGACAGGAGGCAGAAATGGGAGAAAACGGCATTGACGAACAAAGCGATTTTCTGGCGGCGCATGGCGATGTTGTAAAACGTGTGCTTGAACGTCAGCCTGCGGAGGAAGTGCTTTATGATTTGGCGGAGCTTTTCAAGGTGTTCGGCGATTCGACGAGAATTCGCATTCTTTACGCGCTGGTGGAGAGTGAGCTTTGTGTGGGCGATATTGCGCAGCTTCTGAATCTGGGGCAGTCCGCGGTAAGCCATCAGCTTAAGATTCTTAAGGACGCGAAGCTTGTCAGATACAGGCGTGAGGGCAAAATAATTTTTTACGCTCTTGATGACGACCATGTGAGAAATATTCTGAATATGGGCATGGAGCATGTAGAGGAATGAAAATAATATTAAAGGAGGATTTAACTTATGCAGAAGACATATGACGTTGAGGTTGACTGCGCAAACTGCGCGGCAAAAATGGAGGAGGCAGTAAAGGCGACGAAGGGAGTTAAGGATGCGTCGCTCAGCTTTATGACGCTTAAGCTTAAAGTGGAATTTGAGGAGGGCGCCGACGAGAAGGCTGTCATGAAAGCGGCGCTTAAAAACTGCAAAATGGTAGAGGATGACTGTGAAATCTTCATTTAAGGAGAATATATGAACAGAAAGCAGAAAAAGGTTTTATACAGAATAATAATTTCCGTGGCGCTTTTGGCAGCGGCGTGGGCAGTCAGCGAGCTCGTGAAGCTTCCGCTGTGGCTTGAGGCGGTAATTTATCTTGTTCCGTATTTTGTGATAGGATACGATATTCTTAAAAAGGCGGGAAAGGGAATACTGCACGGACAGATTTTCGACGAGAATTTCCTTATGGCGATAGCGACGGTCGGAGCGATGGTTCTCGGTGAATTCCGCGAGGGCGTGGCGGTAATGCTTTTCTATCAGGTAGGAGAGCTTTTTCAATCCTACGCCGTCGGGAAAAGCCGCCGCAATATAGCGGCTCTCATGGACATACGCCCCGACTACGCAAATATAATGGTTGACGGAGAACTTAAAAAAGTAAGTCCCGACGAGGTTAAGCCCGGCTCCGAGATTATCGTCAACCCGGGTGAAAAAATCCCGATTGACGGCATTATTGTTGACGGAATCACCACGCTGAACACGGGTGCGCTGACGGGCGAAAGCGTTCCGAGGGAAGTACAGTCCGGAGACGAGGTTATAAGCGGCTGCATCAATATGACAGGAACGGTTAAAATCAAGACGACCAAGGCGTTCGGAGATTCGACGGTATCAAAGATTCTTGAGCTGGTGGAAAATTCCAGTATGAAAAAATCCCGTTCCGAGAATTTCATCACCAGATTTGCCAAGTACTATACGCCCGCCGTATGCGGCGGTGCGCTGCTTCTGGCTTTGGCGCCCCCTCTTGTAAGCCTGCTTATTAATGCCGAACCGAACTGGCAGGGCTGGATTATACGCGCGCTTACGTTTCTTGTAATAAGCTGTCCGTGCGCGCTTGTGATTTCCATACCCTTAAGCTTTTTCGGAGGAATCGGCTGTGCCTCTACGAACGGAATACTTGTAAAGGGCTCCAACTATCTTGAGGCGCTTGCCGGGACGAAATACATTGTTTTTGACAAAACCGGAACGCTCACCAAGGGAGTTTTCGAGGTTACGGGAGTGTATCCCGATGGCGGTTTTTCGGCTGAGGAGCTGATATATTACGCGGCGTATGCCGAAAGCGGCTCGAGCCATCCCATAAGCGTCAGCCTCAAAAATTCTTTCGCCGGGAAAATAGATTTGGAAAAGGTAAGCGGAATCGAGGAGATTGCCGGACACGGTGTCCGCGCGGTTGTTGACGGAAAAACCGTAAGCGCCGGAAACTTAAAGCTCATGGACAGAGAGGGCGTTAAGGTCGAAACGGAGCACAACGACGGCACAGGCGTATATGTGGCTGTTGACGGGAAATATGCGGGATGCATTACGATTTCAGATGTGGTTAAGCCGACTGCGAAGCAGGCAATAGCCGGTCTAAGGGAGCGCGGCGTAAAAAAGACCGTGATGCTGACGGGAGATTCCGCGGCTGCCGCGGAAAGGATTGCATCGGAAATAGGAATAGATACGGTGCGCAGCGAGCTTTTGCCCGCGGATAAGGTTTCTGAGGTGGAGAAGCTTCTTGAGAAAAAGCAGCCAAAAGAAAGGCTTGCCTTTGTGGGAGACGGAATTAACGACGCTCCGGTGCTTTCGAGAGCCGATGTCGGAATCGCCATGGGAGCGATGGGCTCCGACGCGGCTATTGAGGCGGCGGACATCGTGCTGATGGACGACGAGCCGCAAAAAATATCCCTGGCAATGAGAATTGCCGTCAAGACGCTTCGCATTGTCAGGGAAAACATAGCTTTTGCTTTGGCAGTTAAGCTTATATGCCTTGTGCTTGGCGCACTCGGAATCGCCAATATGTGGATTGCCATATTTGCCGATGTCGGCGTAATGGTAATCGCGGTGCTTAACGCAATCAGGGCACTTAAAATTAAACCGTGATTAAATATGCTTTTGCCCCGTGGGAGTTCAGCTTTACGGCTGCTTCTTCGGGGCAGTTTTGCGTTTCGCCGCTCCACAGTTCGGTAAGTCTTGCGCCGCCGTATATTTCAAGGTCGGTAAGAGGTACGCTTATCTCGCTGTCCTTATCCCCGGCATTGAATATTGCCATATAGGTGCCGCCCTCCTGACATGAGGCTGTCCAGAGGATATGCTCCGTGCCGTTTATTTCCTTTCTCCATACCTGATGGGAGTGGCGCGCGTTGCGGTGCATGGCGAGAACAGATTCGTTTGTGAGAAGACCCATTGTAAAATCGTCAAAGCCCGTCATTTCGCCGCCGATAATAAGCGGTGAGCGGAAAATACTCCACAGGGTCATCATGGTTATCTGCTCGTCCTTTGTAAAGGCGGTGCGGTTGTTTTTGTCATAATCCTGAAGAATCGGACCTATCGGAAGCATATCGGCGTCCGGCCAGTGTCCGGCTCCCGTATGCGTACACCATTTTTCGGCGCGCTCGAACATATTGTAAAGCAGTTCCCATTTATCCCAGAAATCGTCGGTTATTCGCCACATATTTGCCGTTCTTTTATACAGCTCCGATTTTTCCAGAAGCGCGGGACCGGGAGAAAGGCTCAGAATCATATCCCTGCCGCAGCCCTTAAGGGCGTCGCTCAGCATTATCAGCTCGCTTTCCTCATGGGGCAGCTCCCTTGCTATGTCGTCACATTTGATAAAATCAACTCCCCATGAAGCGTAAAGCTCAAAAATGCTGTCATAGTATTCGCGCGCGCCTTCTTTGGAGGCGTCTACGCCGTACATATCGGTGTTCCAGCTGCAAATGCTCGCGGTTTTGGCAATCTGGGCGGCGGTTTTGTCCGTACCCTTTATGGGGGTATTCCGATGAACCGCCTGACGGGGGAGTCCCCGCATTATATGTATGCCGAACTTAAGCCCGAGAGAATGGACATATTCCGCCAAGGGCGCGAAGCCCTTTCCGTCAGCCGAGGATGGGAAACGGTTCGGCGCCGGAATCAGCCTTGAGTATTCGTCCATGCAAAGCTCGGTAAAAGGAGTGTATTCGTGGTTTTTTGCGGCGGGTTCACTCCATTGAATATCCACAACGATATATTCCCAGCCGTATTTTTTGAGATTGGCTGCCATAAAATCGGCGTTTTTTCTGACTACATCCTCGGTGACCGCCGCGCCGTAGCAGTCCCAGCTGTTCCACCCCATGGGTGCGGTTAAAGCTTTCATATTATACCTCCGTAACATTCCCGTGAACGGGATTTTCTTTATTTTTTAAAAATATTTACATCTGAAATTGCCGAATTCCGCCCTGTTGTTTCCGACGGCGTAAAGCCCGAGCATAACACCGGTAAAACCGCCGGCGACCTCGGAGGAAAGATATTTGGAGGCGGCGTCTCCGAGCTTGATTGTTTCGCCGCCGCACTGTATCGAGAAATAATACCGCGTACTGTCGGCTTTTATGCATATTTTTGCTTTGCCGGATTCTATCGGCACGGACTTCTGTATATGCTTGATATCACCGATATTAAGCTTAAGAACAGCCTCCCAGCCACTGCCGTTTTTGCGTATTGCCGCCTCGTAGTGCTCGCTTTCGCACATATAAACCGTAACTCCCGCCTCGCCGCAGTCGGCGGTCACGTCGCAGGACAATTCCATATCAAAAGCTCTCTGGCGCAGTCCGACAAAGGTCGGGGAATCCACGTCGTCCAGCGTTATATCTGTTCCGCGCAAAACGGCATTTTCGCCGCCAAGCTCGTAGTTTTCCGTATGGGGATGCCTGAGAAAACACCAGTCAACGCCGAAATCGGTATTTTCAAAAGTGAATTCTGGCAGGGGTTTCTGCGCGAAATCCCCATTTATCTCATAGCTTTCGTCGGCGGTACCGTCCTTTCCGGCAGTAAACCATCCGTCGTCACCGAACGAAACGGGAATAAGAAAGACCTCGCGTCCCAGGTGATGATAGGTCTGCCACATATGAATCTGGCGGAAGCCGAGGCAGAGTATGTGCCAGTCGCCGTGTGTATCCTGAACCAAATCACCGTGGCCTATGCCCTGAATGATGTACGGAGCTTTGTTGCGGTTGGTCAGCACGGGATTTTCGGCGTAGCTCTCAAAAGGTCCCCAGGGTGAGACCGAGCGGGCATAGGTAATCATATGTCCGTACTCCGTGCCGCCCTCAGCCGCCATGAGATAATAATATCCGCCTATTTTGTAGAGATGGGGACTTTCAAGATAGCGCCCGCCGCTTCCCTGCCAGATTGTGCGGCTTGGCGTGAGCTTTCGTCCGGTTTCGACATCTATCTCGCACTGGACAACACCGGGAATGCCGTTGTCGTCGCTTCCGTTGCTCATAAAGTATGTGTGTCCGTCTTCAAAAAACAGAGACGGGTCTATTCCGTTCTGGTCAACGGTTATGGGGTCCGACCATTCGCCGTGAATGTCGTCCGTGTAAACGTAAAAATGCGTATGAGTGGTGTCGTTGGTTGTAACCATATAAAATCTGCCGTCGTTATAGCGTATTGTGGGCGCGAAAACCCCGCCGGAGCTTGCTATTTTTTCAAGCTGAACCTGACC
>JAAVHB010000057.1 GCA_014799955.1 Butyrivibrio sp. | reverse complement strand
TGGTCATTTTAGATCTCCGTCAATTCACTGAAATATGTTTTCATATATTACATACCGTTTTTATCGGTTCTTCGCCAAGACAGTCCAGACATATCTGCAAAATTATTTTCTCGTTCATTATCAAATCACATTTCTCGGCAGTCCCTCAAAAAGCCCGTCCAGCTCGTCGTGCGTCATAGCCCTGATAAGCACCCAGTTATCGGCTACAACAATAATGTACGGCGCAAGGCGTTTCATCGCCTCGTGATATTCCATCTGCCCTATGATTCCGCCCTGCGGATTTGTCAAACTGACCATCGTAATAATCCACGAACTTATGGTCTTGCCCTCAATCGCCCATTGTTCCTCAGGCAAAAGAGGAAAAATCGAAGGGGTATCCTCCGTGAGGGCAAATCCGACTATTATGCTTTGGTCGTCTTTTTCGTATGCCCTCGGATTTGCGCGGTACGCTTCCTCCCATATTTTGTTTACGGTTTCTCTGTCAAGAATCTCTTTATCGTTATCTGAGTTTGATTTCTCGGAATTTCCCATTTTTACCTCTCTTTCTCATACGCCGGATTACGGTACGGGCAGTCCGAAATGCTTATAGCAATGCTCCGTAACCGTTCTGCCCCTCGGCGTCCTGTTAATGAAACCATTGAAAATAAGGTACGGCTCGTACACGTCCTCAAGCGTCCCGGCGTCCTCTCCGAGCGAAGCCGCAAGGGTTTCAAGTCCCACCGGACCTCCGGAGTATTTTTCTATAATCGTAAAAAGAATATTTCTGTCGTTCTTGTCAAGCCCCTCCTTATCAACCTCGAGAAGGTCTAGGGCGTACGCCGCCACCTCCTTGTTGATTGAGCCGTCAAACTTGACCTGCGCAAAATCCCTCACACGCTTTAAAAGCCTGTTCGCAAGGCGGGGCGTACCCCTTGAGCGTCTGGCAAGCTCCGCCGCGCCCTCGCCGTCGATTCCGGCGTTTAAGACAGCCGCCGAGCGGATTATTATTTTTTTAAGCTCATCAACAGTATAGTACTCAAGCCTGTTCACGACACCGAAGCGGTCGCGCAGCGGCGCGGTAAGAAGCCCCGCCCTTGTGGTCGCGCCGATAAGCGTGAAATGCGGAAGCTCCAGCCTTATGGAGCGCGCAGTCTGCCCTTTGCCTATCATAATGTCGATGGCATAATCCTCCATCGCGGGATAAAGAACCTCCTCAACCTGTCTGTTGAGCCGGTGTATCTCGTCAACGAAAAGGATGTCGCCCTCCTGAAGATTGTTGAGGATTGCCGCCATGTCGCCCGGCTTTTCAATTGCGGGACCGGAGGTAATCTTTTTATTTACTCCCATTTCGGAGGCGATAATTCCGGCGAGCGTGGTTTTGCCGAGCCCCGGCGGTCCGTAGAAAAGACAGTGGTCGAGGGACTCGCCGCGGTTTTTGGCTGCTTCGATAAAAACGCGCAGATTGCTTTTTATTTTTTCCTGTCCGACATAGTCGTCAAGGCTTGCGGGACGAAGATTGCTCTCGATTACTGCGTCCTCCGACGTAAATTCGGTTGTTATCACTCTTTTAGCCATATTTATCTCCGGAAATTACATAAATGCAAGTTTTTTGAGGGCAGCCTTAAGCACCGCTTCGCCGTCGGCATCCTCCGTTATTTCGACCTCGCGCACCGCCCTTATCGATTCGGAAGAGGAATAGCCGAGCGCCACAAGAGCCTCGATTGCCTCGTCCCTCGGTCCGTTTGCGTTCTGAGCGGACTGCGCGGCGCCGCCCGATACGCCCTTTGTAAGCACGTCCTCCAATGAAAGCTTGTCCTTAAGCTCAATAATCAGCTTCTGGGCCGTTTTCGCACCTATTCCCGGGGCGGACTGGATTCTTTTGACATCGTCGGAAAGAACCGCAAGCCGCAAATCATCGGGAGTAATGACGGAAAGGATATTCAGAGCCCCCTTTGGCCCTATCCCGTTGACGGTAATTAAAAGCTTGAATATATTCAAATCGTCGCGGCTTAAGAAGCCGTACAAATCAAGCGCGTCCTCCTTAACATACTGATAGGTGTAAATTTTGACGTCGCTCCCAAGCGCGGGCAGAGCGCCCGTAATCGACGAGGGCACCATCATCTCGTAGCCCACGCCCCCGGTTTCTACCACTATGTAATTGCCGTATATTTCGCTCAGCTCGCCCTTAACATATGTAATCATTGCTTAATTTTACCTCTGTGATATTTTTATCCCTTCTGTCCGCTTCCTCCGGACGGAAGGATTTTGATTTTTTTGTATAAAAGTCCTCCGAGAATACCTATCGCGATTCCCGCCGCGACGCCGCATATTATGAGCGCCGGAAGATAATACGCAATCCTCGCGTTTTCAAGCACCAGCATCGCAACCGCCGTCTGGGCGAGATTATGTGTCACTCCGCCCGCTATACTCACGCCGACTACGGAAAAAAGCTTTACTTTTTTGAGAGCGTACATAACCCCGAGGCTTGCCGCCGCCCCCACGAAGCTGAAAAGAATGCTGTAAAGATTTCCGAAAAGAAAGCCGACCAGAAGCACCCTGAGCACATTGATTATTGCGGCTGGCTTTATCCCCATTGAATAAAGCACCCATATAATCACGATGTTTGCAAGCCCGATTTTCATCCCCGGCGCGGGAAGCCTTATGGGAACAAGAGATTCGACATAGCTCATAACGGCGGCGACGCTTATGAACATTCCGTAAAGCGCAACGTCGCTTTCCATGAATTTCTGACGTTTATCCGCCTGCCTGACCTTTTTCTTATCTGACGACTGCGTCATAATCGCCCTCCTCTCCTTTTGTCACCTTGACAAAAAGCTCGTTCGGAAGACATATTATGGTTTCGCCCACCTTGGAAATCCTGCCCATTCCCTCGCACACATGGTCGCGGCAGGTTGACTCGGACATATACGCAAAGCCGTCTTCAATCACAAGTGTGTTATGCCCGTAAAAGGTCGAAAACTCATAGGAGGCATCCTCGGAAAGAGGATAGACGCCGACGAGCTTTCCGTCCTGCGTGACCTCCACGGCGCCGCCGTCCTTCTTGGTATTTTTGAACACCGCAAACAGGCACAGCGCCGCAACAAGCAGCACTGCACCCAAAATAAAATCAAATCTATGCGATATGAATAATTTTTTTAGGACATTTTTCCGCACATTTTCCACATCCGGTACATTTAGTATAGTCAATCAAAGGAATATTGTTGTCCATGGCAATGGCTCCGTGCTCACACTGCTTTTCACAGAGGGTACAGCCTATACAGCCGGACTTGCAAACGTCCATAACGGGCTTTCCCTTTCCGTGCGAGGAGCAAGCCACGTTCGCAACACCGCTTACGGGTCTCAGCTCTATAAGGCTCTTCGGACACGCCGCCACGCATTTGCCGCACGCTTTGCAAAGCTCCGTGTCCACCGACGCAACGCCGTTTGAAACATGAATCGCGTTAAAATCACACGCCTTCACGCAGGAGCCTAGCCCGAGGCAGCCGTAGGCGCAGGCTTTCGCGCCTCCGTTCGGCACAAGAGCCGCCATCTTACAGTCCGCAACTCCGGTATAAACATAATCGTCCCTTGCCGTGTCGCAGTTGCCGGAGCATTTGACATAGGCGGCAAGACGCGCGCCCTCCGTCGCCTCAACGCCCATTATCGCGGCTATTTTGGCGGCGGCATCGGCTCCGCCGACGGGACAGCCCCCGACGGGAGCCTCTCCCTTGGCAATCGCGGCGGCAAGACCGTCGCAGCCTGCGTAGCCGCAGCCTCCGCAGTTGTTGCCGGGAAGCTCGGCTCTGACCGCAACCTCGCGTTCGTCCACCTCAACCTTTAACTTTTCACCCGAAATTCCGAGGAACAGACCGATAAGTATTCCGACTCCGCCTACAATCGCGGCGGCAATTATAATACCCGTCATAATTCTTCACCAGCCCTTCCTATATTATTCCCGAAAAGCCGATAAAGGCAATCGCCATAAGTCCCGCCGTCAGGAGCGTTATCGGCATTCCTTTAAAACTTTCCGGTACATCGTTATGCTCGTTGCGCTCGCGGATTCCGGCAAGAATCACTATCGCAACCGTAAAGCCCACGGCGGTTCCGAGACCGTTCACCACCGAGGTAAGTATACCGTATTCCTTCGACACATTCGTAAGCGCCACTCCGAGAACCGCGCAGTTGGTCGTTATGAGCGGCAGATACACGCCCAGCGCCTGATAGAGGGACGGGCTTATTTTTTTGAGCACCATTTCCACAAACTGCACGAGCGCGGCGATTACAAGTATGAAAACAATCGTGTTAAGGTAGGTCAGATTAAGCGGCGTAAGGATAAATTTGTATATCAGCGCCGCAAGAAACGAGGACACGGTTATAACGAAAATAACCGCCGCGCCCATTCCGGCAGCCGTCTTTATCTTCTTTGAAACGCCCAGAAACGGACAAAGTCCGAGAAACTGGCTTAAAACCACGTTGTTGACGAGGGCGGAGCCCACGGCGATAAGCAGTAAAGTTTTCATTATCCTTCTACCTCCTTCGTCTTTGCTTCGGTTTCACCCGGAGAAGGCTTTCTGCCCGCGCAGAAGCGGTTGGAGCAGCCGATACAGCCGCCGTCACGGCATATGTCTATAATGGGTTTGCCCTTCTTTGCCTTTATTTTGTTCATTGCAGCCACAAGCATCGCAAGCACGAAGAACGCTCCCGGAGCCATCACGAAAATGCTTATCGGTTCAAAGCTTGTGGGATTGTTCGCGGGGATAAAGCTGAAGCCGAACACCGTTCCCGCTCCGAGTATCTCACGGAACGCTCCCAGAACCGTAAGGGAAAGCGTGAATCCAAGTCCCATTCCCAAGCCGTCGAAAAGCGATTCAAGCGGTCCGTTTTTGGAGGCGTAGCTCTCCGCGCGCCCGAGTATAATGCAGTTTACCACGATGAGCGGAATATAAATTCCGAGCGACTGGTACAGGCTGTGCACGAAGCCCTGCATCAGAAACTGCACCATCGTGACAAACGAAGCGACGATTACTATGTACGCCGGCATTCTCACCCTGTCAGGTATAACCTTGCGCAAAAGAGAAATCATGAGATTGCTCAGCGCAAGCACAACCGTCGAGGCAAGCCCCATTCCCGCGCCGTTAATCGCCGAGGTTGTAACGGCGAGCGTCGGGCACATGCCGAGCATTAACACAAGCGTGGGATTTTCCTTGACCACGCCGTTATAAAGACGTTCAACACATTTATTCACTGACATCGCCTCCTTTTGCCGAGGGAGAATCTCCTAATATTCTGTATGCCTCAAGCGCGCCGTTCACTCCCGCCGTAACCGCCTTTGTGGTTATGGTGGCGCTGCTTATTGCGTCAATTTCGTTATCCTTTGTCTTTCCGCTCTTGGTGTATTCGACGCGCTCCGCCTTTATTCCCGCGAACTGCTCACGGAAGGCGGCATCCTTTGCCTTCATTCCCAAGCCTGCGGTTTCGCTTATATCGAGAATTTCAAGTCCCGTTATCGTGCCGGATACGTCAACGCCGAGCGTCATTTTTATATTGCCGCCGTAGCCATCCGCGTCGGTCACGGTTATAATCATTCCCAATTCCTTGCCGCTTGCATCAAACGCCCTGACAGCCTCGTTAAGCGTTACAGCCGTATACCCGGCTTCCTTTATCGCGTCCTGAGCCGCCTCAAGCGCCGTAATTTCCTCATACGTTTCAAGCTTGTCGAAAACATTGTTGTAAGCGGCAATCTTGGTTTTCTCGTTCTGCTCCTCGATAGGCTTTTTGGTGACCTTATAGACAACGCCTAAAAGCAGTCCCGAAATCAGCGTTATGGCAAAAAGCACAAGGGCGTCCTTAATGATTTTCTTCATCACATCTCCCCCTTTGCTTTTGTTTTTTTCTCACGGACAACGCCGAATGCTCTCGGCACCGTAAGCTTCTCTATAATCGGCACAAGCAGATTGGAAAGTATGATTGCGTAGGACACTCCCTCCGCCGAATTGCCGAAGATTCTGAACAGTCCGGTAAAAATACCGAGTATCACGCCGAAAGCGACCTTTCCGCCCGTGCTTACCGGGGAGGTCACATAATCCGTCGCCATAAAAAACGCTCCTAACATAAGTCCGCCGCCGCAAAGATGCGCCGCAAGAAAACTCATGTCAAAGCCGTGCCCGCCGAAAATCAGCAGAAACACCGAAAAAGTTCCTATGTACACAAGCGGAATCGTAGGCGCGATAACCCTGCGTATAAGCAGATATGCGGCTCCCACAAGAATCGCGGGAACGCAGGTCTCGCCGATTACGCCGCCCGTGGTTCCGAGAAACATTCTGAGTACGTCTACGCTCTCTCCCGCCTTCAGAAGAGCAAGCGGCGTCGCTCCGGTAACTCCGTCGTATGTAAACGTTGTCATTTTTCCCGCAAAGGATATGAGCAAAAAGCACCTAGCCGCAAGCGCCGGATTCATGAAATTCTGTCCGAGCCCGCCGAAAAGCTGTTTTACTATTATAATCGCGAACGCGCAGCCTATGCCCACCATCCAAAGAGGAATTTCCGGCGGCATATTCATGCCTATCAGAAGTCCCGTGACAACCGCGCTCAAATCGCGTACGGTTACCGCTTTGTGCATCGCTTTTTCGTAAATAAACTCGAAAAACACGCAGAAGGTCACCGACATAAGCAGTACGACAAGCGCCCTCATTCCGAAATTGATTATTCCGAACACGCAGGCAGGCAAAAGAGCTATGCATACGTCGAGCATTATTCTCGTCGTCGAGGATTTATCCCTCACATGGGGCGACGAGGATACGTTTAACAATTTTTCTTCGTTCATCTTCTTACCGCCTCCTTACTTTCTGCCCTGAGCCATAATCATTTTCTTCATGGAGCGGACGGACTGAGTTACGGGGCGCTTAGCCGGACATACATACGAACAGCAGCCGCATTCCACGCATTCCATTCCGTACAGCTTCTTAAAGCCCTCCGAATCGCCGTGCTGCGCCATTACCGCAAGCTTCATCGGAAGCAGGTTTTCGGGGCACGCCTCGGCGCAGCGTCCGCATCTTATACATGCCGTGGACGGATTTGCCGAAACATCGTCATTCGCAAAGGCGAGTACCGACGACGAGCCTTTTACGACGGGAACATTCAAGTCGAAAAACGAAAATCCCATCATGGGACCGCCGGAGATTATTTTCTCGGGAGCGCATTTAAAGCCGCCCGCCGCGTCTACAAGCTCCTTGAGGCTTGTTCCCAGATAAACATAGAAATTCTTAGGCTCCGAAACCGCGTCGCCCGTGACAGTTATTATTCGTTTTGTAAGCGGTCTGCCCTCGTAAACCGCCTGATAAATCGAGACAATCGTATCTACATTATGTACAATGCAGCCTGCGTCCGCGGGGAGCATTTTTGAGTTGATTTTCCTTCCCGTTATAGCCTTAATCATGCAGCGCTCGCCGCCCTGCGGATATTTGGTCTTAAGCACCTTTATTTCTATATCCGGCTCGTTCGCCGTGTATTCCGACAAAAGACTTATTGCCTCAGGCTTGTTGTTCTCGATTCCGATATAGCCCTTGGCTCCCGGAAAAATTTTAAGAACCGTCTTAAGCCCGTTCACCAGCTCGTCGGGATGCTCGAGCATTCGGCGGTAATCCGAGGTCAGATACGGCTCGCATTCGGCGCCGTTTACAATAATCGAATCGATTCCTTCGGGATTCTTTGGAGAAAGCTTCACGTTGGTGGGGAAGCCCGCTCCGCCCATTCCGACTATTCCCGCCTCCTCGATTATTGCCCTGATTTCGTCCGCCGAAAGCTCCTCTGGCGGAAGTTCGTTAAGCTTTGGCGCAGTCTCGTATTCGTTATCGTTCTCAATGATAATCGAATTGACCGTGCCGCCTGTAGCCACAAGCCTCGGCTCGATTTTTTTGACCGTTCCCGAAACCGAGCTGTGGATATTCGCGGATATGAATCCGCCCTTCTCGGCAATCTTCTGTCCCGCAAGCACCCTATCGCCCACAGCAACAATCGGCTTTGCCGGCGCGCCTATATGCTGCGACAGCGGAAATACAAGCTCCGCACCCGGCTTAAGCTCCTCGATTGCGGCGTCTTTGGACAGCTCCTTGCCGTCGTAAGGGTGCGTCCCACCCTTAAAAGTCAGTAAGCCCAATACGTTCACTCCTTCGTTCTTAGTAAGTAAAAATATCTGTAAATATTGTATAACTTTTTACTAAAAAAAGCTACACATTTTTGCTCTTTCATGTATAATTATATTGAAATTTACCATACAACGGAGGAAAAATGAAAGAATTTACAAGAACCGTCGATACTCTGAATTTTACAATACCCATGTGCTCTTACGACGCTTCGGAAATCCTGTATTTTGATATAGAAACAACGGGCTTCGCTCCCGCCTCCACGACGCTCTACCTGATTGGCTGCGCCTGTTTCAGGGACGGAAAATACCGCGTAACCCAGTGGTTTGCGGATACCCGGGATTCTGAGACGGAAATAATCAGGGCGTTCCTTGATTTTGCCTCGTCTTTCAAGGCGCTTGTGCATTACAACGGCAGCGGCTTCGACATTCCCTACATAATCAAAAAATGCCGGATTCTCGATATTCCCTGTGATTTTTCGGGAATACAGAGCATCGACATTTACAAAAGAATACAGCCCTTCAAAATGCTTTTAAAGCTCGAAAATATAAAGCAGAAATCAATAGAGAAATTTATGGGAATCAACCGTGAGGACAAATACACCGGCGGCGAGCTTATAAAAATATACAACGACTATCTTTCAAGCCGTTCCGACGAGCTTCTGGAGCTTTTGCTCACACACAACCGCGAGGACGTGCTCGGCGTGTCGGGGATTGCTCCCGTTATGAGCTACGAATGCGTAACAGACAAGCGCTATTCTATTGAGAGCATGGAGCTGCGCGTATCTCAGTCCGCTAATGATTCCGTGCGCAAGGAGGTAGTCCTTACCCTGCGGCTCGGCGAAACCGTGCCCCTGCGCGTATCCTACGGCAACGATTATTTTTACATAACAATATTTGAAAACAAGGCGCGTATCTGTGTCAGGGCGCACACGGACGAGCTTAAGTATTTTTATCCAAATTACAAGGACTATTACTATCTTCCCGAAGAGGACCGCTCCATACACAAGAGTGTTGCCTTTTACGTGGACAAAAATTACCGTACGCAGGCGAAAGCCGCCAACTGCTACAGCAAAAAAACCGGCGTTTTCCTGCCCCAGTATGAGGAAATCGTTTCGCCTTATTTTAAAATAGACTACTACGACAAAATCACGTTTTTCGAATATACGGAGGATTTCTACGGCAATCCCGGTCTGATCGCGGATTACACGGAGCATATTATCTGCACGCTTCTGGGCTGAAGCCTTATACGTTAAAGCAGCTTCCGCCCACGAACTCCCTCGCAATCGAATTAATCGGAATATTTTCCGCGCCGACACCGAGAAAATAATCGAGGAATTTGAGCAGGCGCTTTGCCTCGGCGTACTCCTCATACTCCGGCGTTATCCCGAAAAGCAACGGCTCGGCGTACTGCTTCAATACCGCAAGCTCATAAATCAGAGCGGAGTTGAACATAACGTCCGCCTCCTCCTGAAACGGGAAAATATTCTCCTCCTCGCCACGTCTTACCGAACTCCACATCGCAATGGTTTTCCTTGCTATCGTACCGCGCGTTCTCGCATCGCGCACCATTCTGCGTATAAGTCTTCCGTCGGTTGTCGGAATCCTGTTGTGTTCGTCAATATTGAGCTGAGTAAGCGCGCTCAGATATATTTTGAAGCGGCTCTCCTTCGGAAGCGAATACGAAAGCTTATCGTTAAGCCCGTGTATACCCTCTATGACAAGCACATCGTTCGGTCCCAGTCTTTTTACCTCTCCGTTATACTCTCTTTTTCCTATCTTGAAATTAAACGACGGGATTTCGACGCTTTTGCCGTTTAAAAGCGCGGTCATATCCTTATTGAACTGCTCAATGTCAAGCGCCTCAAGGCATTCAAAATTATAATTGCCGTTCTCGTCAAGCGGCGTATCCTCTCTGTTCACGAAATAATTGTCAAGCGAAATCTGATGCGGCATCATTCCGTGCGCCCGAAGCTGTATGGCGAGTCTGTAGGAGGTCGTGGTCTTGCCCGACGATGAGGGTCCCGCAATCATAATGAATTTTCTGGAGCGGTCAGCCGCAATCGAAGCGGCGATATCCGCGAGTTTTTTCTCCTGAAGAGCCTCCTGAACAAGTATAAGCTCGTTTATTTTGCCGTGCGCGATAACCTCGTTCAAATCGCCCACGGTTTCAACCTGAAGCATCTCGCTCCATTCGGCGGATTCTTTGAGAACGCCGAAAAGTTTTTTCTGCGGCGCAAACTCGGGAATAATCTCGGGCGCCTCCATGGTCGGAAACTGTATAACAAAGCCCTCGTCATACAAAAACAAATCAAAATACTCTATATAGCCCGTTGAGGGCGCCATATAGCCGTAATAATAATCCTCATACCCGTCAAGGCTGTACACGTTCACCAAAGAGCTTCTTCTGTATGTAAAAAGCTTTTCCTTATCGTACATTCCGTGCTTTCTGAAATTCTCAATCGCCTCTCCGGTCTTAAGGCTTTTTTTGACAATCGGGATATCGGCAGCTACAAGCTCTCTCATTCTTTTTTTTATTGATAAAAGAAGCTCCTCTGTAATCTGCACATCGCCCTTTATCGTACAGTAATAGCCCTTGCTGAGTGAAAACTCCGCCTTGACCTTATCTATTTTCTGGCGCGGAATAACGTCGTAGATTGCCTTTAGCATGATAAGCGTCGCGCTTCTTTTATAGGTCAGCGCGCCGTCGCCGTGTGCCGTCGTGATAAATTCGATTTTGCGGTCGGCATCAACTTCATTTGTAAGCTCCGAAAGCTTTCCGTCCACCTTCGCAAGCATAATCCTGTTCGCGTATTCTTTCTGTCTGGCGTCCGCCAATTCTTTAAGTAAAATTCTGTTCTCCACCGTCACACCTCGCTAAAAGTATTTTTGCGGATTATCAAGCGGCATCCTCATTATCCCAACATTATCGGTGCATCGCTCAAGATAATCCGAAACTATATCTATAAATATATGCTCAAGTCCGTAATGTCCTGCATCAATTATCACAATATTCCGCGCGGCGCCGTCAATTCCGTAATGATAGGTAATGTCTCCGGTTACAAACGCCTGCGCTCCCGAAGCAAGCGCCGATTCGATTTCATCCTTGCCGGAGCCGGGAACCAAAGCCACGCGCTCAATTTTCGCGTCCTTATCTCCGTACATAACAACATGTTCAAGCCCGAAGCTTTTCTTGACAAGCAAAGCAAGATCCGACGCGCTTACCGCGCCCGAAAGCTCTCCGACAACGCCTATTCCCTTGCCGTCGCATACCTCCTCAAGCACGCCCTCCGGCTTAAGCCCGAGGCGCTTCGCCGCTTCCAACGCCATATGAGTGCTGTCAAAATTCGTATGCATACAGAAGGCGTTTACGCGGTTTTCGGCAAGCGTAAGAATTCTCCCGGCGATAAAATCGCTGTCGTTTATTTTTTTAATCCCGTGAAAAATCAACGGGTGATGGGATACTATCATGTCCGCGCCGTTATTAAGCGCATACTCCACCGCCGCGTCGTCAATATCAAGGCAGACAAGAATCCTGTCCACCTCGTTTTCGTCCCTTCCGACATTCATCCCGACATTATCCCATTCACACGCATACCTTGAAGGGCTGAATTTTTCAAGCAATCCGGCTATTTCAGCAGCTTTCATAAAAATTAAATCCTTCTTTAATTATTGTAATTTCATCTTTTATCTGGGCAATCCGCCCGTTTCCGTCAGAGGAATTGCTCCGAAGATTCTCAATTATTTTTTGCCGCAGCGCCAGCTCGCGCTCAAGATATTCCTTAAGAACCCTATCGCGCTTTTTTAACAGCGGCAGTCCGTAATAAAGCGCCGCTCCCTCTGGAACTGGTGCGTCTCCGTTTACGGCTCTGAGGACAAAATAAAATTTGCCGTCCTCCTTCACTATGCTCTCGTCGGCAATAACAAATGAATTGCGCGCCAAAAAGGCTCTTACAGCGTCCACATCGGAATGCGGAGAAAGCACAAGCTCCTTCGCCGCGTGCGCCTTTTCGGGCGACGCCTCGAGAATCCGTACCGTAAGAAGCCCGCCCATTCCGGCAATAACAACCGTATCAGTTTCACCGGCCACAAGTCCCGAAAGCCCGTCGCAAAGCCTTGTGCTTACTTTGTCCTCCACTCCGTAGGCACGGATATTTTCGCGGGCGCGCTCAAGCGGTCCCTCGTTTATATCCATTGCCACCGAGTACCGGCAAAGTCCGTTAAGCGCAAGATATATCGGTATGTATCCGTGGTCTGTTCCGACGTCAGCCACGCTGCTGCCTTTGGTAATCATATCTGCAACCGCAGAAAGTCTTTTGGATAATTTAAAATTCATTACTCGAGATAATCCTTTAATTTGCGGCTTCTGCTCGGATGGCGGAGCTTTCTTAACGCCTTTGCCTCAATCTGCCTGATGCGCTCCCTCGTCACGTTGAATTCCTTGCCGACCTCCTCAAGAGTTCTGGCTCTTCCGTCGTCAAGCCCGAAGCGAAGCTTAAGCACCTTCTGCTCCCTGTCAGTGAGCGTTGAAAGCACCTCGTCAAGCTGCTCCTTAAGAAGCGTAAATGCCGCCGCCTCCGCCGGAACCGGGACATTGTCGTCCTGTATGAAATCTCCGAGATGGCTGTCCTCCTCCTCGCCAATCGGCGTTTCAAGAGATACGGGCTCCTGTGAAATTTTAAGAATTTCCCTCACACGCTCAACGGGCATGTCCATCTCCGCCGCAATCTCCTGCGGCGTAGGCTCACGTCCGAGCTCCTGCAAAAGCTGGCGTGACACCCTTATAAGCTTGTTTATGGTTTCTACCATATGGACGGGAATCCTTATGGTTCTCGCCTGGTCCGCAATCGCCCTCGTTATTGCCTGGCGAATCCACCATGTAGCGTAGGTCGAGAACTTGTAGCCCTTTCTGTAATCGAATTTCTCAACCGCCTTTATAAGTCCGAGATTTCCCTCCTGAATCAAATCAAGGAAAAGCATTCCCCTTCCTACATACCTTTTGGCGATGCTTACAACAAGACGCAGATTGGCTTCCGCAAGGCGCTTCTTCGCGTTCTCGTCTCCTAACTCCATTCTTTTGGCAAGCTCGATTTCCTCCTCCGCAGAAAGCAACGGAACCTTTCCGATTTCCTTGAGGTACATCCTGACCGGGTCCTCTATGCTCACACCGTCGGGAACGGACAGGTCTATGTTTTCAACGTCAATGTCTTCGTCGTCAAGAATCATGTCCTCGCTCGGCTCTTCCTCGTCGCTCTCAAGAGTTTTCAAGGTATCTATATTATTTGCCTCAAGGAACTCGAAAATCTTGTCCATCTTGTCGGGGTCAAGCTCAATGTCCGAAAACAGCTCGGTTATCTCCTGATATTCAAGGACATTCTTCTTTTTCTTGGCAAGCGACAAAAGCTCCTTAAGCCTCTCGTTGAATTTTTCCATGTTTTCTTCCATAAACATGTCCATCCTTCCATAGTTAATTTTATTCTATCCTCAATTTAGTGAAATATGCAGATTCTTAAGCTCCGCCTGCTCTCTGATGATTTGCTGAAGCTCGTCAAGCCCCGCCGCATTCCTGCTTCTTTCGTCAAGACTGTGCTTTTTGATGATTATTACAGCTTCGTTGAGAGCCTTTTCGCGTTCCTCGGATTTGGCGGAATCGTCGAGCACATTCGTATTCAGCACAGCCGCGACTTCCTTCTGCTCGTCGCCGTCCTCGAAATTGTTCAGGATTGCCGCCGGATTGAAGCAGTTCTTTTCAAGCTGCTCAAACATAATACGCGCAACCTTTTGGTATACGGGCTCCGTAAAGTCCTCCGGCTCGATGTGCTTTCTCACCAAAGGATAAATTGACGGGCTGTCGCATATCCATGTCAGAAGCATTCTCTGCGATTTGCGGATTCCGTCGTCCTTTGTTTTCTCCTTGGACTTGTACTCCTTAACCTCGGCGCGCCTTTGGATTCCCGATGCGGCATGTCTTGCCACAAGCTTTTTAAGGCTGTCGGGACTCACAAAATATTTCGCCGCCACAGCGTCTATATAATTGTTACGCTCTATCTCCTCCGGAAACTCCGCAAGCCTTCCGGCAACCCGGTTCATAAACGCCGTCTTTCCGTCCGGGTCGTTCAGATCAAAATCCCGTTCCGCCATTCTCACCTCGAACAAAAAACTGTTCTCGGCGTTGTCTATTCTCTCCTGAAAGGCTTCTTTCCCTTTCGCCTTGATAAATTCGTCTGCATCCTTATGGGGCTGCATATTGATTACCTTGGTGCGAAGCCCCGCCTCCCTGAAAATTCCGATGGCGCGCAAAGCAGCCTTTACTCCCGCCCCGTCGCTGTCATAGCATATCAGCACATCCTTGACATAGCGCTTTATAAGCATTGCCTGTCCCGATGTCAGCGCGGTTCCGAGCGAAGCCACCGCCTGATTGAAGCCTGCCTGATGCATCGAAATAACGTCCATATACCCCTCGCATATAATCATGTTGTTTTTGCGGGAGTTTTTGGCGGCGTTAAGTCCGTAAAGATTGCGCCCCTTGTCAAAAACAGCTGTTTCAGGCGAATTCAGATACTTCGGCTGTCCGTCGCCCATAACGCGCCCTCCGAAGCCGATAACCTTATTTCCGGTATTGAGTATCGGGAACATCACGCGATTCCGGAATCTGTCGCGCACGCCTCTTTCGTCATATATAAAAAGTCCTGTTTCCTTAAGCACAGAATCCTGATAGCCCTTGCTTTTGAAATATCTGTAAAGAGAGTCGCTGCGCATTCCCGACACGCCCAGTCCGAAGGCGGTCACGGTCTGATTTGCAAGCTCTCTTTTGGCAAAATAAGCCCTCGCCGCGTTCCCGTCCTCGGTAGCAAGAAGCCTGTGATAATAAAGCGCCGCCTCTCTGTTTATTTCAAGCACGCTGCTTTTCAAATCAGCCCTTCGCTTTTCCTCGGGGTTAAGCTCCGCTTCCGGCAGAGCGACTCCCGCCCTGTCCGCAAGGCTTTTAAGCGCCTCTCCGAAAGTCATGCTCTCATATTTCATGAGAAAGGAAAACACATTGCCGCCCTCTCCGCAGCCGAAGCAGTAAAACATCTGCTTATTGCCTGAAACCGAGAACGACGGCGATTTTTCGTTATGGAAGGGACACAGTCCGAAATAGGAACCGCCCTTCTTTTGCAGCTTAACGTAAGAAGAAATCACGTCCACGATATCGCTGCGTGAACGGACCTCCTCAATTATATCATCGGAAAAATACAAAAACTTCCTCCTAACACTCCCGAGAGGCACTGCGTACCGAACGGGACTTGATTTAATTTTTCCACGATACCGGAATGTATATCTTTTTGAAAATATTCACCGCATACTGGTCGCTCATTCCCGCTATGTAATCGCACACCATACGCTCATTCGATTCACCGTGCTCCGCCTCAATCCTTCTGAAGCTCTCGGGAATCTCCTCAAGATGTTCGTTAAAATAATAATACATCTCCCTGAGCATCTTTACAGCCTTTACCTCCTCGCTTTTGGCAAGCGGATTGGTATACACGCTGCGGAACATATACTGCCTTAAGCCCGTCATTGCCTCGGAAACGTCCTTTGACATACATATGTCGGGCTTTCCCATACTCTCGTTTATGATGTCGTGAATCAGCGTGTTAAGGCGCTCCTTTGTGGTGGTTCCCAAAACATCCGTATACTCTCTCGGAATACTTTCCTCGGAAAGTATTCGCCCCCTTATCGCGTCGTCTATATCATGGTTGATATACGCTATCTTGTCGGACAGACGTATAACCTTACCCTCAAGCGTGGAAGGATTCCCCGAGGTCCTGTGGTTGGCGATGCCGTCCCTGACCTCCTTCGTCAGGTTCAGCCCCTTTCCGTCCTTTTCAAGAAATTCCACAACCCTTATACTCTGCTCATAATGCCTGAATCCGAACGGACAAATCTCGTTCAGTATCCTTTCTCCGGCATGACCGAACGGCGTATGTCCTATATCGTGCCCGAGAGCAATCGCCTCCGTCAAATCCTCGTTCAGACGGAGCGCCCTCGCAATCGTCCTTCCTATCTGCGAAACCTCAAGCGTATGCGTTAGCCTCGTCCGGTAATGGTCGCCCTCCGGTGCAAGAAAAACCTGAGTCTTATGCTTAAGCCGTCTGAAGGATTTGCAGTGAAGAATCCTGTCCCTGTCGCGCTGGTACACGGTCCTTATATCGCATTCCTTTTCGTCCCTGTCCCGTCCCGCAGACTCCGCGCTCAAGGCGGCTACGGACGAAAGCTGCTCTCTTTCCCTGACTTCCTGTATTTCTCTAAGATTCATAGCTCATTCCTCTCGGCATCAGGCGTTTTACGGACTGTCTTACCTTATTATTCTGCGTCCTTCCTCAAAATCCTTTAAAAAATTTCAATTAATTCTTTGGGAGAATGCGTGAAATTATCATATCCGTCTTTAGTGACGGCTCCCATATCCTCAATCCTTACTCCGCCGAAGCCCGGAATATATATGCCCGGCTCCACCGTAATCACCGCGCCCTCCGGTATAACATCCTTTACTCTCGGAGAGAATGCCGGAACCTCATGTATGAAAAGTCCCACGCTGTGTCCGAGACCGTGTCCGAAATACTCTCCGTAGCCCGCCTTTGCGATAATGTCAGCCGAGATATTATGAATGTCGCACCCGATAACCCCCGCCTTGATTGCGTCAATCGCCGCAAGCTGCGCCTCAAGCACCACATTGTAAATTTCCTTCTGCTTATCGCCTGCCTTTCCGATTACGACGGTCCTTGTCATATCGGAGCAGTACCCCTCGTAATTGCAGCCGAAATCCATCGTCACGAAATCACCGTTTTGAAGCTTTCGGTTTCCGGGAACCGCGTGAGGCATCGAGGAATTGGGTCCGGACGCCACTATCGTTTCAAAGCCTAACCCGGACGCGCCGTTAAGCTTCATCGTATATTCCAGATAAGCCGCAACCTCAAGCTCCGTAACTCCGGGTTTCAGATATTCCAAGACGCATTCAAAGGCTCTGTCACCTATCGCCTCCGCCTTTTTCAAATACTCAAGCTCCTCCGGCGTTTTAATACTGCGCCTTCTGTTCAGGCTGTCGCCGAGCGGAACCATATTCCGGAACCCGCATTTTTCCTTGAGCGAGGTATAATCGGAATATGTCACAAACAAATCCTCAAAGCCTACGTTCTCCGCCTTATCGGATGCGGCGAACTCCTTTAATATATCCGTATCCGACCTGCGGCTGTCAACCACCACAAAGCCCTCGTTTTTCTCGTTGTCCGCCGCCTCGGTGTACCTTGAATCGGTTATTATTACCTTGCGGTTTTTCGATATATACACATATCCCTCGCCTCCGCGAAAACCGCTGATATGCCTCATATTGTACGGGTCGGACACAACGATTGCGTCCAGATTCTTATCCTTTAAAAAATTCTCCATAATTTACCTCCGATTGATTTTTTATTATATGGACATTCTTACAAATGCATCCCTTAGCAGGATATTCCTTTCCCCTTCTGTTTCAGTTCCTTACTTATACTCTTAACATAGGATGCGCGCCCCGCCTGCTTTGTATCTACATGGCGGAATCCGGCTTCGTAATATATTCTTTCAGCGGTTTCTCCGTCAGGCCAAAGAAAACAATTTTCTATTTGATTGACCCTGCAATATTCGGCAAAGCTGCTTATTAACGCTCTTCCCACACCGATGTTTCTGTGTTCTTTTGAGACAAGCAAATAATCAACTCTGCACACATCGTCATGAAGATGCGCATATGTCATGCCGACAGGCTTTCCGTTATAATAAGCCACAAAAAACAGCGTATTACTGTTGTCCAACGATTTTTGGGCTACGGCGATTTCCCACGGTTCTCCCGCCTTCTCAAAAATTTCCGTCCCATATTCCTCCTGCCATTCCGAAACCTTTTGAACGGTAACTTCGGTATTAGGCGCAATTGCGTTCGGTTCGGACAAAAGCATATACCTTTGTGTTTCCGACCAGCTCTCAAATCCGTAATCCGAAAGAATATTTTTGATGTCCTCAAAATATCCCTCATCGGAAATGGATTGATATATGACAGGTTTCATCCCTTTTTCAATATAGAACCTTACTATATCGTCAAGCACCTGATTCAAATCTCTTATTTTGTTTTTATAGATAAGCGCATGATTGGAATCATAAGAATCCCTATTGCCCTCGTTAAAAAAAAGAAAACCGTATTCCCGCTCTTCCCAATATGTTATTTCTTTAGGGAACAAATCTTCTTCCCTATATATTTTTTCCAAACACATTCCAAATCCCTTATTCTTACTAAAACATAAAAATAATTGTAACTTAAGTTACCGAACATGCGAAATTGCCGATATATAATTCATTCAAAGAATAACCGGCGTGCTCTGACGCCGCCGGTACTTGGCGAGGCAAGCCGAGCCTAGTACCGCTGCGTGCGTCAGGCAGCGAAAGCGTGCGCCGTATATTCTTTGAATGAATTTACTATTCTTTGAATGAATCCATTATCCGGTCTATCGCCATAAGATACCCTTTAAGTCCCTGCCCCACAATCTGTCCGTCGCAGGCAGGTTCCGTCACCGATATATGTCTGAATTCCTCCCTCGAATTCACGTCCGAGATATGAATTTCTATTTTAGGAAAAATAGTGACAGACGCGAGCGCGTCCCTTATCGCGTAGCTGTAATGCGTATATGCCCCGGGATTGATTACAAGCCCGTCAATTCTGTCAAAATACGCCTGTTGGATTTTGTCGATTATTGCGCCCTCATGGTTGCTTTGAAAGCATTCGGCCTCAAATCCCTTTTCGCGCCCGTAATCCTCTATCATTTTTACAAGATAACCGTAATCCTCACAGCCGTATATACTTTTTTCCCTGATTCCGAGAAAATTGAGATTCGGCCCGTTTATTACAAGTATTTTTTTCATAGAATCATCTCCTTAAGCTGTCCGTAAATTTCCTCAAAAGTAAAGCCGTCGGTATCGATTATTATATCCGCCGCCGCCTCGTATATGTCCTTTCTTTCGGCCATGAGCGTGTCTATGCGTTCGCGCAGCTTTCCGCTCTGCAAAAGCGGCCTGCACTTGTCACCCGACAGCCTGAATTCAAGCGTAGAAGGCTTCGCGCGCAGGTATATGACCGTACCCAGTCTGTGCATAAGCTCGCGATTTACCTCCCGAAGCGGCAGACCGCCTCCTGCCGCAATCACGCAGTCCTGCGCACTGTCGTCAAGCAGCTCCTCAAGCGTCCGTGTCTCAAGGCTTCTGAAATATTCCTCGCCCTCAACTCCGAAAATATCACTGATAGCACGTCCGAGCCTGTCCTCTATATATCCGTCCGTGTCAATCAGTCTGTAACCCTGCCCGGAAATATATCTTCCCAGACTCGACTTTCCGCTGCCCATAAAACCTATAAGAATAAGATTTTTCACACACATTCTTCCTTTCGCTGTTTTTACTCAAAGAGTGCTTTTTCCATAAGCGAAAGCACCTCGTTTGCAAGGGACTGCCCCACCGTAACGCCGTTCCACAGTTCAAACGCGGCGATTCCCTGATACAAAAGCATCTTAAGCCCGTTATAGGCGGGCGCGCCGTGCGCAGCGCACTTTTTCATAAAGGCGGTTATGGCGGGATTAAAAATAATATCCACACCCGCGGACACAAGCTCATAGAAAGCGTCGTCCTCAAGCGGCAGCTCGTCCGTATTTGGATGAAGCCCCGCGCTCGTGGTCTGAATAACAGGATACTTCCCCGCCGGAATTTCGCAGTAATCCTTTAACGTCATCGGTACGACAATATCCCCGGAATAAGAATTTACCTCTGCCGCAAGCTCCTCTGCCTTTGCCAATGTGCGGTTTAGCAGCCAGATTCTTTTGGCTCCCCTGTCCGCGCAGAGGTAAGTTATAGCCCTTGAAGCGCCTCCGGCTCCGAGAATTATCACGGAATTACCCTCTATTTGTATTCCTGCCTCGCGAAGCTCGCGGTCAAGCCCGATAATATCGGTATTGTAGCCCTTGTAGCCGCCCTCTGTGCGCACAAGCGTATTCACCGCGCCAATTTTTGCCGCAAGCGAATCGGTTTCGACAAGGCTTTTCATTACGGCGAGCTTATGCGGCACCGTGACATTCATACCCTTGATTCCGAGCGCGTAAGCGCCTTTTACCGCCGCTCCTACATCGGCATCCTCCACGCAAAAAGCGGTGTACGCCATATTTATTCCCATCCGCGAAGCAAGCGTATTATGTATGAGCGGTGAAAGCGAATGCCCCACCGGATTGCCTATAAGACAGCATAATTCAGTCTTTGCGTCCATTTTCCCTCTTCCTTTTCTTTTTATAGAAAAAAAGCACTATTTTCTCAAGCTTACGCTTAAGCACTATCTGAATCTCCTCCTTGGGATGAATCGGACGGACAAGTATCGAAGGTATTCCCGTGCGGTTCGCGCCGTACACATCCGTAAAAAGCTGGTCGCCGATAAAATATGTGCTTGATGTATCCGTCCCCATAAGCTCCATAGCCCTGAGGTAATTAGTGCGCGAGGGCTTGTGCGCGTCGCAGACATAATAATCCGCTCCCACCGCCTTGGCAAAGGGCGCAACCCTTGGCTCCTTGTTGTTGGAGATAAGGCAGGCGGCAAAGCCGATGTCATGCAGCCGTAAAAAAAGCCCCTTGGCGCGGTCTGTCGCAGGGGCTCCGTGCTCTACAAGCGTATTGTCAATATCAAAAATCAGTCCTCGGACGCCCTTTTTATAGAGCGCCTCGTAATCAACGTCATAGGCTGAATCCAGATACTCAGCCGGATAAAATTTACCGAACATATCCGCCTCTCTACTCAAGGAATTTTTTGAGCTCGACCATAAATGTGTTGACGTCCTTGAACTCTCTGTATACGGAGGCAAACCGGACATACGCCACCGCGTCCACATCCCTAAGCTTGTCCATAACCATGTCGCCTATTATCGTAGTTGGAATTTCCTTCTCATCCATATTGAAAATCGCGGTTTCGACCGAATCAACGATTTCGGTGATCTTGTTTTCCGATACCGGACGCTTATAGCATGAACGTATTATGCCGCCCTGTATCTTGTTCCGGTCATACGGCTCCCTGTTATTGTCCTTCTTGATAACGATAAGCGGGACCGTTTCGATCTTCTCATAGGTGGTGAAGCGCTTGCCGCATTTGTCGCACTGACGTCTGCGCCTTATCGAGTTGCTGTCCTCCGCCGGTCTTGAATCTATGACCTTTGTGTTTTCCTCACCGCAATACGGACATCTCATCTGAAGTTCCTCCCGAAAAATATATAATAACGCACAGGACATCCGTAATTTTCTTCCTATGCATAAATATTCAAAATAATATTATCACATTTTGTCTGATAAAGCAAATGATAAATGCTCTTATTTAACTTGCCAATTTATTTTTTTCTGCTATACTTATACTGTTACCGGCGGCTTTTTCTGCCGCCCACAGGAGGATAAAATGAGTATTGAAATAATAAGACAGCTCCCCTCTCCGGAGGAGATTAAGGCGGAATTTCCGCTCGACGAAAAAAATATCAGCTTAAAAAAACAGTTTGACGGCGAGGTACGGGATATTTTCACGGGAAAATCAGACAAATTCCTCGCGGTTATCGGCCCGTGCTCGGCGGACAACGAGGACGCCGTTCTCGACTATGTAATAAGGCTTGCAAAGGTTCAGGAAAAAATAAAGGACAAGGTTCTGATTATTCCGCGCGTCTACACAAACAAGCCCCGCACCACCGGCGACGGCTACAAGGGCATGCTCCATCAGCCCGACCCCGAAAAAAAGCCCGATATGCTCGCGGGAATAAAGGCAATCCGCAAGCTTCACCTTGACGTAATCAGGGAAACGGGATTTTTCCCCGCTGACGAAATGCTCTATCCCGAAAACTGGATGTACTGCGACGACACGCTCTCCTATGTGGCAATCGGCGCGCGCTCCGTCGAGGACCAGCAGCACCGCCTCACCGCAAGCTGCATGGACGTTCCCGTCGGCATGAAGAATCCCACCGGAGGCGGCTACGAGGTGATGCTTAATTCCGTTCACGCGGCTTCACACCCCCATCATTTCATATACAGGGGCTGCGAGGTCCAGACCACCGGAAACCAGCTTACGCACACGGTTCTGCGCGGCTCAGTGAACAAAAAGGGACAGTGCGTACCCAATTACCATTACGAGGATTTGCTTCTGCTCGACAAGCTCTACGGCGAGCACGAACTTCCCTAC
>JAAVHB010000056.1 GCA_014799955.1 Butyrivibrio sp. | reverse complement strand
TTCCCTTGTCGGCAATTTTTCGTATTACCTTGTCCTGAGCGATAACCGCCTGCTGTACGACATCGGTGCTCAGATATAAATCATGCATTAAAGTGGGAGAGTTGAGGTTAAGATCGGAAATAAATTCCTTGTCCAGACCGCTTTCCTGTGCGGCAAGGGCGGTCATTTCTTTATAATAGAACGGAATTCCGAGCTTTTCGGCGACAAGCTTGCCGATTTGCTTTCCGGAGGAGCCGTGCTCTCTCGCAATCGTAATGATTACGCCCTTATCAGTGTCCTTGATAACAACATTTTCGTCGGATGCCGCGGCTGTTCCCTTTAATGTCTTCATATACGTTACGGTAAGAGCGGCGGCGATAATCATAGCGATGAAATCAGCGATGGGCGCAGCGAACAGTATACCCTCTATTCCGTAGAAAACAGGGAGTATCAGAATCAGCGGAATGAAGCAGATAATATCCCTTATCATTGAGGAAATAACTGCCTGCGCGGGCTTTCCGACTGCCTGAAAGAAAATAGATGTCATTTTAATGGTGCAGGTAAAGGTAACAAGCGAAAGGAAAATACGGAAGGTTTTTTCGGCAAAAACCCAGTAATCCTCAGGGTTGGGAATGTTTGTGGGGGTACCGAAAATGCCGACTACGGCATGGGGAGCAAGCTCGAAAAGCAGCGTGGCTGCCAAACCTATAATAACGGTACACATAAGGATGGATTTGTATAGCTGTCTTACCCTTCCGTGATTTTTTGCGCCTATGTTATAGCCGATAATCGGCTGACATCCCAGAACTATACCCACGACCAGATTGATAACAACGGTGAAAACCTTGCTTTCAATACCGATAATGGCAATGGGAATATCCACGCCGTAATGCGATTTAGCTCCGTATTTCGCGAGCATAATGTTGCAGACAAGCGAAATGATAACAATCGTCATCTGCGTGATAAAAGATGATGTGCCGAGCTTTAACGCTCCGGAAAAAGCCTTCAGATCGGGAACAAAGCTTTTCTTTGTGAGCTTGAAGGTCTTGGTACGGAAGAAATATACAAGGCTGATGATGAAGGAAACGCACTGTCCGATTACGGTGGCAAGAGCGGCTCCGGTCATGCCCCAGTGCATTCCGAAAATAAATACGGGGTCCAGAATGATGTTGATAATCGCTCCGAACAGCATGGAAGCCATTGATACAGCGGGACTTCCGTCCGCGCGGATTACGGCGTTCATCATATTTGAAAGCATATATATGGGGAAAAACGCCAGAATAATGTTAAAATATTCCACTGCCATTCCGATACTGTTTTCCGACGCGCCGAATAAGGTCAGGATTTGTGTCTTAAGCGGAAAGAAAACTGCTATCAGCACAAGGCTTGAAAGAAGCGTAATGACAATGCCGGTGCCGATTGCCTTATGCGCCGACTGAGTATCCTTTCTTCCCTGGCAGATGTTGAGATAGGCGGCGCAGCCGTCGCCGAAGCACCACGCAAAAGCCTGAGCGATAATAAAAATCGGAAAAACAACGCCGGTGGCGGCATTTCCGAGAGCGCTCAGCTCACTGTTGCCGATAAAAATCTGGTCAACAATGTTGTAAAGCGCGCTCACCAAAAGAGAGAGTACGCAGGGAACGGAAAATTTAAGCATCAGCTTCGAGATTTTCTCGGACCCTAAAAATTGACTGTTTTCTGACTGATTCATTGTAACGAATTCCTCCTGAAAAAATAAATTACGGAGTCTTTATCAGAGAGAAAGCTGCCTGAAAACTACGAAGAACCCAAAAAAATAAGAGCGCAGAACCGTCGTGATTCTACGCTCTTTTTGCTGTTCGACTTAAACATTCTGACATAAAACTTACATTTTGTCAAGTAAAATAAAGGTATCTTTTCCTTGACTTTTAACCGTCATATTATATAATTTTTATAGGACTTACCGATAAAAAATGAAAAGAGGACGGGTTTGAAGCAGGATAAGAAAAACAGATTTATAAGGATAAACTTTAAGATTGTCGGCACGGTGGTGCCGATAGTTTTGTTAATGATTTTTATCTTTTTTTCATTAACCAGAAACGAGATTGTGACCTTATCAAAGGATAAGCTGGCGCTTGAATCAAAGAATTATGCCGAGGAAATCAGAACATGGGCCGACCGGATTCTTAACGAACTGGATATATACAAGAGTCTGGTAGAAAAAATGGGGATTGATAATGCCGAGACCTTTGAGGTGCTCAAGACGAGCTGCGGCGCGCACGAGTCGTATCCTTACGGGCTTTACTGGGGAGATGAGAACGGCAATTATTTTGATTCCTCCGACTGGGTTCCGGGAGAGGATTTTGTTGTTACCGAGCGCAACTGGTATATTGAGGGGCTGGAGCATGATGAATTTGTTTTCGGCGAACCGTATGTAGATGCCATGACGGGAACCGCCTGTATAAGCGTTACTGCGAGGGTTGACAGTGATTCGGCTTTAAGTGTGCTGTCGGTTGACGTGTATTTTGATTACGCGCAGAGGCTTGTCGAGGAAATCATTGCGGGAAATGTTGAAAGCGCTTTTTTTGTAACGGGAGGAAGCAGAACCATAGTTGCAGACGCAGATTCCCAAATGGTGGGAAAGTCCGTTGATGACGGGGACAATTCTCTTTTGTATAAAAACGTAAGTATTCTTCTGGACGGCGACAAAACAGGGCAGAGCGTGATAAAGGGAGAGAAAGGCCGTTATTATGCCGATATAAATAAAATAGGAAATACGGATTGGTATTTTGTTACCCTGATGAGCCAAAAAGAGGTGCTGAGCGATTTATTGCGTATTGAAGCGATTATGATTATTGTTGCGGCTGTCGCGGTGATAATGCTTGTCTTTCTGACAATAAGGTTTGCCAGAGAGATGGCCGAAAACAGGATTAAGGCAAAGACGGATTCTCTTACAAAGCTCTTAAACAGGGACGGCTTCAGGGAGAGAATGTTTGCGGCTCTGAAAATCTGTCCGAACCAGGGCGTTCTGCTTTTCATGGATATGGATAATTTCAAGCTGATAAACGACCAGTTGGGGCATCCGGTGGGAGACAGGGTGCTAATCGGCTTCGCAGAGCTTCTGGAGAGATATTTCAACAGAAACAAGGATATAGTTGCAAGAATAGGCGGTGACGAATTCGCGGTATTTGTCGGAAGACCGATAAAGGTTCCGGAAGCGGAAGCGATGCTGAGAAAATTTATATCGATTTTCCACTCCGAGTTTGATGAGGAGTATAGCAAGCAGCAGCTTTCCGTCAGCATAGGCGGGGTGTTCGTGTCAGAGGAGCTTACATATGAGGATTTGTACCAAAGCGCGGACAACGCTCTTTACGAGGTCAAAAACAAGGGAAAAGACGGTTTTTATATTACGCATAAAGAATAAGAAAAGGATATACATATGAGAACAGGTTTTGATAACGATAAATATCTCAGAATTCAGTCGGGACATATAAAGGAGAGAATTGAACAGTTCGGGGACAAGCTATATCTGGAGTTCGGGGGCAAGCTTTTTGACGATTACCATGCCTCCCGGGTGCTGCCCGGATTTCAGCCCGACAGTAAGCTGCAAATGCTTATGCAGCTTGGAGACATGGCGGAAATCGTAATCGTGATAAACGCCGAGGATATAGTTAAAAACAAGGTCCGCGGAGATTTGGGAATCACTTATGATATAGACGTACTTCGCTTAATCTGTGAATTTGAAAAAAAGGGACTGTACGTTTCGAGCGTTGTTATCACGCATTTCGCGGGGCAGAGCGCGGCTCTCCAGTTCAAGGAAAGACTGGAAAAAAAGAATATCCGTGTCTACAGGCATTATACAATCGAGGGCTATCCCTCCAATATTCCTGTGATTATAAGCGAAAACGGCTTCGGCAAGAACGAATATATAGAAACCACAAGACCTCTTGTCGTGGTTACGGCTCCGGGTCCGGGAAGCGGAAAAATGGCTACCTGCCTTTCGCAGCTCTACCATGAGAATATCCGCGGGGTGAAGGCTGGCTATGCCAAGTACGAAACCTTCCCCATCTGGAATATTCCCTTAAAGCATCCCGTAAATCTCGCTTACGAGGCTGCGACTGCCGATTTGAACGACGTTAATATGATTGACCCGTTCCATCTGGAAGCCTACGGCGAGACAACGGTCAACTACAACCGCGATATTGAGATTTATCCGGTTCTTAACGCCATTTTTGAGGCGATATACGGAGAAAACAGTTACTATAAATCGCCCACGGACATGGGCGTGAACATGGCGGGCAACTGCATTATCGACGATGCGGTATGCTGCGAGGCTTCCCATATGGAAATCATACGTCGCTATTATACGGCTCTTGTCAAGGCGGCAAAAGAGGAAATATCCGAAAGCGAGGTCTATAAAATAGAGCTTCTCATGAAGCAGGCAAAAATAACGACCGACGACAGGAGGGTAACGGTTGCGGCGAAGCTTCGCGCCGATGAGCAGGGCGTGCCCTGTGCGGCAATAGAGCTTGCGGACAAAACGATTATAACCTCCAAAACCTCAAGCTTTCTCGGAGCTTCTGCGGCGCTGATTCTCAACGCTCTGAAATATCTGGCGGGAATTGACCATGACGTAAAGCTTATCAAACCCGAGGCGATAGAACCGATTCAGGATTTAAAGGTGCGTTTTCTGGGCGGCAGGAATCCGCGTCTGCACACGGACGAGGCTCTGATTGCGCTCTCCCTTGCGTCCGTTACCGACGAGAAGGCGAAGCTCGCAATGGAGCAGCTTCCGAAGCTTCGAGGATGCCAGGTCCATACCTCCGTCATGCTCTCCGAGATAGACAAAAACACCTTTAAGAGGCTCGGAACCGACGTTACGAGCGAGCCCGTAAGAGGCGGGCTGAGGCTGTATTGACGGGAAAAGGCAATAATTTATTATAAAATATAACGCAAACGGCGGCAGGGTTTCCCGTTGCCGTTTTTATATGCAGGGGCAAGGCAATATAAGCTTATGGAGCAAAGGAGCGAAAAACAGGAAATGACGGATACTGAACAAAGCAAAATCGTAAAATCAATGAGAAATGCAATTAAAAACGGAAATTTAGATTTGGTGAAAGAGTTACTTATGGATAACGAAGGCTTATTGGAAGTAAATACAGTATTCGGTTCATGGTTGCATATTGCCGCTTCATACGGAAGAACTGATATTGCAAGTTACCTTATTGACTGCGGAATAGATGTGAACAGGAACGGAGATATATCCGGCGGTAATCCTATAAGAAGCGCAGCCGAAAACGGTCAAATTGATATGGTTGAACTTTTATATAACAGCGGAACAGTATTTGATGTAAGCGAGGCGACAAAAAATCCTTTATTCGGAGCAATATACGGAGGGCATTACAACGTCGTCCGATTTTTGGTTGAACACGGTATTGATATTGCAAAATACTATTCAATCGGAGAATCGGAAAAAGCAGACGCCTGTGAGTATGCAAAACAGCTTGGGCAGACGGAGATAGAAGGGTATTTGCGAGCGTGCGGAAATGTTGACAAAGCACATAAAAATGATATAGTTATGTAAACATTTTGACATGCTAATTTTAATGAAAGGAGAGGTACAATGCTTGAAAAAGTCAATCAGATTGTTAAGAGCAATTTTGGCTGCTGCTCCGAGGAAATAAGAAAATTTGAGAATGCTACCAATAATTTCGTATATTCCTTTACGGTGTCAGGTAAGCGTTATATTTTAAAATTATACAGAAGTACGGACTGGCCCGAAGACGGCAAAGTTCAATTTGTAAATCAGCTTTTAATTCAGAATAACATTCCCTGCGCCGAGCTAATCGCATACAGTCGAAATGATCAGATATACCCGAACGGTTATCTGATAGAGCGGGAGGTACAAGGAACAGCAGCTGATAAACAGGTGTTTGACAAAGAGCAGGAAACCGAGCTTTACGTCAAATTAGCCGAACTGCTTTCCTCCGTTCACAATTTAAAAATCAAGAACTTCGGATATATAGGCTGCGGTATTGCCTGTTATGAAAGCATGACATCCTTCTTTGAGGACGAATTTGACAGGTTGAATGACGGATTAAAAGAAACGGTCCCGGAAACACGGTTTAGAAAAATGAAAGAAAAGTTTTTCGGCACAGCGCGGGATTTTGAAGATTTACCGTCCGTCCTTTGCCACGGTGATTTGTCAAAGAAAAATATAATCGTACAGGATAACGGCGAAATATTGCTTATCGACTGGGACGATGCAATGGCGTTCAATTGGATGGCAGATATATCACGGCTGACATTCTGGATGAAGCAGAATTATAACGAGCAGGACTGGGTACTGTTCAGAAATACATTTTTGGAACATTACAGGACTGCTTACCGTAAATCTGAATTTAGTTCTTTTGAAAACGCGTTCCATATCTATTCTGCTTTGGATTCGCTGCTCTTTTCCAAAGACATTGGTGATAAAAACATGGAAAACCGTTTAAAAAGCTATCTCGACGGCTTGGATTTGCAATAGGAGGCGGACGGTAGAGTGAACATTTTGAGAACAAGCTCCGAGGAGGAAATGATTTCGGAATTTTTAAAGGCAGAATACCGTTCCGAGAGATTTTCGGAGCAAATAAAAAAAGCTATGGAAGAGCTTTCATTGGACGGGAGCATAATATCATACGCTGACTTGAATAACGCTAATGAAAATATTGCAAGAAAAAAGCTGCTCGGAAAGTTTCGGGGATACGGCTTAAACAGCGAATTATTTGAGAATTTTCCGAATGAAATTCAATGGAGCTTATGCAATTTTGTGAGCGGTGATTTAAGTAATATCAGATACATCGATTACAGTTACTGGAATGAATTATCGAAAGGAACTCATTCTCCGTTGACTGCCGCCCGGACCATACTCGACGGAATAGAAATTTACGGTCAAAGCAATGAGGGTTTTCTCAAAGCTGCGGAATTTATAAAAAGCGGAGGGAAATTTTTCAGACCGATATTATTGACATCGGATTCGGAACATTTTGTGATTGTCGAGGGACATCTTAGAATGACGGCTTTCGCATTGGTGACCGAACACTTTAACAATATTGAATGTTTAGTCGGAAAATGCAGCAGCGACGATTTGAAAAAATGGATTTAGCAGCGCAAGTGACGGGGCTATGCGACGTGAATAACGTCCGTAGTTCCGTTTTTCATGGAAAAGCAGTTTATGTTTTGCGGTAAGGCTGATAATGTAATCCTGCTCCAACTCATCAATTAGGATAGATCATCAGAAACTCATTTGCGGACTGTAGAAAGATAAGCTTTTAAAGCCTTGTGGGGAGTACCTTTTCACGGATGTAATGCGGGACGTTTCACAGAATTCGACTTTTGGAAGCATTGACATAAGAGTACTGTTATATTATAATGTAATTCTATAAAAAGATGATGTGACATATATAAATTGTTTATCTTATAAGATAATAATCAACTTAAACGATGATATGTGCTCTGCAATTATAAGAGAAAGGCATAATTATGAAAAGAAAGATAATAGGTTTTGGTATCATCCTGTTATGGGTTTTCAGCAGGGCTGTAAAATCGTACAGTGCGGGAGATGCCGATTTACAGGAACTGGCAGCGCCGAGTGTCGTTTATAATAATGCGGCAGACTGGTACTCGGACGGGGAAGTGGAGTTTGCAATCAATATTTTTGATGATGAATGGAAAGAACTGTATACACAGGAGGAAATGATAGCTGCATGCCAGATTCCCGATAAGCTGTTGAAGAAACTTACTACATATGAATTGCTTAAACTTACGGAAGAATATCCGCTGTTAGGGAATATATATACAGGTAATACCATGGATGAAGGGTTCCGGTATATAGTTGATTCGTTTAACGGGCTTCGGGAACTTTTGAAGAGGGAAGATTGCTTGGAAGTAGTATGTGAGGAGTACAAGAACCTTATTATTCCAGAGAAGGCTGCGATAAGTTACAGCGAATATCATACAGAGGAGGAAAAGGTAGCGCGCTTTAATGAGATTCTTCATGACGACAATATGCTGAAAACAGCGCTTGAAGATTCGAAGCCACTTATCGTATGTGATTTGCTTGAGCTGATAATGTTAAACAAAACCACCGACAATAATGTAGAACGACTTCTTGAAACTGTAGTTGATAAGATGTCTGAGAAGGAAAAGTCGGAATATTTTGAATCCGCAGATAAAAATCTGTATATTTCAGAATTGGAGGAAAGTATGCTGTTGGAAATTTCGGCATATGTTGTTACAGAAACTACCGACAGCACTACAACAAAGACAATATATTGGAGAGGTGTTGCCATAGACGTGATGGCTTCAGACCAGCGTACTTATATTACTTATGATCAGGCAATGACGTTTATTTCTAACAGTAAGGATAAAGATAAATTATCATTAGTTAGTATCGGAAGTCAACAATGCAATTGTCATTCATATGCATGGCTTATGAAAATTTTTCCAAGATATTATGATTACTATTCATTAAATATTGTTCCTACAGGACTTATGAAAGAATGTATAGAATATGCAGAACCATACTATGGTGCGGTGGCGTACACAGCTCAACATTCTGCTGTTGTAGTAGATGAGAAGAATAAAGTGTGGAAAGATGGAAGGGAGGTCCTTGATCCCATTGTCGTTGCGAAGTGGGCAGGTGGACCGGTTGTCAGAGGTCCTATGAGTGCCGGAACTTACTCAATGGAGCATGGAAAAGGTGTTAAATATTATTATCTCAAATTAACAAAGTAAAATGGAGGTTTTATGAGAAAAAGACGGATTTTTGGAATTATGGCATTGTTCATTTCATTAGCTCTTTTGTTATCGGGCTGTGCAATGAGGAAATCCTCTTACATAGTGTACGGAATCAAAGGCGATAATTTTACCGTAGATGACGAAGCATGGCAAAACGCAAAATATAAGAGTATTATTGAAAAATATGTAGGGAAGTCGGGAGAATCTTATACGGCGAATGACTATATGATAAAGAATGAAATGACAGCTAAACATTCCGCAGAGGAATGGCTTGATGCCGATGGCAAGCTTAAGTTGCCGTTCGACCCCGATGATATTAAGGAAACAGATAGGAATTCTTATGGAGAAACTGCCCATGAAATAATATTTCTTGTAGATGGTACGGAGCATTATTATGTTCCTGATGAAATAGCTATTAAAGCATCCACAGAAGAACTGACGGATGTGTTTATTAGCTACGGCTATAATGGCGGTTTTTTGCCGATGGTTTTCGGAAGAAATAATCTCTACCGTGATTATGAACATGCTTTTGCACTCTTCTTGTCAAATTGTAACGCTATTGAAGAATCTTTAAGAAGAGAAGATTTTGCAAAATTGTATTTTGAAAGATATATGACGGAATCAGAAAATATGCCGAAACGCTACGATGGAGGAAATTACCCGCTGTATTTTGTATCAGCGAATAAAACGGGAACTCTTAATGTTATTGAAGTCCTGCTTGCGCAACCGGAGGCATATGCTCAGCTTACATTAAATCAGCGTGAAATGCTTGTAAGGCGAGTATTGGAAAGGGAAATGCAAGGAGAGCGAGGGGAACTGTTGGCTATGGATGCTGACTCTGAATATTGGACCTACTTTTTTGCCTGCATTGCGGGAGAAATGTATTTACCCGCAGACATGGCGGCAATACCGGACACTACCGGAGGCTTGGCGGGAATTACGGGAGCCATACAGCGTGAGGATAACCCGTGGCTTGACACGGTAAATGAGATGGATTTTACCGAGGATGAGCAAAAGATATTGGAGAAATATTTTATTCGGCGCTGACGAGTAAAAATTGAAGCGGGATAAATACTTATTATGAGAAGGACATCGCGAAAATGCGGTGTCCTTTATATTGCATATGTTATTCGTTTTTTTCCTGCTTTGCTTCCTTTTTTGCCTCCTTCTTTGGCTCCGCCGTTTCGGGAGCTATGGAGTCAATCAGGCTTTGTATAATCTGTTTTTTGAGAAAAACGTCAAAGCCAAGCATACATATCATTGAGAAGGTTTGCAGGAATTCGCGGTCCTCTTCGTCCTTTACCTTTTCAAAGTGCTTCGAGTAGGCTTTTATTTTGGCGGCGGTGTCCTGACTTACCGTGCTTACCTGGGATTTTACGGTTGCGTAAACCTCGTTGTATACATATTCCATTGTCAGTCCGCCCGAGTTGCCCTCAGTGCTGAAAAATTTATCGGTGAGAGGGGTAAGCATGTCCTGAATCTCGCTGATGGACAGGATGTTTTTGAAATAATATATAAAGGTTAAAACAATCATATGCTCCTTGGAATATTTTTTCTTAACCGGAGGGGGGAGCAGGTTATTCTTGGCATAGTTGTTAATCATGGTTTTTGTCAGTGTTTTTTCATCGGAATTCAGTTTGAAATCCGACAGGTGGGAATTCATAAAGGTGGTAACCTGATCCATATATAAATCAATGTTCGGAAATTCTCCCGGTTTGATGTAGCCGATAGTCGCAAGCTTTTTGAGAAGCTGTTCAATAAGCTCTGTTTGAGAAGCAGACATAATTAAGTCCTCCGTTTCTGTCATGTGATGTATACTGCCAAACTTTATTATATAGTATTATAAACTCTATGACAAGAAAAATAAAATATTAGTGACATTTTTGTAATTATAAGGTATAATATCCTTTGTAAATGTCAGACAGTCTCTGATAGGGTTACAACTTTCAAAATACGGAGGTAAGGTAAATGGGTATCATTTCAAGGTTCAAGGATATTATGTCAGCAAATATCAACGCTCTTATGGATAAGTGGGAAGATCCGGAGAAAATGATTGATCAGTATATGAGAAATCTCGAGAGCGACCTTGGCAAGGTTAAGGCTGAGACCGCTTCGGTGATGGCGGACGAGGCAAGGGCAAAGAGAGAACTTGACGAGTGTACGGCGGAGATAAACAAGCTTCAGGCGTATGCGGAGAAGGCGGTTGTTGCGGGCAATGACGACGACGCAAGACAGTTCCTTTCCAAGAAGCAGACCCTGGTCACAAAGCAGCAGGCATTGCAGCAGGCATATACGCTTGCGGCGGATAACGCCAGCAAGATGAGGCAGATGCATGACAAGCTTGTCAACGATATTAACGAGCTCAGCGCAAGGCGCGACACGATTAAGGCTAAAATAAAGGTTGCCAAGGCGCAGCAGACAGTCAATAAGATTGGCGCGAACATGACGGGAGCGCAGGAAAATCTTTCGGCTTTCAGCAAAATGGAGGCAAAGGCGGACAGAATGCTCGACGAGGCAAACGCCATGGCGGAGTTGAATTCCTCGGGACTTGAAACCACGGTTGAGGACCTTGAAGAAAAATACAAAGTATCGGCGCCGGAGGTTGACGACGAGCTTGCGGCAATCAAGGCTAAAATGGGAATGTAATCAGGCTGTTTGGAGGGTGTCCGAAGGACGCCCTCTTTAATACTACGGGAAGGATTTTTAGATATGGGATTTTTCGGCAGACAGATGTCCAATGTGGTTGAGTGGGAGGAATACAGGGACGACGTTATTTTCTGGAAATGGAATAACAATCAGATAAAAAAGGGCAGCACTCTTATAATAAGACCGGGGCAGGACGCCATATTTATGTGTGACGGCAGAATTGAGGGAATTTTCGAGGACGAGGGACGCTATGATATAGAATCACAGATAATCCCGTTTCTTTCTAGCTTAAAGGGTTTCAAGTTCGGCTTTAAAAATGAGATGCGCGCGGAGGTGCTTTTTGTCAATACTAGGGAATTTACCGTAAAATGGGGGACAAAAAGTCCGGTCATGATTCCGTCCGAAGCTTTTCCGGCGGGGCTTGCAATACGCGCCTTCGGAACCTTTAACTGTAAGGTGTCCGACTATGTGGCTATAATTGATAAAATTGCGGGTATAAAAGACGTTTATACGATTGACGATATAAGGGACAGGGTGATTTCGGCGCTCGGGCAGCCGCTTATGAAATGGATAGGTCAGTCCGGCGGCGATATTTTTAATCTTCAGCAGAACGCCGAGGAGATAGCAAAGGGCGTAAAGCAGGACCTTGACATGCAGATGTTCAAGGACGGAATCACAATCACGGATTTTCGTATCGCCAATTTCAGTTACCCGGAGGAAGTTTATGAGTATTTACGACAGACTAAATGAGCCGCAGCGTCAGGCGGTTTTCGCGACGGAAGGACCCGTGCTCATACTTGCGGGAGCGGGCAGCGGCAAGACCAGCGTCATAACGCACAGGATTGCCCACCTTATAGATGACTGCAATGTAAATTCATATAATATTCTTGCGATAACCTTCACGAACAAGGCGGCGAAGGAGATGCGTGAGCGCGTGGACAATCTGGTCGGCTTCGGGGCTGACGCGGCGTGGATTATGACCTTTCATTCGGCGTGCGTGAGAATCCTCAGAAGATACATAGACCGTCTCGGATACGGCAATAATTTTTCAATATATGATACGGACGACCAGAAATCCGTTATGAAGGATGTGTGCAAGCGCCTTGAGGTGGATCCCAAAGTCTACAAGGAAAAGGCTCTGCTGTCGCAGATTTCTGCGGCAAAGGACGAGCTGCTGACACCGGACGACCTATATCAGAGCGCCTCGGGCAATTACAATAAAATGCGTGTCGCCGAGGTTTACAGGGAGTATCAGGAGCAGCTCAAAAAAAACAACGCCGTAGATTTTGACGATATAATCAATCTCACGGTGGAGCTTTTTGAAAAAAACAGCGACGTTCTCGAGTATTATCAGGAGCGTTTCAAATATATAATGGTGGACGAGTATCAGGATACCAACACGGCTCAGTTCAGGCTTATATATCTTCTGGCGCGCAAAACCGAAAATCTCTGCGTAGTCGGGGACGACGACCAGTCGATTTATAAATTCAGGGGCGCAAACATCATGAATATCCTGAATTTTGAGGAATACTTCAACGATGTGACTGTAGTAAAGCTGGAGCAGAATTACCGCTCCACGCAGAATATTCTTGACGCGGCAAATGCGGTTATCCGCAACAATCTTGGACGCAAGGACAAGAGCCTCTGGACGGATTCGGGCAGCGGCGACAAGATTCTTTTCAATGTGTATGAAAACGGCTATCAGGAGGCGGAGGGAATCGCCATAGACATTAACGAAAGGATTTCCGAGGGCTTTAACTACAATGAATGCGCCGTTTTGTACAGAACCAACGCCCAGTCAAGAACACTAGAGGAAAAGCTTCTGGAGTACAATATTCCGTACAGGATATACGGTGGCATTAATTTCTACTCGCGCAAGGAAATAAAGGACATACTCGCGTATCTTAAAACCATTGACAACGCCGGAGACGATTTGGCGGTGCGCAGAATTTTAAACGTGCCCAAAAGAGGAATCGGAACAACGTCCATGGACAGAATTCAGGGCTATGCGTATGACCGTGAAATCAGCTTTTATGACGCATTGAGGACCGCAAAGGAGATTCCGTCAATCGGAAAGGCAGCGGCAAAGGCGGCTCCCTTTGTTGAGCTTATAGAGGGACTGCGCGCCGGGCTTAGTGATTATTCGCTCAAGGAGCTTATTGAGGAGATTATCGGGCAGACCGGATACATGGATTATCTGGCTGACAACGACACGCCCGAGGCGGTGGAGGAGCGCAGTCAGAATATAGACGAACTTATTTCAAAGGCGGTTTCCTATGAGGAGAGCGTCGATGAGCCTACGCTCTCGGGCTTTCTTGAGGAGGTCGCGCTCGTGGCGGACATTGACAGCCTTGACGAAAACAACAATACCGTGTCGCTTATGACGCTGCACAGCGCTAAGGGACTGGAATTTCCAATCGTGTATATGGCGGGAATGGAGGACGGGCTTTTTCCGAGCTATATGTCGATTTCGTCGGGCGACATATCCGACCTTGAGGAGGAGCGAAGGCTTTGCTATGTCGGAATAACGAGAGCAAAATCGCGTCTTGTTTTAAGCGCGGCCAGAATGCGCATGATACGGGGCGAAACGCAGATGAACAGGGCATCCCGTTTTACCGACGAGATACCTAAGGATTATCTTGTATCCTCGGCTCAGACGGCTTCAAGGAAGGCTGCGCGCGGGAACGATTATTTCAGTATGCCTCCGAGAAAACCGGGGCAGATTGCCTTTACATCCTTTCAGAAGGAGGCTGTATCGTCCGGTATTTTTGACAAAAAAACAATGTCCGTGTCTGAGGACGGACCGGGCTACGGCGTGGGCGACCGGGTGAAGCATATGAAGTTCGGCGAGGGAACGGTAACCGACATAAAAACCGGAGGGCGCGACTACGAGGTCACGGTGGAATTCGACACGGCGGGAGTAAAAAAGATGTTCGCGTCTTTTGCAAAATTAATGAGGATTTAACATATTTTTATATGGTAAAATTTAAGCTTTTGTGTTATCATATCAATAAAGACAATCGTTAGACGCATTAGATGCGCGGAAAGGTGGAATTAGTATGAAAAAATTCAGCGATATCATTTCGGACGGCAAATGTAAATGGTGCGACTGCTTCAAGCATGAGCCTGTTGAGGTTGTGGAGATAGTCGAGGAAAAGAAGACCAAGAACAAGGCGCTTAAGATTTTTGCCATCATAGGCGTGATTGCCGCTGTTGCCGCTGTGGCATATGCTCTTTACAAATATTTCAAACCCGATTATCTTGAGGACTATGAGGACGATTTTGAGGATGATTTCGATGACGACGCAGCGTACGATGAAGAATAGTCTGATTTTTTACTGAGTTTGTAATGGAGGGGATTACGGCTGTAATCTCCTCTGTTTTAAGGTACGGGGGAATTTTATGAACAGAAGAGCGAGGAATGAGCTGATTCGGGTTGTCGCCGGATTGCTTATGATTGTAGTCGGTGTGGCTCTTTTTATGTCAAAAACCAGAGTGAGTTCGGCTTTTTTGGAATACGACGGAGTTTGGAACTGGTGGAAAATATTACTTGTGCTGCTGCCTTTGGCAGCGGGAATAGTCCTGCTCGCGGTCAAACCGCATCTTAAAATTTCGGGAATAGTTGCGGGCTTGGGAGCCGTTCTGGTCGTTGCGGTCATACTTGTGAACACGACAATAATCATTGAAAAGGATATCGCCTCCTACGAGTGGGTGATATACGGCGTATTGATTTTCGGAGGAATGTTGGTGAGCGTGCTTTCGCTTTTTATACGCAGAAAAAAGAAATAATTAAGGAGAATGACCGTCGTACAAGTCGGAGCGCTTCCGGATTTGCGGCGGTTTATATATTTTATGAAAAAAGGACAGATATACACGGGAACCGTGACAAAACTGAAATTTCCGAATAAGGGAATAGTCGAATCCGATGAGGGCACGGCAATCGTCAAGGACGTAATCCCCGGTCAGAGGGTGAGCTTTTCGGTCGCCAAAAAGCGCGGCGGAAATTTTGAGGGCCGCCTTGTTGAGGTGCTTGCAAAATCAAGCCTAGAGGACGCCGACGGTAGCTGTCCGCATTTCGGGGTATGCGGAGGCTGCGCCTACCAGAATCTTTCCTATCGTAACCAGCTCGCTCTCAAGTCGGCTCAGGTGAAGGAACTGCTTGATGCGGTGTGCAGCGATTACGAGTTTGAGGGGATAATCGGCAGCCCCGTATGGCAGGGCTACCGCAACAAAATGGAATTTTCCTTCGGCGACGAGTATAAGGACGGACCTCTTTCGCTCGGAATGCACAAAAAGGGCAGCTTTTACGATATAACGGCAGTGCATGAATGCCGTATTGTTGATGCGGATTACCGTAAAATCCTTTCCGCCAGCCTTGATTTTTTTGCGAAAAGCGGACTTTCCTTTTATCACAAAATGCGCCACG
>JAAVHB010000055.1 GCA_014799955.1 Butyrivibrio sp. | reverse complement strand
GGCTTTCGCAGCCGTCAAACATATACGCTCCCATGCTTGTCACACCGGACGGTATCGTTATCTCCTTCAGGCTTCTGCAATATTCAAACGCTTCCTCCCCTATGCTTGTCACACTGGACGGTATCGTTATATCTGTCATATTTTCGAATGCGATAAACATCATCTCCGCTATACTTGTAACGCCGTCTTGCAGCTCTACGGATTTTACGCGGCTGTAATGATAAAAATTTCCATCATTCTTTAAAGCTTCCACCCCGGCATCCGATTTAATCGTCAGCTTTCCGAATTCGTTCAGCTCCCAGTCATTTCCGAAGGCGATGAGATACTCTTCCTCTTCCTCATCGTACGGCTGCGCGTCACCGGGATTTATGTTATCACGTGTTTCCGACGCACTTGCGGTCTGTGCCGTTCCCATTACCAACAGCGCCGACAGCAGTGCCGCCATTACTCTTTGTAATATTTTTCTGTTTCTTTTTTTCATAAAATTTCCTCCTCATTTTATTTATCTCATATACCGCTCTTACTGAACAGCATCATAACCATCAACGATTTCCATAACCGAATCCGCCTTATCCGGATGCTTTTTAAGGTAATCCATAATGCTCTTTTTGGATTCCTCAATCCTTTCGGCGTTGTATTCCATTCGGTCACGAAGCTTCTGTCTCCTCGCGTTAAGGGAAGTTCGCAGCGTCTTCATGGCCTTCGGCTCTATAAGCGCCTCTATCTGGCTGTTCCATACGGAAGCGTCGTAAAGTCCTATTCCCGACACAAGCTCTGTCAGACGTCCGTGCGCGTCCTCAAGCTCCACTCCGAAGCTTCTGAAACGCTCGGACTTTTTTTGCTCGTCAAGATAAATCTCATAAATACGGCTTAACTCGTATGAATTCTTAACGCCGTATTTTTCCTGCTTATATTCCACGCTGTTTACGATATTCACATATTTTATTTTGGTTTTGTTAAGAAGCGTTATCGCGCGGGCGAGCTTTTTTTCGGCAAGCTTGTGCCTGTACATCGTTCGCCTCTGCATGAAAAATATCAGCAGCACATAAATCGCGGCAAGCAGCAAAACCACCATAAAAAGCATCATTCCGTTCCTATCCCCAAGCTGTCCCGACACGAAAAATATAATGAAAACGGCAATTATCCCGAGTAGCGAAATAATCGATATATTTTTGATGTTTGTGCGCCGCATTCCCGAATTGTCGATTTCCTCCCTGAGCGCCATTTTCTCCGCTTCAAGCACACGCAAATCGTGCTTTACCGCGCTGCAGTATTTCTCGTCGTTCTGCATATCCGAAAGCGCCTTTGGAAAATCCTTGGCGTATTTGTCAAACATGGCGTACTGCGAAGACTTAAGCTTCGGCTTTTCCTTCTGCAGGCTGTCCCTTCTCTGCCTGAGTGAGAGAACCTCCTGCGCCGTCATCTTCAGCTTTTTGCGGTTGGTTTCGCTCTGTGACTCGATTATCTGTATATCGGATAAATAAGCCGTAACCGCATCGTACTCCATCTTAAGCTCATTGATATAGCCCGATGACTCTGTAATCAGCTGGCATTGGGTACGTACAAACTGAAGCCCCTCAATATCGCGGAATTCCTTATCGCCTTTATCCTGTCCCCTGCGCTTTCTGAACTCCGCTTCTATGTCAAGCTCCGAATCAATATATACCAATTCTTCATTCTGCTTTTTGTTTTTCTTCTTAAAAAGCCCCATATCCGTTCCTTACTATTTGATATAATTTCTGTAACTGCTTTTCCATTCTCCGATTATTTCCTCCAGAGCACTGTAATACTCTGCCGTCTGCCCGTTTACCTTCAGGATAAACGCTTTTTTTAGCTGCGCGTACTCGGGTTCCTCCGGCGCGTGGTCCATGAGAGTCTCTATCTCGCGGCAGGTCACATACATAAGCTCATCCTCTTCGTCCTCGAGCCCCGTGCCCTTCTCAAGGTACGCCGCCGCCAGCGCCGCCTTGTAGGACTCGTCGTTGCCGTTTAAGCGGTACGCCTCTGAAAAGCATTTCGCCGCCTCGTAAAACACGAACATTCCGGCGTACGCCGCACCCATATTATGCCAGACGTTTCCGTAAAACATATCGTCTAACATGCTGTCCCTTTTTCCGTAAACAATCGCCTCATAATTATGGATTGCGCTGTTGTAGCGTTTGTTCGCAAGAAAATTATCCGCCCGAGCCTTAAGCCTTTCCGACACGTTCTGCGTATCAAGCCTGTCTATTACGTCCCTTATTGTATCAATCTCGGCTTCGCTGTAATAATCAACATGCCTCAGCACGGTTATGACAAGCTCCGAAAGCCCGGCGTTCTGCGAAACAAGAAACTCCAACTGTCCCGCAAGCTCCGGCTCTTTAAGCTCCCTGTCGATATAATCAATAAGCCCGCCGTCAAAAAGGTCCGTTCCGACAAGATATATATTGTTGTAAATATAGTAGCAAAGCTCCTCCGCAGAGTATATGTTAATCGCCATATTGCTTATATAATACGGCCTTTCGGAGCGTTTGCTGCGGCATAAAATAAGTCCCGCCATTAAACCGTCCTCGCCTACAATAAAAGTTCTTCGTTAATCACACGTCCGCTGCTCGCATAAAATTCGCCGAAGCCCCGGTCCTTAACCATCATATGACATCTTGAATCGCTTGTAAAGGAAAAGGACACCGTAATTCTTGTTGCCTTCCTCGGTCTTTTCGGAAAATCCGTAAGAGGCACTCTGACAAGCTGTTTTTCCCTTGAGTCCAAGGGCGAAAGAAATATTTCCAGTTCCTCTGTACCGTCCACGATAAAATCAAACTCGCATTCCGCCTCAAACCAGTTTATCCCCGGCTTTACCATACGGAGTATTTTATCCCGTCCCCTGTCCGAAATCTTCATCTCAATTCCGGTGGTTATACGCTGAGGGCAGGCAAGCATAACGTCAGGTCCGGCTCCGCCCGCAAGCTCAATCGCCTGATAGCAGGCGCCCTTGCAGTACAGGTTGTTTCCGGCAAAAACACGCCGCCTGTCACATATATATTTTATAAAGCCCGGAAGATTCAAGTCCTCCCTGAACGCCTCTCCGGTCAGATAAACTGTCGAAACGCTCTTTCTTTCAAGAAGCTTAACCGCGATATCCCTGAGCCTGTTATCCAGATATTCCGTGGAAATACTGTTTTCACAAAGCTCAAACGGAACCTCCTCCGTAAAGCCGTCCGTATGAATCATGGCGATTCTTACGCCGCGCTCATTGCCTATATAAAGCCGTCTGGCAGTGAGACCTCCCCGTCCGTAATCAAACAGAAACACATCGTTATTCCAAAGCTCCTGTTTCTGGCTGAGCGCATAGTACACAAAGCTCTCGTCATGGCTCGCAAACGTAAGCCTGTCCCTTCCGATTCCGAGCTTCTCCATCGCCTTCACCGCGACGTTAAGAACGGAAATATTGAAATCCTCCAGGGTGACGCATACCGCTCCTATCTCCTCGGTATTTGCCGCGTTCTTTGCGGTCTTTAAAAGATAGTCAAAATATACCGAAAGCAGCTCAATCGGCATAACGGCTATATCGTCAACACGTACCGGATTTTTGTCGGCGGCTTTTTTCAGTATGTCCTTCACGGCAACCGCCTCGCCGATCTTCATGCTGCCGATTGCCTCGTCTCCGGCAAACCACTCGTCCTTACCGAGCATCTTGCTGACCGTAGTGGGGACGCGGTATTTGTTTTCCGCCCCCGCAAAATCCACCGAAGCCGGTTCCTTGGCTCCGTAACTGTATATACTTACTTGGGAATAATCGCTGCACAAATCTATCCCCACGCATAAAAGCTTTTCTCTTGTATCCATACAAATTCCTTTCGGCGCGGTCAAAGCGGCTTAAAAAGCTGTCCGGCGACGCACTCCGTAACCGCGTAGGTGTGCACAAGCTTGCGGAAGGTTTCTCCGTCATGCGCGTCATGGCTCGCGATAATATCGTTTATCGCCTCGTATCTTCCCTCGGATTTACCGGGACTTATGCCGTGATTTACGACACTGCGCTCTTTTGTGAGCTTTTCACCGTTTTCGTCCTCTTCGGATATATAATACTGTATGCTCTCTCCGTAAAACACAACGAAGCTTTTTACAAAAATGCCTTCGTATACGTTTTTCATGTCTTCGGCGACATAGCTTTTGCGGCGCTCGCCGTCCTCGTATACATAATGGATTACCACCTTATTCAAAGGGTTCGTGCGGTACTCCACCATTGTTTTGTCCAACACGTCAAACGGAAGCCTTATTTTCCCCGCAAGCCTCGCGTAAAACGGAAATACATAGCCCCTGCGCACCATCTCCTGAATAATATCCTGCGCGAGACTTCTGCGAAACTCCGTCAGCTCCTCCATGCCGGAATAATATCTGATGAGGGCAAGCTTGCACACGGGCGCAAGCGTTTTTTCACCCTCAAGAGTTACCTCTATCATTTCAAAAATCTGCCCTGCAACTTCTTTTTCCCTGACAAAATAAAGATACGAGTGGTAGGCAAGGTAAGCCTCCACAATACGTTCGCTCGGTCCCTTTGAGTAATAAGCCTCAAAAATATCATAAATTTCATCCGGACAGGAACGGGTAAACAGCATCTGCGCGATAATTCTTTCCTCAAGCTCATATGCGTCAAGCCCCGACTCGGACGCCGCTCTCCAGAGGCTTACCATCTCGGATACCGTTCCGTTGTAATTGCAGACAAGATATCTCAGCACGTTTTCGTCGTATTTCCCCTTGGCAAAGCATATATGGCACATTCTTACAAGCTCGCCCTGATACTCGCCGCCCTGCTCGTCTATAAGCCTTGAAACAAGCTTTGTAAGGCGTTTGGGCATTATCTGCATCGCGGAATTTGCCGTGATAAGTCCGTAAGCCGTCTGATATTTTCCCTGAATTATATATATCTCAGCAACCTTTGATATATCCTTTTCATCAAGCGCCTCAACGTCCACGTTCGCGATGAAGCCTTCAAAGCCCTCCTCGTCATAGCTGTCGTAAAAATACTCGATTACCGCCGACACAAGCTTACGTCTGTAATATCTGCTCATTTCCGGCAGCTTCGACATTATTATCATATTCTCAACCGCTTCAACAGTCTTTTTCTGATTACGGATATATTTCTCACAATCCGCGAGTTTTATGTGAATCAGCGCGGGATTTTCCTTAAGGCACTTTCTTATTACCGCATCGTCGTCCAGAAGCCTTGTCACGCTGTAATCCACTCCCGAGCAGTATCTGTTTCCGTCGGCTCCGGCAAACATAATCAGCGCCTTATCCGTATATATTCTGACATACGCCTCCGATGCGTTAAGCGGATATTCCTTCTCGCTGTTACTCTCCCTGTGCCTTACGATAACACTCCTGATGCCGGGAGCCGCGCAGTGCACTCTGTATGTAAAATAAATTTCGGACACCGGCTCGGCGTTTTCGGCCGTTACCATATCGGCTGTAACAATATTCCGGTACAGGTACGCGAGCTGCTCGTTGATATGTCCCATAAGAAGCTGTTCCCGTACAAAAAGCTCCATCTGCGGATAGTAGCTGCTGTACACCTGAAGGCTGTCCGACTTATTATAAATAATATTTACGAAAAGATACGCCTTGTGCCTGTAGTCAAGGCTGTTATTGTAGCCGAAATACATCAGAAGCATTTTGGGCAGCGGACTCATATCGTCCATCCGCCTTGACATAACGTAATATTCAAAGAGCTTGGTTATCCTAAGCTCCGCCTCGATTCCGCGCTCATAATATTCAAGGTATTTTTCACCGACGCAGTTGCTCCTTATAAGAAGCTTGCACAGGCTTTCAAGAATGATACTGTTGCTGCTCATTTTGTAAAATTCCGTAAGCAGCCTTATATGCGCTCTGGTTCCGTTTTTTACATTGACAAGCATTCCCGCCGCGCGTTCGCACAGCTGCTTGTCCAGAATCCCGTGTCTGGCGCCGAAAAACAGCACGTTCACTTCAAAGGAATTGAGCACCCTTAAAAGCACCGGCTGCTCGTTCAGTATATTGCACGCCTCTATGTAAAGCGCGGGACTGCTGCAGCCTTTGTTAAACTGCTCCTTTATGCGCAGCAGCTTAAGGCTTTTATTGCTCTCAAGCTCCTCGTCCATAAAAAGCAGCGCCCACAGAATCCGCCAGTCCTCGTTTTCCCTGTAGCATTCCCTGACTGCCGCCGCCGATTTGCGGGAGTACGCCCTGTCCTTCATATAAAGAGAGTTTATGTACATAAAATAGCTGTAAACGGGATATTTGGACGGACTGTCCGCCAGAATCTCGTCCTTTACGTTTTCGATAAGCTCCTTCGCCTTGACGTCGTTTTTACCGGATATGTATATCTGCGCAAGCGCAAGCCTGTAAAACGGCGAGGAATCGTCAAGCTCCCTCAGCTTTTCGAGTACTATGAGGGATTCCCGCATCCAGTCCGAAACATTTATTTTGTGGGTGCGAAAACTTATGTAAAGCTTCATAAGCTCGCAGTTCATGCGTCTTATCTCGCTCTTGGCTTTCGCCTCTTCCGACGACATATTTTTGCTTATCCTTATAGAGAACGCCGCTTTTCTGGCGGGAGTTTCAAAAACAATCTCACCGTAATTCATTCCGTCATGCAGCATCGCGTCGTCCACAATATACGCAAAATCGTATTTGTTGCCCGCGAAAAGCTCCGCGCCTATTACATTGCGCTCAAGCAAAATAAAGGGCGCGTCCGTTGACACCCTCACATCCGTAAAGCCCCACGAGTCGCGCTCAACGGTAATAATCTCCTTGAATTTCTCGTTCACGTTCTCAAACATCGCCGAGCTGACGGGAAGCGTTATGTTAATCGGGTTCTTTTTATGTACGGCAATAAGGAATTCCTCCATATTGACCATGGAATCCCTGCCCTTTGAAAGTCCCTCGTATATACATCTGAGCGTCATATCGTCGCCGATATACACATCTTCAAAATCCTCCGCCTCGAAAAGGCTCACCGCCTCCTCCGCATCGGACTGCGCAAGACTTGCGAAATCAAAAAGATTGCGCACCGTCCCGACGGACGTATCGTGCGAGCCCGCCTCAACCCTGAACGAATACGGTACCGCCAGTTCTCCCCCGTTGCTGACGATATTGAAAACGCCGTCAATAACGTCACCGTTCATGGCTCCGCCGCATTTTACGGAATATTCTATCGAAATCCGGTCTCCCGAAAAGGAATTTTCCTTAAGCACCACCTTATCATTATCGGTATAAACTATACCCTTAAGCTTTTTCCCGTTCTGACCGGCAAAGGCGATATGTCCCGTATAAGCCCTGTTTTTATCTATAACCGCGTATATTGAGCTGTCTTTTGCTTCGATTACCGGAGGCTCATACTCAAACACTCCTCTGGCATATCTGTTAATCTGTTCCTTCATCCGTTCACCCTGTATAAAATTCAAGCCGAATTACGCTCCCGGCGCACATTTGCTTAATATATAATTATACACAAAACTCCGCTTTTCTGCAAGAAAGTATGCCGTTATTTTGACAAAATTATCCTCTGCCCTCACTGTCCTTTTCCCTTATGCGGTTCATGTGCTCGTCCAACACGCACTCATAGCCCATTCCCGAGGAATTATAGAAGCGTACTCCCTCCGCTTCCTCTGGCAGATAACGCTGATTTACGTAATGGTTGGGGTAATCATGCGCGTATTTATAATCAAGTCCCCGTCCAAGCTTTGCCGCGCCTTTGTAATGCGCGTCCTTAAGATATGCGGGTACACCGTAGGCGGGGTTGTTTTTCACATACTCCATAGCCTTGGCGATTCCCTCCGACGCGGAGTTGCTTTTGGGTGCCTGCGCCACATATGTACAGGCGTGAGCCAGAATAATCTGTGCCTCCGGCATTCCTATGCGTTCCGCTGCAAGCGAAGCCGACACCGCAACGTTTAACGCATTGGGGTCTGCGTTTCCCACGTCCTCGCTTGCGCATATCATAATCCTGCGCGCTATGAATTTCGGGTCCTCTCCCGCATAAAGCATTCTGGCAAGATAATAGAGCGCCGCGTCAGGGTCTGAGCCCCTCATGCTCTTGATAAACGCGGAAACCGTATCGTAATGGTTATCTCCCGACTTGTCGTATCCGATAACCCGCTTCTGTATGCATTCCGCCGCAACATCAAGCGTTATATGAATCTTTCCGTCCTCCCCGGCCTCCGTTGACATAACGCCAAGCTCAACTGCGTTGAGCGCCTGGCGCGCGTCACCGTTTGCCATGTCTGCCAGAAAGTCGGCGGCATCGTCGTCGATTACGGCATTATAGCTGCCCATGCCCTTTTCGGAATCATACACCGCTTTTTTGATTATCCGAAGGATATCCTCCTTTTCAAGAGGTTTCAGTTCAAAGACAACCGACCTTGATATGAGCGCCCCGTTCACCTCGAAATACGGATTCTCCGTGGTCGCCCCTATGAGTATAAGCGTCCCGTCCTCCACAAAAGGAAGAAGATAATCCTGCTGTCCCTTGTTAAAACGGTGAATCTCGTCCACAAAAAGAATGGTCTTGCGCCCAACCGCCACTCTGTCCTTCGCGGAAGCCACAACCTCCTCCATATCCTTTTTTCCGGCGGACGTGGCGTTAATCTGACAGAACTCCGCGCTCGTGGTATTGGCGATAACTTTGGCAAGCGTTGTTTTGCCCGTGCCCGGAGGTCCGTAAAAAATGACGGAGCTGAGCCTGTCAGCCTTAATCGCCCGATAAAGCAGCCTGTCGCGCCCTATAATATGCCGCTGCCCCGCCACCTCGTCCAAAGTGGCAGGGCGCATTCTTGATGCCAGCGGCGAATCCTTTTTCATATTGTTTTCTCTCATGTACTCAAATAAATCCATAGCTTATCCGACCGACCTCATATCTGTAATCCGTACTCTTCATAAAGCTTATTTCTGTAATCCGAATCCGTACAGGCTTTTGCAATATCACCGCCTCTGCCGTCGGCATTCAGATGCCCGATCAGCCTCGCGAGACGTTCCTCTCCCTGCCTGCGTCCGTTTTCCAGTCCACGTTCCATGCCGTCTTCCAGCCCCTGTTTCAAGCCGTTTTCTAACCCCTGTTTCAAGCCATCTTCTAATCCCTGTTTTAAGCCGTCTTCTAACCCCTGCTCTCTTCCCTCTGCATATCCTTCTTCCCTTGCTTCCTTGAATATTTCTCTTTCTCTCATATATAAAGTCATATAATCCCGCCTCCATTTCTCGTTGCCGCGGATCCTTCGGACACATTTGTCCAGTTTTTCGGTATACTCATCCGACGGAATTCCCGCGTCTATGTATTTAAGAAGCCTTTCCAGTTTTACGTCGACGTCGCCGCCTTTACCCTTCGTATTGACAAAAACCTTTATTGCGCCGTCATTAAGCAGAAGCCCTGTATTTTGCGCGCATCGGTTCTCAAATGTGTATATATGCCGTCCCTCTCCGAACAAATCAAATGTGCATATGAAAATCACAAAGCTTTTGTTAAGTTCCTCATAATCCGCCCCTTTATCAATCAGATTCAAATCAATCATGCCCTGATAGTAACGGCTTCGCTTTGGCAGATTTCTTTTATTGCTTGTCTGCATCTCGATATCGTACACGGAATGTTTTTCGTCCTCTACATAGACATCAAGCCTGACACTTTTGCTGTCTGCCGTCAAATCAATTATTTTCTGTGTTTCCTGATACTCAATATGCTCAATTCTGATTCCCAGAAGCATCTCCACCAACGGTTTGCAAAGTTCCGGATTACGCATAACGACCCCGAACATGAAATCATCGGCAATGGTAAGCTCATCAAAGAGCTTATTCTGTTTTTTGCTCATTCGCATTCCTCCTTAAATTGTTATGAGGATACGCGAATAACTGTTTATCCCATATCCCCGCCGTCGTTTCCGGTATTGTCCATCCTGACAAGGATATAAAGACCTTACTGAAAAATAGAATTACGGGCGACGCCCGTTTTGGTGATATGTAAAGTATACACGAGCCCGTATTAAATTGCAATAACCTACTCTATAAGAATTTCGTCAATCGTGACAAACACATAACCCTGAGCCTTCAGGCGGTCTATTACCTCCAGAGCGGCGGTCACCGACGAATCGTAAATGTCATGGAACAGGATAATATCGCCGTCGTTCACGTTGCTTACCACGCGCTTGACAACCGCCGCCGAATCTTCGGTGCACCAGTCCTTCGGGTCAACGCTCCAGAACACCGGCGTCATATCGACCTCAAAAATCATACCGTCCTTCCACGAGCCGCATGGAGGTCTTATATAGACAACGGGCTCGCCCGTAATCTCCTCAATCAGGACATTTGTCTTGTTAATCTCGTTCATTGCCGCCTCATGGGATAATTTGCCCAGCTCGACATGCGAATATGTATGATTGCCGATTACATGCCCGTCCTTTTTCATCTGGCGTACAAGCTCCTCATTTCCGGGTATATTTTGACCCACAAGAAAAAAGGTCGCCCGTATGCCCCGCTCCTTAAGCCCGTCTAAAAGTCTTTTCGTACAGCCCGCCCTCGGACCGTCATCAAAGGTTATCGCAACCGTCTTTTCATAAAAACGCTGTCCGTCAACAAGCTGTACTCCGTCGCCCTTGGAGGGCTCGGTTTGAATGTATACGACATACAAAAGACAAGCCAGACCGGTCATTATGACGGCGCACAATCGTTTTCCCCACATAAAAAACACCTGCACATATATCACCGTTTGGTAATATATATGCAGGCATTTCCGCATTTTTACTATTTTTTGTCCCTGTAAATCAAAACCTGAATATCGTCGTCTTCATCAAGCGTATCCACAAAAATATCGTCCGTGCTGTTTTCACCCTGCTCAAATTCCCATGTGTCCGGCTTTATATTCTCCTTCTCAATGTCCTGACGCAGCTTCGCGCCTTCAAAAGCCTTGTAAGCAACGGTTTTGCCGACAAAAAGCAGCACCGCGCCGCCCAGGAAAACATAGTGCAGCGGCTCCTTTGAAAGTCCGACGTTTATTATGAAAATATAAAGGCAAACAAACATTGCCGCGTCAGCGGCTGCGTAAACACCGTACATATACGATGCTTTGGGGCTTAAGCCGTCAAATCTGCCCTGAAAAAACGGCGCTATGAAATCCGTGACCACAACCGCCGCAAGTATCCACAGTCCGAGCGTCAGCTTGAAATGCAGCCTGTTGTTATTTCCCATCACCGACTGCACAATAACATACAGCACCGCCACAATCATCATCGCGTATATAATTATATCAAAAAGCGCCGTTTCCGCCTTTGTTTTCTTCTGTGTCATAATCCTGTCCTTCTGATTTGATTAAAAACATTGTACCAAAATACAAAAACAGTTTCAACCTTAAAATAAATATGTTAAAATAAAAAATAACAAAAACGGAGGTTGATAAGCCATGACCCTTCCCGAAGACCCTTTTATACTGCTCAGCTATGTCAACACCAAGCTTCGCGACGAATGCGAAAGCCTTGACGATTTCTGCGACAAATACGAAATCGGCAAGGCATCGCTTACGGAAAAGCTCGGTTCATTAAGCTACAGATACAATCCGGACACTAATCAGTTTGTCTGACGGCAAAAAGCTCTTTGTCTTTCACGTCTATAAGGATTGTATCCCCGGAGCCTATTCCGCCCTCTAAAATAAGCCTTGCGCAGAGCGTTTCGACGCTTTTCTGAATGTAACGCTTAAGAGGGCGGGCTCCGTAAACCGGATCATAGCCGCAGGCGGCGATATTTTCAACCGCACCGTCGGTAAGCCTTACTCTTATTTCCTTGGCCTCAAGCCTGCCGTTTAATTCTCCTATCATAAGTCCTATGATTTTCCCGATATTGTCCCTCGTCAGCGGCTTGAACATAATTATCTCGTCAAGCCTGTTCAAAAATTCCGGACGGAAGCTGTTTCTTAATTCCGTCATGACCTGCTCCTCACATTCTGCGCTTATATTTCCGTCCGCCTCAATACCGTCAAGCAGATATCCTGAGCCGAGATTCGAGGTCAGAATGATAATCGTATTCTTGAAATCAACGGTTCTTCCCTGTGAATCCGTGATTCTTCCGTCGTCAAGCACCTGCAAAAGCACGTTGAACACGTCGGGGTGCGCCTTTTCAATCTCGTCAAACAAAACCACCGAATAGGGCTTGCGTCTTACCGCCTCCGAAAGCTGTCCGCCCTCCTCGTAGCCCACATATCCGGGAGGCGCTCCTATAAGCCTGGATACGGAATATTTTTCCATGTACTCGCTCATGTCGATTCGCACCATATTGTTTTCGTCGTCAAAAAGACTTTTGGCAAGAGTCTTGGCAAGCTCGGTCTTTCCCACACCGGTAGGTCCGAGGAAGAGGAATGAGCCAATCGGACGCGAAGGGTCCTTAATTCCGGCGCGCGAACGCATAATTGCCTCCGTTACCTTTATAACTCCCTCGTCCTGTCCGATTACCCTCGTGTGGAGCTCGTCGGCAAGATTCAGTATTTTGCTGCGCTCGCTCTCATTGAGCCTTGTAACCGGAATACCCGTCCACCTTGAAACAATCCTTGAAATTTCCTCGTCGCTCACACATTCGTGTACAAGCGAAAGCTCCTTTGCGCCGACCATCCTCTCCTGCTCGGCAAGCTCCTTTTCAAGCGCGGGCAGCCTGCCGTACTGAAGCTCCGCCGCCTTTTCGAGATTATATTCCCGTTTCGCCATCTGGATGCGGTTATTGACGTCCTCAATCTCCTCGCGCAGTCTGCTCAGATTATCGACCGAGGATTTTTCGTTGTCCCACTGTGTTTTCTTCGTATTGAATTCGTCCTTAAGCTCCGCAAGCTCCGACCGAAGCTCCGAAAGACGCTTTTTGCTTATCTCGTCCGTTTCTTTATTTAAAGCCGCCTCCTCGATTTCGAGCTGCATCACCTTTCTCGAAAGCTCGTCGAGCTCCGCGGGCATCGAGTCAAGCTCTGTTTTTATCAGGGCGCACGCCTCGTCCACAAGGTCTATCGCCTTATCCGGCAAAAATCTGTCCGAAATATAGCGGTGGGACAGCTGTGCCGCCGCTACAAGCGCGTTGTCGGCAATCTTAACGCCGTGGAAAACCTCGTATCTTTCTTTTATACCCCTGAGAATAGAAATCGTGTCCTCAACCGTCGGCTCGTCAACCGTAACGGGCTGAAAACGTCTTTCAAGCGCCGCGTCCTTCTCTATATATTTGCGGTATTCGTCAAGCGTTGTTGCGCCGATGCAATGCAGCTCCCCTCTCGCGAGCATGGGCTTTAACATATTTCCGGCATCCATCGAGCCCTCCGTTTTGCCCGCTCCGACTATTGTGTGAAGCTCGTCGATAAAAAGAATTATCCTGCCGTCGCTTTTTCGCACCTCGTCAAGCACCGCCTTAAGCCTCTCCTCAAACTCGCCCCTGTACTTCGCGCCCGCTAACATCGCGCCCATGTCCAGCGAAAAAATAGTTTTGTCCTTAAGTCCCTCAGGCACGTCGCCGCGCACGATTCTCTGCGCAAGCCCCTCGGCAACCGCCGTTTTTCCGACGCCCGGCTCACCGATAAGCACAGGATTGTTCTTTGTTTTTCTTGAAAGAATACGAATCACGTTGCGGATTTCGGAATCCCTTCCTATCACGGGGTCAAGCTTCTGCTCGCCCGCCCGCTTTACCAAATCAACTCCGTATTTATTCAGGGTATCGTAAGTAGCCTCGGGGTTGTCCGAGGTCACCTGCCTGCTGCCCCTGACCTCGCTGAGAGCCTTGAGGAAGCTCTCTCTCGTTATTCCATAGCGTCCCAAAAGCTCCTTTACTCCCTGATTGGGGTATTTTATCATCGTAAGAAAAATATGTTCCACGGACACGTACATATCGCCCATGACCTTAGCCTCGTCCTCGGCGCAAAGCAGAACCTTGTTGAGCGCCTGGCTTATATGAAGCTGCACGTCGCCCGACACCTTAACCTTGCGGTTAAGCAGCGCGTCAACCTCCGCCCCGAACTCCTCCACGGCAATTCCGAGCCTGACCAAAAGCCCGCTTATCAGGCTCTCGTCCAAATCAAGCAGCGCGCGCAGAAGATGCTCCTCGTCAACCTCCTGATTGCCGTATTCAAACGCAAGCTTCTGGCTGTCCTCAAGCGCCTCAACCGAATTCTGTGTAAATTTCTGTATATTCATATTTAATCCCTTCCTTCCGCAGGCTTTTCCGCCACTCCGAAGCAATAACGCTCCGGTATCGGTACGGTTCTCGTTTGTTGTTCTATTTGTAATATAACACACATTCTTTAAATGTCAAGAGTTTTTTATGAAGCAACGCGATTATTGACGGCAGATTTTCCTTGCGAATTGCTTTCTTTAGCCTTATAATTATTTCCATGAACATATACAATATATTTATCACATTAATTTTAATTGCAATCGCCGTATTCGGCGTAATCATCGGAATAAAGAAAGGGCTGAAACGCTCCGCGCTTTCCCTTGCCTCCAACGTGCTTGCGGCTTTGTCCGCCCTGGGGCTTGCAAGGCTTTTTTCCGCATGGCTCGGCAAAAAAGCTGCCTCCGCATTATCCGGCAAAATCGTTTCCTCCGTGTCCTCAGGCACAGCGGAAATGCTTAAGCTGCCGGAAATTTCCGTATGGTATCTCACGGCGGGGCGCGTTATTTTAAGCGTAGCGGCATTCATGCTTTTTTATCTGGCTGTTTTTCTTCTGCTTAAAATACCGGTCAATGTTATAATTAAAAAATTTCCCGAAGACAAGGGCAAGGCTCAGGGGTCCGGCACGCTTTCACCGATACTGCGCGTTATTTCGGGCGTTATGACCTTTATACTTCTTTTGTCCCCTCTTGCCGCTCTCTGCGCCAAACTTGACAGCGGCAGAATCGACTCGTACAAATACGCTTCCGCCGAACCGGCAAAGGATATACAGAAAATCGCGGATTATCCCGTTGTAAAGGCGGCTTCCGCTGTCGGAGGGAAAGTATTCTTCAATGCCCTCACGGTTTTTGACAACGACGGCGTACGCATAAATCCGTCGGACGAAATCGGATACGCGGCGGAATTCGCCTTCAATTCCTATGATATATTTTCCTTTGAACGCACTGATATTGACGAAACCGAAAGCTCGCTCCTTAAGATTGACGGAGCGCTTAACGGCTCCGCGCTTCTTGCCCCGTCCATAGGAGCCGCCATACCCTATATGGCGTCACAGTGGCTTGAGGGCAAGTCCTGCATGGGTATCAGGATAAATATTCCCAAAGGCAGGGCGGGTATTCTTGTACGCAAGCTTCTTGAAAAAATAAGCGGTTGGAGCGCCGAGGATGTGGTAAAGGATTTCGCTCTGTTCGCAGAGCTTATGAAGCTGCTTCAAAGCAAGGATCTGAACGCCGACATTTCCGCCAAGGAGCTTTTGAACGCGTTTGCCGACAGGGAATACGCCAAGGAAATTTTTATTTCGCTTAACAGCAATCCCGAATTTAAAGAAATCATTCCCGATATAATTTACTCCGGCGTCGGCATGGCTCTTGACGAAATAGGCGCAAAGCTCCCCTACGATTACGATAAGGATAAGGTTCTGTCCGCGCTGACGGACGCTCAGGCGGAGGACGAGGCGGTTATCTTCTCAAATATAGCGGCGGCATTTTCGGATATTTACCGCTCAAACGACAGCATAAAGCCTGCCTCCATGACACAGGAGCAGCAGGAACAGCTTAAAGATGCCGTAAGCGGCATCAAGGACAGCCATGTCTTAGACGACGGCACCGCCCAAAATGTTATCGACGAGCTTGAAGGAGTTTTTGCAAAGTTAAAAAAATAATTATTGCGGAGAAAAGTTTATGAACAAAAAAATACTTGCGCCCGTTTTTACCGACAATATGGTTTTGCAGCGCGGCAAAAAAATAAAGATTTGGGGAAACGCTTCGCCGGATTCCAACATATCCCTGACTCTCGGAGATATAAGCGCCGATACCGTATCGGACAGCACAGGAGAATGGAGCCTTGAGCTTGAGCCGATGCAGGCTGCGGACGGACTTACCCTCACCGCTTCGGACGGCGTATCGGGCGTTACTCTCACAAATATCGCCATAGGCGAGGTGTGGCTCGCTGGCGGACAGTCCAATATGGAGTTTGAGCTTTCCAGATGTACGGACTGGGAGCAGATACAGTCCGCGCCCTGCTCCAAGGTAAGATTTTTTTATACTCCTAAGCACGATTTTGAAAACGAAGCTTATTTTGAAGACTGGGACAAAGCAGAATGGCAGCTTACAGACAGTGAGCATTTCGGCACATGGTCGGCAGTCGGATATATTTTCGCGGAAAAAATTTCAGCCGCGCTCGGCGTAACGGTCGGAGTTATCGGATGCAACTGGGGCGGAACCTCCGCAAGCGTATGGATGAGCCGCGAGGCGCTTTCCTCCGACGACGACATCCGTATTTACATTGATGAGTTTGACGAAAACAACCGCGGAATCTCCCTTGAACAGCAAAAAAAGGACTACCTTGAATATGCCGAATATCATTCGGAATGGGACGCGAAATGCGCAAAGCTTTATGAGGAAAATCCCGCGACTGAATGGTCCGAGGCCTTAAGAATCTGCGGCGAGTGCAGATGGCCCGGCCCGATTAACAGCTTTAACCCGTTCAGACCGTGCGGTCAGTACGCGCAGATGATTAAAAAAATATGCCCTTACACTCTTCGCGGTTTCATATACTATCAGGGCGAAAACGACGATTTCCGTCCGCGCGTATATCAGAAGCTGCTGACGGCTCTTATCAGGCTGTGGCGTCAGGACTGGCAGGATGACGGGCTTGAATTCATAATTACCCAGCTTCCCATGCACCGCTACAGCGGAGACCCGGATTTCAAAAACTGGCCTCTTATCCGCGAGGCGCAGCTTAACACCTTCAAAACCGTCCCCCACACCGGAATCGCCGTAATTCCCGACTGCGGGCAGTTTAATGAAATCCATCCCGTAAATAAAGGACCTGTCGGCGAAAGACTTGCGCTTCAGGCTTTGTATGATGTATATAATCTAAGGGACAAATCCGAGGCGTTCGGTCCCTTATACTCTC
>JAAVHB010000054.1 GCA_014799955.1 Butyrivibrio sp. | reverse complement strand
GACATCGGAAAAATCGCGATTCCCGACAGTATACTTTTAAAGCCCGCAAGGCTGACGCCGTCCGAGTTTGAGGTAATCAAGAAGCATACTACATACGGTTGCCAGATTCTTGAAAAGTTCAAGCAGGATGACAGCGATTTTTACCGTTACTGCTATGATATATGCCGCTATCACCATGAGCGCTATGACGGAAACGGTTATCCGGACGGTCTTAGGGGAGAGGAGATTCCTATCTGGGCTCAGATAGTTTCCATTGTTGATGTATACGACGCGCTTATAAGCAAGCGTGTTTACAAGACGCCCTACGCTGTTGACGTGGCTATAAAAATGATTATGGACGGTGAGTGCGGCATCTTTAATCCGAAGCTTCTGGACTGCTTCATTAATGTACAGGACGTATTGAACGAAACTTCCGACGTATTTTCTTACGCCGATGCCAACACGCACGAGAACAGCATCGAGCTTCCCCGCTAGATTGCTTTTATGCGCTCGCAGCGTCTGCTGCGAGGTCTTCCGTAAGGTCGCAGATGGGATCGCCCTTCACCTGGAACTCACAGGCGTTGAAGGGGATACCTCCTGCGGCCTGCGGCCATACGCCGAGCGTATGGTCGGTGTAGTACGGGGCAAAACCGGATTTCTCAATCTGATCCGGCGTTAGGTTACGAGTGAGCTGGTGAACCATTGCGCCGATAATCTCGAAATGTGCCAACTCTTCGGTTCCGATATCCGTAAGAAGCCCTGCCACCCTTTTGTCGGGCATCGAGTAGCGCTGAGAAAGGTAGCGCATACTTGCGGCGGCTTCGCCGTCAGGTCCGCCGTTGTGCCGTAAGGTATACATCAGGGACTGAGATAAAAATATATTTCAAGTGAATCCTTTTCCTTGTCATATACGCAGCGGTCAACCACCGAGCGTACGGCATTGGAGCGAATAAGCTTGTCAAGTGATTCGTCGGTTATGATTTCATAAACTCCGCGAACCTTGGCAAGCATTTTTGTTTGAACGTCATTGTCGGTGGTGTTTTTTTGTCCGTTCAGAAGCTTTTCAGCTTCGGCCCGCTCCTTTGAGAGCCGGGCTTTGTTTTTGCCGTATTCGTCCAGAGTGTCGATTCCGTTAAGGTATGCCTGCCGTATGCGCCCTTCCTTGGCTTTGATTTGGGAGAGTAAGATTTCAAGAGCTCCTGTGTCGCGGCGCGGGGCGGTGCGTTTTGGCTCAAATATGATATTTTCGGACGAAATAATCTGACGGAAGCCCTCGTAAACCGCCTGCTCAAGAGCATCGGTTCTGACAAAATGGCTTTGCGGGCAGAGTCCCTTGTTGTAGCCGCCGCACTGAAAGCTTGCCGGACGCCCCTTCCACGCAGCGTTGGCGATAAGGGATTTGCCGCAGGAGGAGCATTTTACGATGCCGGACAGCCAGTGCTTGATTCCTGCCGTGCCTCTGGATTTGCGGGGGCGCGCGCGCAAAGAAATTAAATTCTGCGCGCGCTCAAAGTCGGCTTTGTCGATGATGGGCTCGTGCGCGCCCTGCGCCGTAATCCATTCGGAACGCTCCTTTATGGCGCGGTTTTCACGGTTTTGGCGGTTCCAGCGGACCAGACCGCAATAGAAGGGATTCTGCAAAATGTACATTACCGTGCGGCGCTCAAAGGGGGAGCCGCGGCGTGTGCGAAAGCCGAGAGCGTTCATGCTTCTGGCGATTTCAAGGAAGGATTTGCCGGAGTTTATGAAACCGTCGAAAATAAGCCGGATAATTTCCGCCTCTGGCTCGTATATTTCGGGGATTCCCGTTTCCTTGTTCATTCTATAGCCCATGGGCATGGCGGACTGGTAGCCGCCTCGCAGAGCCTTTTCGGTCATGCCGCGCATGACCTCGCCGGAGAGACGGATGGAGTAGTATTCGTCCATCCACTCAATTATGCGCTCTATCAGGGAGCCGAACGGACCGTCTACGGACGGCTCCGATATGCTTACGACCTCAACGCCCGCTCTTTGAAGCATGGTTTTGTAAACTATAGATTCCTCCTGGTTTCTGGCAAAGCGGCTGAATTTCCATACCAGAATTATGTCAAAGGGATGCTCCTTTGATTTTGCCGCCGCAATCATATGCTGAAAAAGAGGGCGCTTGTCTGCTTTTTTGCCCGAGATTCCGTTTTCGATAAAAAAATGCTCGTCTTTTATAAGAATGTTGTTTTTTTTACAGTAATCCGATATGAGTCGCTTTTGCGCGTCCGGGGAAAGCTCCTCCTGCCTGTCTGTCGATACGCGCACATATGCGCAGGCTCTTTTTTTTACGGTATCTTCCGCCATAATATCGCCTCCCGTAAATTTTACTTTCGTAAATCCGTAAAAATAACCGCAAATATTTGTTTGCTTCTATGGGGAGAAAAAGAAGTTGTCAAGGACGGGCTTTGAGGAATAGCATATATCAACAGAGGCTGCAGGTGTTGGTATGACGGTAAGAGTTTTTGTTATAGAAAAAGGCGAAACAAAGGAATGGAGCGGACTTTGTGAGGACGACAGAGACCGAATATCAAGGGGACTTAACCGTCAGGCGCTTACGGCGCTTGGATATGAAGCAGAGAAGGAAAGGAAATCGGAAACCAAGATTAAATGAAAGTCCCGTTCGGCGCACAGCGCCTCGCGGGAAAGTTAAATGAAAGTTCCGTTCGGCAGAATGTTAAAGGAGGAAAAATATGGTGGAAAAAGTGGAATTCAACAAAATTGTTGTGGCTGTTTCGGTGATGGTTGCGATTATATGCACCGTATGGGCAGTAATCAGGGACGCTCTGGGCTACGACATCGGCAATCTGATGGTAATTATAGGTATAGTCTGGGTGGAGGTTACGGGTGTGACCGGAACCTATGCCGCCAAAACAAAGGCGTTAAACAAAATCAAACTTATCGGGAGTCTGCCTGAAGGTCTTCGGTCGCAGGTGGATCCGAATCAAATCATAAATAATAATTAAGGAGAGCTTATATGGCAGCAAATGTCAGCAAAAACAGCACGGATAAAGCGGAGTTATTCACTCCGAGATTTACGGCGCCAGACAGGAGCAACAAAAATTATTACAGCGATAAAAATCCGTTTTACGCGTATAAGGACAAAGACGGAAACCGTACACTGATGATGCCGAACTGTACTGCGTACACATACGGAAGGCTTATGGAAATGACGGGAAGAACCTTTGAAGGGCTTATCGGAGGAGACGCGCGGACGTGGTACGGCAAAGCCGCGGCAGCGGGACTTGAAACAGGTCAGACACCGAAGCTCGGCGCAGTATGCTGTTTTGGCGTTACGGACAACGGTGCCGGGCATATTTCGGTTGTGGAGGAAATAAAGGCAAACGGCGACATCGTCACATCAAACAGCGCCTACGGCGGCAGCGTGTTTTTTCTGGAAACATTAACCAAGGCGTCAGGATATTATTATGCTCCGACAAGACCGTTTAAGGGTTTTATATACTGCGGAACCGAGTTTGCAAGCAAGGAGGAGGAAAAACCGTCCCAGGGTGAAATAAGGACGGGACTGGAAATAAGGCTTGACGCTACGCCCTGTTATAAAACCGAAAGCGTTGCGGCGGCTTATGACAAAAAGACGGGGAAATATTTTCTCTGGGACAATACGGTTATAAACGGACGTATAAGGATTACAAATACGGCTGACAGAGTAGGAAAGGCGGGGCAGGTGACCTGCTGGATAAAAATTGCGGACGTAGGGCTTACAGAAGGCAAGGAAGCACAGGTTATAAAAGCCGGGCAGGCATATGTGCTGAAAAACGCCGCCGTGTATGATAGCGAAACCGGAAAAAGCATCGGCAACCGTACGGGACTGTATTACGTATGGTCCTCTGACATCGTAAACGGGCGAGTCAGAATGACCAACACCGAGGCAAGGACAGGAGCGGCGGGTCATGTGAGCTTCTGGGTTGATACGGAGGCGCTGAAAAAGTAGCCGTATACCTTACGGCATAACGCTCCTCCGTACTGGCTGATGATAATCATAGCAGCCTTCGGGTCGGGATTTTTGATGTTGACGGGAAATTCAAGTCTTTTTTCATATACCCACATTATGCCATTCCTCCTTCCCAAGGCCATTCTTCGGCAACCCATGTCCAGTAATCCTCGGACTTGACGTCGGTAAACGCAATAGGACCGTAGGCTTTGATATATTCGCCGTAATACTTTTTGTACTGCTCGTTAAGGCTGTGGTAATTTGAAAGCGCATGGCAGTCGTCGGGATGAGTGTCAAGATAAAGCGATAAATCGTACAGTGCGAAAAAATATTCCGTTATCTTGCGCATGAGAGCGCATCTTGTGAGCTGCTGATTCTGCTGGTTCATCGTCTGCAGCCTCCTTCCCCGAGAAAAGGTTTGTCAAGCTCAATGTAAATCGTGCCGACGATAAGGGCACGTTCCACATCATAGGTAGGACTTTCGGGTTTCTGGTTGACAACGCCCGCCACCGCGAGAGAGCAGCAGGGGTTCGTGTTGTCGCCGCAGGAGTTGCTTACCTGACACGATGGACGGGACTGAACCTGTGTGCGCGGATTTATGTCGGCGGAGCATGACGGCTGCGCGGGGCATGGAGTGGGAGCCGTCCGGCAGGGCGGCTGATTATTACGGTCCGAGGCGTCCGGCCTCTGACCCTGGCATCCTGTGTTTCTTCCGCCGAAAGCGCGTTGATTGTGATAATAAGGCATAAGAATTCCTTTCTTAAAAATTGACCTTCAATATATAGTATGAAGCTTATGTCGGTTGGTGATGACGCCGAAACACAACATCTTGTTTAAAAACGACAAAATAAGTAAGAAAACAACAATTTGTAGTTGATTTTTATATTCGGTAAATATATAATGGAAAAAGATATAGCGGAGGGAAATTATGGGAAGAGAAGCGGGCAGGACGCTTTCAACCAAAAAAGAGCTGCAGGAAACGCTTGACCGCAAAAATACGGTAAGGGCTTTTTTGTCGGCTCTTATTCATGTTCTGACGATACCAGTCTTTATTCTGATTATTCATTTTACCGGTATGTACGGTGATTTTTCCGCAAAAATAAAGATTTATCTGTATGTGTGCGAGGGAGCGCAGATTGTTTTCGGCATATGGGGGTATTATATTATATCACGCAATGAAATGGACAAGCGTGCTTTTTATAATAACTCCTGTTTTTTTGTGACAACGCTCTGCACCGTCGTTATGGCGGGCATTGACAGATTTAATACGGGAAGCTTCGCATTCTATCTGCTGGGACTGCTTTACGCGGCTCTTGTTCCGGTAATGCGTCGCGGAATACGGAGTATATATTCCGCGCTGTTTGCGGTCGGAAGCATTGTTTCGGTTGTAGTTGCCAAGCCTGCGGGAAGGGATATAGGCGATGCCGTTTTGATCGGGATTGCCGCTTTTATAGCCTGCGCGGCAGTACATAATTATGTGTCGGAATATGAGAGAATGGGAATAAATCTCCGCGCGAAAACCTTAACCTCCGAGAAAGACCCGCTCACCGGACTTATGAACAGGCGCGGGCTTGACAAGAACGCGGCGGTTCTCTGGCCTTACTGCTCAAGAACCTCCACCATGGTCGGCATTATAGAGCTGGATATTGACTTTTTTAAAAAGTATAACGACCGTTTCGGACATCCTGCGGGCGACAGATGCTTAAAGCTGATTGCCAAGTCGATAAAGCAGTCGGCGAGAAGAAGCTCAGACATAACCGCGAGGACCGGAGGAGAGGAGTTCCTGATTTTTGTACAGGGAATGAGTGAGAAGGAAATAGTTGAGTTTGCGATGAAAATACGCGGAAGCATAAACGACTTGAAAATTCCGCATGCCTATGCCGGAGTGTCAAATTATGTCACCGTCAGCATGGGAGTTGCCTTCTGTGTTCCGAACGCGGCAAATTCGTTTGACGAGCTGTATGAGGAGGCAGATAAGGCCCTGTATACGGCAAAGGAGAACGGGCGAAATTGCGTTGTTTCGGGCAACAAAATTTACGGCAGAATGAAGAAGGGGCTCGGGACGGTCATTTCATTGTAGTTAATCCCTGAAATTTTTGCGGAATCGGCGGACGGAAAATTTCGGAAACTCAGATTATAATAAAAGAAAAATACAAGAGCCGACATTGACCCTTGTATTTTCCTAAGGATATATGTGGGTTATTTTCAGAGCTTAAGCTCTGAATAAGAGGGGGGAGTAAGAATTTTGTTCTTACTCCCCCATTATATACATCGGTTCGACCTAAGTCAACAAAATGAAACAGACAAAAATCGTCAAGCAGCCGACAAATGTCGAATTGCTTTTTGGGCGGAAACACTTAATTTTCGGGGACTGCGCCGCATATGCTCATTAGCTTTTCGACAGCAATAACCTGCTCGCGGAAAGCCTTGAGCAATTCCCTGAGTTTTTCGCTCCCTTCCTTTGTCAGGCGGTAATAAACTACGGTACGCCTGCGCCCGGCGTTTTTTTCGTAATATTCTATATATCCGTTATCCGCCATTTTGTACAGAATAATGTACATAGCGCCCGTCGTAATAGATAATTCACCGTTGCTTAAAGCTTTCAGTTCATTGTACATTTGTGAGCCGTACATATCCTCTTTTGACAGCAGTGATAAAAAAATAATTTCCCAAGGGGTATTTCCGGAATTTCTCTTTCTTGTTTTCATTGTGCACCTCGCATTATCATATTTCTATAATAGACGCAATCAAGGAATAAAACAAGTACTTTTTCTACTGAAACGAAAAAATATTTTACCGATAGTGAAAATAAAACATAGCCGGATATGAAAATCCGGTAATTATGCGGGGATTTTTTACGCATAATACTAATATATATATAAAAAGCCGTCTTGGAAAATATATTATGAAATTATTAAAAAAACTGCTGAAATCCGTAAAAGAGCACAGAACGCGCGTGTTTCTGCTGCTTCCCGCAGCTCTGCTTTTAATCGGAATAATGGTGTACATACCGTACCGACAGATAAGCGCGGTATCCTCAAATACATCCAAACGCGAGCTGCCGATATACAGTGTGGATACCGGAGAAAAAAAGGTTGCGCTTTCGTTTGACGCGGCTTGGGGAAATGAGGACACTCAGACGCTTCTTGATATTCTCGCAAAGCATGATGTTCATGTGACCTTTTTCATGACCGGAGGATGGATAGAGGAATATCCCGACGATGTAAAGGCAATTGCCGCCGCGGGGCATGATTTGGGTAATCACAGCGAAAACCATAAAGAGATGAGTAAGCTTAACGAAAAGCAGTGCATGGAGGAACTGATGTCTCCGCACGATAAGGTAAAGGCGCTTACCGGGGTTGATATGTGTCTTTTCAGACCGCCTTACGGAGACTACAACGATAATCTTATAAAGTCGGCGGAAAAATGCGGATATTATACCATACAGTGGGATGTTGACAGTCTTGACTGGAAGGATTACGGGGCGGACAATATTGTGAGCAAGGTTCTGAATCATAAAAATTTAAGAAACGGCTCGATAATACTTATGCACAACGGTGCCAAGTATACGAAAGACGCGTTGGAGCGCGTAATTGTCGGCTTGCAGGAGCAGGGCTATACAATCGTTCCGATTTCCGAGCTGATTTATACGGATAATTATACTATCGACAGTACCGGAAGACAGATTCCGTCAAAAAAAGGAGAGAAGGACACATCAGCACGATAAATTAAAATCTGACGCGGCACGGCTTCCGGACCGTGCCGTTCTACTGTCTCTCAAGCTCTCTGTAATGCTGCAGATGTATTCCTATATGTCCCACGCCGAGGACGGTTGCCGCAATAAGCATCCAGACAACCCTGCCGTATATGCCTAACAGAAAGAAAGCCATTACCGGCAGTGTCGCTCCCGGCAGCGGGATGCAAAGGAAGCTTCGGTAAAAATCACGCATTCTTTTTTCACTGCGAAAATACCGTGCCCACCATAATTCGTACAGCACCATAAGTAAAATTGACGCTGCCAGCCACAGTGACCTCGGCGATAAGCCGCCGAAGTTGAAATCGGAAAATATCAGGGCACAGCAGCTTACGGACGCCTCGCCTATTCTTTCAAAAATCAGAAGCAGTTTATTTTCGTTGTCCGCACTGTAGCCCTGCGGCACATTTTTTGTCCAGATAATGTTCGGGACGAAAAGCATCAGAAGAAAAATAAGTCCCGTGTATGAAAAACCGAAATGTCCCAGCATTAAGGAAATCCTCCTTCCCTGTTATTATAAACCGCTTATGTGTGCTTTGCAAGCTGCCGCTCGGTGAGGTCTTTCCGAAAATTATAGATTTATTCAGAAAATTCTGTTATAATAAAAATGTATTATCATGTTTTAACAAGAGGAAAGGTGAATATGAAAAAAAGTAAAACCAGAGGGATTGGCATACGGTTTAAAATTCTGATTCCGGCAAGCGTAATGATTGCGCTTCTGTGTGTGGTCATGGGAATAAGCTCTTATCGGCGGATAAAGGAGGGGCTGATTGCCATGGGCGTGGAAGAAGCGCGTATGGCGGCGGTCATTTCAGCAAAGGTTATTGACGCTGAGCAGCTGGCAGGGATGTCTGCGGATAAAAAAGGAAGCGAGGAATATAACGCGCTTTTGGAAGCTATGTATGGCGTTAAGCGGGATTGCAGCATTAAATATCTGTATACCTTATATAACGACGGAGGGAACATATATTACGGAATTGATGCCGACGAAACGGAAAACGTAAATGAGTTTGGAGCTGTTTTTGAGGTATCCTATCAGGAATTAAAGGCTGTTTTTGACGGTGATATGTATGTTCAGGATTACATTGATTCTACAGAAGACGGCGATTTGATTTCGGCGTATATGCCCATTGCGGACGGCAGCGGAAAAATCACAAGCATTGTCGGCTGCGATTACGATGCGTCCGGAGTAATACAGCGCCTGAATGCGGCGTTAAAGCAAGTAATCTGGATTTCACTTATCTGTCTGGTTATTGCGTTGGTAATACTCAATTTTATAGTAAATAAAGTTATTGTGACATTACATAAGGTAGACGGCAAGATTTATGAATTGGTACATAATAAGGGCGATTTGACGCAGACGCTGGATGTCCGTACCGGCGATGAGATGGAAATGATTTCGGGGAAGGTCAACGAGCTGCTTCATTATATACGGGAAATCATGCTGAATATAGCCGGAAACTCGGAGAATCTTCAGGTTTCTTTTCATAATATGTCGGATAAACTGTCAAGTGCCGAGGTGAATATTACCGATGTTTCCTCCGTGATGGAGGAAATGAGTGCGGCAATGGAACAGTCCAGTGCCTCGCTGGAGCAGATTAATGAGTCAAGCAGGCAGATATTTGAATCAATTGAGAGCATTTATAAACAGACGGAAAGCGGAAGCGCGTCCTTTAACGTGATTATGAAAACCGCTTCCGAAACATATAACAGGGCAGTTGAAGAAAAACAGAGTGCGGCTCGCCGGGTTGCGGATATGGCGGAGTCGGTTCAACGGAAAATTGAAAAGTCCAAGGGTGTGGAGGAAATCAGGGCGCTCACGAGAAATATTATCAACATTACCGAAGAGACGAATCTTCTGGCGTTGAATGCCAGTATCGAAGCGGCGAGAGCAGGAGAGGCAGGACGAGGCTTTGTGGTAGTTGCGAGTGAAATCGGGAAACTGGCTGCCAATTCCGCGGTATCGGCAACTGAAATCGAGAAAGTTACCGACGAAGTAATCAGCACTGTGGATGAGCTGGCGGCGGAGGCCGAGGAAATGATCGCATTTATGAACGGAGCCGCAATGAACGGTTATGAGAAGCTGCTGGAAACAAGTGAGGATTATCAGAAAAATGTCGGAAATATGAATGAAATGATGCGGCATTTTGCAGAGGAAAGCGAACAGCTGAAAGCAAATATGGAAGGAATCAAGGGAAGGCTGGAAGACGTTAAAGTCGCGGTGAGTGAAAGCGCGATAGGAGTAACGAATGTAACGGAAATGGCGGTAGGTCTGGCTTCCGACGTATGCGATATAGGTAAGGAAGCAAATGTCAATCTGGATACCGTTGACAGACTGAACAGCGAAGTGGGAAAGTTTAAGCTTTAACACGGGGGACTTTACATACGGGCAGTGTGTTGATATAATATTAAATTACATCGGTGTCAGGTACGGTGAAGTCTAAACGGGCAGGTTTAAATCGTGAAAAAGCTATTGGTTTATCTTAAAGGTTATATAAAAGAAAGTATTTTGGGACCCTTGTTCAAACTGTTGGAGGCGACGTTTGAGCTGATTGTGCCATTGGTAGTGGCGGCAATCATCGACAACGGAATCGCGGGCGCGGACAACAGATATATTGTGACAAGGGTTCTTATTATGATTACCCTGGGCGTGGTCGGACTTGTCTGCTCGATTACTGCGCAGTATTTTGCGGCGAAGGCGGCGGTAGGCTTTGCGACCGGACTGCGCCATGCGCTTTTTTGGCATATTCAGGAGCTGTCATTTTCGGAGATAGACGAAATAGGTACCGCGAGGCTCATAAACCGCATGACAAGCGACGTGAATTCGGTTCAGGGCTGTGTGAATATGGTGCTCAGGCTTTTTTTACGCTCGCCGTTTATCGTATTCGGAGCCATGATTATGGCGTTTACAATAGACATAAAATGCGCTTTGATTTTCTGTGTGGCAATTCCCGTGCTTATGGCGATTGTTTTCGGGATAATGATTGCGTCCATTCCGCTTTACAGCAAGGTTCAGGAAAGGCTTGACGCGATTCTTAAGACTACAAGGGAGAATCTTAACGGAACGAGAGTTATCCGCGCTTTTAACAGGGAGGATGACGAGATAATCTCGTTTAATGACGGAAATACGGCGCTTACGAAGATTCAGGTTTTTGCGGGTAAAATATCGGCGCTTATGAATCCGATAACCTTTGCGGTTATAAACGCGGCTATGGTCGTTCTCATATATACCGGCGCGATTCAGGTTGATAACGGCAGGCTTTCGCAGGGACAGGTTGTCGCGCTCGTAAATTATATGTCGCAGATTCTCGTGGAGCTTGTAAAGCTCGCAAGCCTTATAATTCAGATTACGAAGGCGCTTGCCTCCGCAAACAGGGTGCAGGAGATTTTTGAGATAGAATCGACCATGAAATTTCTGGAGAGTACGCCCCAGTCTGAGGACAGTCCATATGCGGTTGAATTTGAAAATGTTGCTTTGAAATACAAAAACGGCGGAGCCGAGGCGCTTGTCAATATAGATTTTAAGGTAAAAAAAGGCGAAACAATAGGAATTATCGGCGGTACGGGCTCCGGAAAGTCCTCGCTTGTCCATATGATTCCGAGATTTTATGACGCGACGGCGGGACAGGTCAAGGTTGACGGAATCAACGTAAAGGACTATTCCAAGGACGATTTGCGCAATAAGATTGCGATTGTCATGCAGAAGGCGGTGCTTTTTAACGGGACAATCCGTGAAAATATGCGGTGGGGAAAGGCGGATGCCACCGACGAGGAGATAATGGAGGCTTTAAAATGCGCGCAGGCGGCTGAATTCGTCGAGGACAAGGATGGCAGACTTGACTATGCGATAGCTCAGGGCGGACGCAATCTGTCAGGAGGACAGAGGCAGAGGCTTACCATAGCTAGGGCGCTTGTGAGCAACCCGCAAATCCTGATTCTTGATGACAGCGCCTCGGCGCTTGACTATGCGACCGACGCGAAGCTGCGCGAGGCAATCAGGGGGCTTGGCGGAAAGCTTACTACCTTTATCGTATCGCAGAGGACGGCGTCTCTGCGAAGCGCCGACAGAATTATCGTAATGGAGGACGGAGCCGTAGCGGGAATAGGAACGCACGACGAGCTGCTTGCGGGCTGTACCGTCTATAAGGAAATATACGGAACCGACAGCAACAGTGAGAAAGGGGGCGTACGGTAATGAAAAAATCCAAAACCTCCACAGTCAGAAGAGTTTTGAAATATATAGGCAAATACAAGGCTCACCTCGCCGTGTCGCTTATACTGTCGCTTATTACGGTTGCGGGACAGCTCTATATCCCTATTCTTCAGGGACGCGCGATTGACAGGATTATCGGGGCGGGAAACGTGGATTTTGCCGCGATTACAAAAATAATAATCATAATTATGATTACTGTGGGAGCAGTATCGCTTCTCCAGTGGATTATGAATATCTGCAACAACAAAATAACCTATTCGGTGGTGCACGACATACGGCGCGACGCTTTTGTGAAGCTTCAGCGGCTGCCGGTACGTTATGCGGATTCCCACCCAACGGGTGAGATTGTCAGCAAGGTTATCTCCGACGCGGATCAGTTCGCGGACGGTCTGCTGATGGGATTTACGCAGTTTTTCACGGGAATTATGACTATAATAGGAACGCTTGTGTTCATGCTTACCATAAACTGGAAAATAACTCTGGTGGTGGTTCTTGTGACTCCGCTTTCGTTCTTTGTGTCCTCCTTTGTGACGAAAAGAACCTACACGATGTTTCATAAGCAGTCCGAGACAAGAGGCGAGCAGACCGGTTTTATAGACGAGATGATCGGCAACGAAAAAATCGTTCAGGCATACAGCCATGAGGCGGAAGCGCTTGAAAAATTTGATGAAATCAACGAAAGACTGCAGAAGTGTTCGCTCAAGGCTATTTTCTTTTCGTCGCTGACCAATCCGTCCACACGCTTTATCAACAACGTGGTTTACGCTCTGGTGTGCCTGACAGGCTCATTTGCGGCGGTAAAGGGAGTGCTGACCGTCGGAAAGCTTTCTGCTTTCTTAAGCTACGCCAATCAGTACACAAAGCCATTTAACGAGATTACGGGCGTTATCACCGAGCTTCAGAACGCTCTGGCGTGCGCCGACAGAGTGCTTGATTTGATTGAGGAGGAGCCGCAGAGCGAGGACGCGCCCGACGTACTTGTCGTGAGCGAGGGAGAGGGGCGTGTCAGCCTTAAGAATGTTGCTTTTTCGTACAGTGAGGAAAAAGAGCTTATAAAGAATTTCAATCTTGAAGTAAAACCCGGACAGAGAGTGGCGATAGTAGGTCCGACGGGCTGCGGCAAAACCACAATCATTAATCTTCTGATGAGGTTTTATGACGTAAATTCAGGCTCGATAAGCGTTGAGGGCAAGGATATAAGGGATGTTACCCGACACAGCCTGCGAAGCAGCTACGGAATGGTTTTGCAGGAAACGTGGCTCAAATCCGGGACAATCCGTGAAAATATAACCACAGGAAAGCCGGATGCGACGGATGAGGAAATCATCGTGGCGGCAAAGGCGGCTCACGCTCACAGCTTTATCAAGCGTCTGCCGGACGGATACGACACCGTAATCGGAGAGGACGGCGGAAGCCTTTCGCAGGGACAGAAGCAGCTTCTGTGCATAGCAAGGGTAATGCTCTGCCTACCGCCCATGCTGATTCTGGACGAGGCGACCTCCTCGATAGACACACGTACTGAGATGAAGATTCAGGAGGCGTTTCTTCGCATGATGAACGGACGGACAAGCTTTATCGTTGCGCACAGGCTTTCCACTATAAAGTCCGCCGACATAATTCTTGTCATGAAGGACGGAAACGTTATAGAGCAGGGCAGCCATGACGAGCTGCTCGCGCGCGGCGGATTTTACAGCGAGCTGTATAACAGCCAGTTTTCGTAAAAGCAAAATGCCGTTATGCGCCGGAAAGCGGCACAGAATCAATGATATGAAAGCAGAGGAAATAAGAATGAGCACATACAGAGTTGAACTAATCAGGACGGTTGACGATTCCTACAATATAGAAATAGGCTTCGGGCTTACCGGACAGCTTATCGCGGATTTGCAGTCGGGACTTGCAGGAGGCATTAAAAAATTTGCCGTGGTGACAGATTCCAATGTAAAGCCGCTCTATGCCGACAAAATATACGACAGGCTTGTGGAGGCGGGCTACAGCGCCGACATCATTAGCTTTGAGGCGGGAGAAAAAAGCAAGACCAGACAGACCAAGGAATTTATAGAGGATACGATGCTTGCAAAGGGCTACAGGCGCGACTGCTGCATAATCGCGGTGGGCGGCGGCGTTGTCACCGATGTGGCGGGCTTTGCGGCGGGAACCTACGGGCGCGGAATTCCTTTTATCAATTACGCGACGACGCTTCTTGCTGCCGCGGACGCTTCAATCGGCGGCAAAACGGCGGTTGACACACCGCTAGCGACCAATCTTATCGGGCTTTTCAATCAGCCGAGGAAGGTCTACATAGACATTGCCGCGTGGAAAACTCTTCCTCCGAGAGAAATATACAGCGGCATGGCGGAAACCATTAAGCATGCCTGCCTTGCCGACGGTGATTTTTTTGACTATCTCGAAAAAAATACGGAGCGTATTCTTGATATTGACCCCGAGGCGTGCGAGTATATCGCAAAGCGCAATTGCGAGATAAAATATCGGGTAGTTATGAAGGATGAACGCGAAAGCGGGCTTCGCGAGGTGCTGAATCTCGGGCATACCGTGGGGCGCGCGATAGAAACCGTAAGCGGCTACAGGCTTCTTCACGGCGAGGCGGTGGCAATCGGACTTGTCGCGCAGGCAAGGCTTGCAAAGAAGCGCGGCTACATGAGTGAGGACGAAGCGGAGCGTGTAAAGAATCTTATCGCACGCGCAAAGCTTCCGACGGAGATTCCGGATTATATAGACCGCAAGGAGCTGGTGCAGAAGCTTTACACCGACAAGAAGGTTAAGGACGGATGTATACGTTTTGTGCTTGAAAAGGGAATCGGAGACGTGGTTTGCTTCGGAGACAATGTATACTCGACGCCCGTCAGTGAGGACGAAGCGGCCGAGATAATCGGAGAGATGTAGATTCAGCCGTAGTTTTCCGGTGCGCGGGTTTAAGATTTGTTCGATGAAGAAAAAAGTTAAGGAGCCATAGCGATAAAAATGTTTGAGCAGGATTACATGATGCGCATGATTCACGAAATGGTGAGAATGCTTATAAAGCTTCTCTCCGGTAAGGATACGGAGCGCTACGACCAGATAGAATTTAAGGAGGAGGAAACGAGGGCTGATTATGAGCGTCTTGTGAGGCTTGCGGACAGCGGTGATATCTGCGGCGCGGAAAACGAGCTTGTGGAAAACGCCGACGTGGGAAATCAGGACGATTTGCGCAAGGCCGTGCTTTTTTACAGTCATCTGAGCGGCATGAGCGACGAATTCTTAGCGGAGCATAATTTTTCGAGAGAGGAAATCGCGCAGGGACTGCGGTATATGGCGGATATGTACGGATACGGAGAAATTATGGGGCTTTTGGAGGAGTGAATTCTCTGAAAGCCCCTTATTTTTGTTTGGCTACGCTCTGTCTGGGCGTTTGCTTCCGATTCGTTTTATTACGGTGCCGATTGCCATACCGGCAGCGGCGCAAAGAATACCGGGGAGCATGCAGCCGAAGTCCGGAATATGGAATTTCCCTGAGGAAATTGTATTCGAGAGCGAAAAGGTAGCGTACGGAGCTAGCATATTCATTGTCCCGAAGAAAAGCAGCATCAGCCATTTTAAGTCCGTCCATCCGCTGTCCTTTCCTATAAACACGGAAATGACCAGAGTGCTGACGGGTATTACCAGATAAAAAGCGGCTAAGGAATAGCCCATGGCGTCAAATTTGCCGCCGAGCCAGAATACGATTATCGACATTGCCCATATTACCAGATATACGGAAATGAGAATAAGCTTGGAAAGCTTCTGTCTGCTTTTGAACGAGTTCGTGCTTTCTTCCAGATGTTCAATCATTTTTTTGTCCTCCTTTAACAGTTCGTCAAGACTGAGCGAATAAATATCGCTCATTTTTATGAGGCTGATAATATCGGGATAAGAGCGGTTATTTTCCCAGTTTGAAATTGTCTGCCGGCTTACTCCCATTTTTTCCGCAAGACCTTCCTGTGTTATTTTGCGCTCAAGCCGAGCGTTTTTGAGCTTTTCTCCTATCTGCATTTTTAAAGCCTCCTCATGATAAAAATTATACCTGAAATCCGCGTAAAATCTATCAATTACCTTTTACGTCGGGAAAATAAGACGTCAAAATTCTTTTACATCTCAATTTATATAATATTTTTCTGCGCGATACAAGGCGGTAAGACAAAAAAGCAAGATAAATGCTTGAAGAGCGTCCTTTTTTATGGTATCCTATATTAGGAAGTTTGTACGATTGGGGGCATAAAGATGAGAAATACAATTTTGATAGTCGATGACGAAGAGCTTAACAGAGAACTGTTGAAACAGATGTTTGAAGAAGACTATGATATTCTTACCGCCAACGACGGCAAGGAGGCGATTCGCTGCCTTGAAAAGCATAAGAACGAAATTGCCATTATTCTTCTGGATATTGTTATGCCGATTCTGAACGGCTTTCAGGTGCTGCAGGTTATAAATAATAAAAAGCTTCTGGATAAAATTCCTGTAATACTTATAACGGCGCAGGACGATGAACAGACGGAGTTCCAGTGCTATCAGATGGGAGCCACGGCGATTATCAACAAGCCGTTTATAGCTCAGACCGTTGTGAAGAGAGTTACCAGCACGATTGAGCTGTACCGCAGCGTAGACGAGATGGAGGGTACCATCAATGAGCAGCACGTGAAGATTGAGGAGCAGGAAAAGAAACTGAGCGCGTTCAGCGATAAGCTTCTTGAGGCGGTCAGCAATATAGTCGAGTTCCGTAATCTTGAATCGGGAACGCATGTCAAGAGAGTGAAGGGCTTTACGAAGATTTTTGCGCAGACCTATCAGTTGCTTTATCCTGAGGAGAACCTGACCGATGAGCAGATAGAGGTGATTGTGAGGGCGGCGTCCCTGCATGACCTTGGAAAGATTGCCATACCCGACAATGTTTTGCTTAAGCCGGGACGGCTTACCGATGAGGAACGCGAGATTATGATGACGCATACCACCAAGGGATGCGAGATTCTGAATATGCTTTCGGACGTTCAGGAGCAGGCGCAGTTTAAGGCATCCTATGAGGTTTGCAGGTATCACCATGAAAGATTTGACGGCAGGGGATATCCTGACGGACTTAAAGGCGATGAGATTCCGCTTTCGGCTAGGCTCGTATCGATTGCTGACGTGTACGACGCGCTTGTGAGCGAGCGAGTTTACAAGAAACCCTTTGACAAAGAAACGGCATACAGAATGATTATCGGCGGACAGTGCGGTATTTTTGATCCCAAGCTGCTGAGATGCTTTGAGCATTGCAAGAAAACGATTGAAGAGTTTGCCGACAATATGTGATTTATTCAGGCTGAAATGAAAATGAGAGGTTAAGGAAATGGATGATTTTATTAACACGTTAAAACAAAACGGAGTGGACGTGGACGGCGCTCTTGAAAGATTTATGAATAACGCCGCGATGTATAAAAAATTCCTCGGGAAATTTGCGAACGACCCCAACTATGAGGCTTTGAAATCCGCTGTTGCCGAGAAGGACTGCCAGAAGGCGTTTACGGCGGCGCATACGCTTAAGGGCGTGTGCAGCAACCTTTCTCTCACTCCGCTTTTTGAGCCGGTTGCGAAGCAGACCGAGCTTTTCAGGGCGGAAAAATTTGAGGAGGGGGCGGCGCTGATGCCTCAGGTTGACGAAGCGTATAAGAGTATGGCTGATTTAATCGCTTCGATTCAGTGATTTCCGAATGATAAACAAGAGGATTCTACGGTCATGAATTAAGCGCCCCCGCGGCATAAAGCGGGGGCGTTCTGTTTGCGATTGCCATGGCGGTTTTTGGAAATTTCTCCGGATTCGGTTATGCGCGCCGGAGTACGCATATAAATTAGTATAAGGAAAGTCCCGTTCGGCGCTTTTCAGCGCCTCGCGGGAGTGTTAAGGAAAAGAACGATGGACAAAGACGTGAGAGAGGACAAATTCATACGGATGACGACAAGACCCGTTAAGAGACTTGTGTGCAGTATGGCGGTGCCCTCCATACTGAGTATGCTTGTGACCGCCTTTTACAATCTGGCGGATACTTTTTTTGTGGGAAAAATCAGCACACAGGCGACGGGCGCGGTTGGCGTGGTTTTTTCATATATGACTTTGATACAGGCGATTGCGTTTTTTTTCGGACACGGAAGCGGCAATTATATATCCAGAGAATTGGGAAAGCGCAACCCGGACGGCGCGCAGAAAATGGCGTCGCTCGGTTTTTTTACCGCTCTTGCGACGGGAATACTGCTCGGAGCCGTAGGATTTATTTTTATGCGTCCGATTCTCGGTGTTCTGGGAGCTACCGACACGATAATGCCGGAGGCAGTCAGCTATTTCAGATATATTCTGTGCGCGACACCGTTTATAATGGGCTCTTTTGTGCTGAATAATGTTATGAGAATGCAGGGGAACGCAAAGCTCGCGGTTATCGGAATAACCTCGGGAGCGCTTCTGAATGTAGCGCTTGACCCGTTTCTCATATTCGTAATGAAAATGGGAACCGCGGGAGCGGGACTTGCCACGGCGATATCGCAGACCGTCGGTTTTGTGCTGCTGTTTTTCCTCAGCGGGAAAAAGGACGGTATTAAAATCAGATTCAGGGATTACAGATTCAGGTGGTCGGGGCTTCTTGAAATAGGGGCGGGCGGACTGCCCTCGTTAGGTCGGCAGGGTATGGCAAGCATTGCGGTTATATGTCTGAACAACGCTGCGAAGCCATACGGAGATTCCGCCATAGCGGCAATGTCCGTCGTAAGCCGTGTCACGATGATTGCGGGCTCCGCACTCATTGGCTTCGGTCAGGGCTTTCAGCCGGTGTGCGGCTTCAACTACGGAGCCGGGCTGTATGACCGCGTAAAAAAAGCCTTCTGGTTCTGCGTGAGGGTTGCGACCGCAGCTATGAGCATAATAGGCGCGGTATTGTATGTTTATGCCGAACCCTTAATCGGACTGTTCCGTAAGAACGACGCAAAGCTAACGGAGATAGCGGTAGCCGCGCTCAGATATCAGTGCGTGACCATGCCGTTTATAGGCTTTGTGGTTATGAGCAATATGTTTTTGCAGAATACACGAAAGACCGTGCGCGCGACGGTTATTGCCATGGCAAGGCAGGGAGTTATGTTTATTCCGGCGCTTTTTGTACTTGAATATTTGTTTGAGCTTAAGGGGATACAGCTTACGCAGTCCGCCGCGGATATTCTGTCCTTTATACTGGCGATTCCGCTTTCTCTTTCCGCAATCAGGGATATGAACAGGAGTGAGCGAGGTCAGGTATAGAATGCAGTATTTGCCAGATGTCCGAAAATAATTGTTTTTTCGACGGGATTCTGATATTATCATGATATAGCGAGCTTTGTTAAGGAGATTTCTGCTTTTATGATAGATATAATTATTGCGGTAATCAGCATAACGCTGTCGTATTATTATGCAGCCTTTGTTCACGATTATGACCGTTCAAAAGTATGGATGGGCATATTGGTGTTCATCGCTGCTTTTTTGATTATTTATATTCTGATATGCGCAATATTCTGGCTGCTGTGCTGTATTTTGTCCCTGACGATAGACGTAAAGAAGGAATATACTTCGTACAGCAGATTCTACGGAATTGTATTCGGATTGATTATGGAGTACGGCGCATACCTTGCCGGCGCGAGGGTACGTGTTATCGGTAAGGATAAGCTGCCGAAACGGCGTTTTCTTCTGGTGTCCAACCATCTTTCCGGTTTTGACCCCCTAATCACGGCGGGCGAGCTAAAAAGCCAGAGGCTTGCTTTCATATCTAAGGGAGGAAATTTCGGTATTCCCATTGGGCGCAGATATATGAAAAGATGCAGGTATATGACGCTTGACAGAGAGGACATAAGAAGCGGGGCGCAGGTCATAAGAAAGGCAGCCGATATGGTGTCGTCGGGCGATTGCAGCGTCGGAGTTTATCCCGAGGGAACGCGCAATCATGACGGCGGCGGGCTGTTGGAATTCAAGCCGGGATGCTTTAAAATAGCGCTTTGGGCAAAATGCCCGATTGTTGTTGAAATTGTGAGAGGAACGCAGAACATACATAAAAGATTTCCGTTAAGACACACAAAGGTGACAGTGGAATTTGCCGAGGTTATAGAGTACGATGACATCAAGGACAAGAATACAACCGAAATAGCGCAGCTGGTAAAGGAAATTATGCTTGACAGAATGGCGTGCGCGGCAGGAGGAAACAAATGAGAATACACAAGAACGCCGTACTGCGGTTTACGGCGGCGGCAGCGGCAGCCGGTCTTACAGGACTTATTTGTTCCGGCTGCGGCGAATATACGATAAATCTTATATCCGATGAGGTGGTTATAAATGTCGGCGGCGAGGTCAGCAAGGACATAGCGGATTACGTCAGGGCTTCAGGACAGCTTATGTCGGAGATGACGCTTGACGTGTCCTCGGTAAACCCGGACATGATCGGCAGATACACGGCGACGGTTACGCACGGGGACAGCGTAAGGAAATTCACCGTCAGGATTGCGGATATTGAAGCCCCGCAGATAGAGCTTAAAACAGACAGGGTTTATTTTGAAACCGGGGGAGTATTAAAGCTTGAGGACGTTGTGGAAAGTATTAACGATATATCCGGATACGAATACGGATTTTCGGACGATATGACCAAGGCTGACCGTGACAAGGGCATGGAGAAGAGCATAAGCTTTGACAAGGTGGGCGAATATACCGCGGAGGTTATTGCGAAGGACGAGTACGGCAATATTTCTGTCAGGGAGGTAGGCGTTTTTGTCGTGAACGAGGGCAAGGCGCCAGAAGACGCGAATGTCGTAACGGATTTTTCAAAATATATGAATACCGATGACGGCGTGGAGATAACGGATTTTGCGGATTACGGAACCACCGGCGTGTATTACGGAGTGGGAACCGCGGTTGATTCGGGAACCGGCAGGCCTATAATAAATTATTATACAAACGATTACGGAAAATTCAGAGTTGATTTCATGCAGCCTGACAGCAAATATATATGGCTTACCTTTAATGAAATACAGGAAAACGGCAACACGGGCTTGATTCTTAACACGCTTGGGAAGAAGGGCGTGAAAGCAGTGTTTTTTGTAACGCTTAATTATGTGAAAAACAATCCCGAGCTGGTGCAAAGGATGATTGACGAGGGTCATGTAATCGGCAGCTATACGGCAAACTGCTCGAATATACCCGATTTGACATCAAAAGAATTGACAAGCGAGCTTGATACGTTGTACAATTACGTCTACACAACATACGGATATGAAATGTATCTTTTCAGAGCGCCGTCGGGATATTTCAGCGAGCAGTCGCTGGCGGTCGCCCAAAGCCTCGGATACCGGACGGTATTCTGGAGCTTTGCGTATGCGGATTGGGATATAAGCAATCAGCCCGATGTAAGCGAGTCCTTGAAAAACGCGGTTGAGAAGGCGCACGGAGGCGCGATTTATCAGTTAAGCGGAGCGTCGTCCACAAACCGTGAGATTCTGTCGGACATGATTGACGGAATCAGGGCGAGGGGCTATGAGTTTGCGGAGTATCAGAAATTCTAAACATGTTAGGAGAAAAGAAATATGGAAAAGAAGTTGAAGGTCGGAATTCTTGGCGGAACGGGAATGGTAGGACAGCGTTTTATTTCGCTGCTCGAGAATCATCCCTGGTTTGAGGTGACCGCAATCGCGGCAAGTCCCCGTTCGGCGGGCAAAACCTATGAGGAGGCAGTGGGCGGAAGATGGAAGATGACCACTCCCATGCCCGAGGCCGTAAAGAATATGGTTGTATACAATGTCCTTGAGGTGGAGAAGGTTGCGGCTCAGGTTGATTTTGTGTTCAGCGCGGTTGATATGTCCAAAGAAGAAATCAAGAAGATAGAAGAGGATTACGCGAAAACCGAAACACCCGTCGTATCCAACAACAGCGCGCACCGTTGGACCGAGGACGTACCCATGGTGGTTCCCGAGATTAATCCCGAGCATTACGGACTTATCGAATATCAGAAAAAGAGACTCGGCACGACAAGGGGCTTTATAGCCGTTAAGCCCAACTGCTCGATTCAGAGCTACACTCCCGCGATTTTTGCTCTCAGGGAGTTTGAGCCTACGCTTGTCGTTGCCACGACATATCAGGCAATTTCCGGCGCAGGCAAAACCTTTAAGGACTGGCCGGAGATGGAGGGCAATGTGATTCCCTATATCGCGGGCGAGGAGGAAAAGAGCGAGCAGGAGCCTTTAAGGCTTATGGGAACGCTTGTTGACGGACATATCGAGAAGGCAAAGCTGCCCGTAATCACAACGCAGTGTATCCGTGTTCCCGTACTCAACGGACATACGGCGGCGGTTTTTGTTAATTTCAATAAAAAACCTACCAAAGAAGAGATTATCGACAGGCTTGTGAACTTCAAGGGACTTCCTCAGGAGCTTGAGCTTCCCAGCGCGCCCAAGCAGTTTATCCAGTATCTTGAGGAGGATAACCGCCCTCAGGTTGCGCTTGACGTGGATTACGAGAACGGCTTCGGAGTGTCCTTCGGACGTATCCGTGAGGACAGCGTGTTCGACTGGAAGTTTGTCGGACTTTCGCACAATACGGTAAGAGGAGCCGCCGGCGGAGCGGTTTTAAGCGCCGAGCTTTTGGTGGCGCAGAAATATATTACCGCCAAATAATAACTGACTTATACGGGGAAGGGATGACCTTCCCCGTTTTTTACCCGAAAAACAGCTTGACATGTTCCCCGATTAGTGTTATCTTGATAACAAGTTTTGATAAAGGCTGTGAAGGCACACAGTAGTCAACGGAAGTACCGGCAGAGAGAAGAGGTCGTCGGCTGTAAGCCTCTTTGGGTTAAGTCCTTTGATGAATTTCATGCCGGAGCCGCGGTTTTTAAAGCGCAAGCGAGTAGAGACCGACGTTAATGCACGTTACGCATGGAGTGTCGGCTTATAGCAAGCCGGAATCAGGGTGGTACCGCGATTAACCTCGTCCCTTTGGGACGGGGTATTTTTATTTGTAAAAGGAAAGGACAGTGACATATGAAAGAAAAATTACAGGCAATAAGGGAAAACGCTCTTGCCCGCATCGCAGAGTCCGACAGTCTGGACAAGCTGAATGAGATCAGGGTGGCGTATCTCGGTAAAAAAGGCGAGCTTACCGAGGTTTTAAAGGGAATGAAGGACGTAAAGCCAGAGGACAGACCTAAAATCGGAGCCCTGGTCAACGACGCGAGGGAGGCAATAGAGCAGAAAATCGAAGAAATCAAGGGTAAGCTTGCGTCAGCCGCAAGGGAGGCAAGGCTCAAAAAAGAGGTTATAGACGTAAGCCTTCCTGCCAAAAAGAACGCAATAGGACATTCGCATCCCAACACGGTTGCGCTTGAGGAGGTTGAGCGGATTTTTATCGGAATGGGTTACGAGGTTGTCGAAGGTCCCGAGGTGGAATATGATTACTATAATTTCGAGGCGCTTAACATACCGGCTAACCATCCCGCAAAGGACGAGCAGGATACCTTTTATGTCACGGACAAAATCGTGCTGAGAACCCAGACCTCGTCAACGCAGGTTCGCGAAATGGAAAAGGGTAAGCTCCCGATAAGAATGATTGCGCCGGGACGGGTTTTCCGTTCCGACGAGGTGGACGCAACTCATTCACCCTCCTTTCATCAGGTTGAGGGTCTTGTAATAGATAAAAATATCACCTTTGCCGACCTTAAGGGAACGCTCGACGTATTTGCAAAAGAGCTTTTCGGCTCGAAGACAAAGGTCAAATTCAGACCTCATCATTTCCCGTTTACGGAGCCCAGCGCCGAGATGGATGTGTCCTGCTTTAAATGCGGGGGCAAGGGCTGCCGTTTCTGTAAGGATTCCGGATGGATTGAGATTCTCGGATGCGGAGTGGTTCATCCCCATGTGCTTGAGATGAGCGGAATCAATCCCGAGGAATACACGGGCTTCGCCTTCGGTATCGGACTTGAGCGCATCGCTATTCTGAAATACGAGATAGACGATATGAGACTTCTTTATGAGAATGATATAAGATTCTTGAGCCAGTTTTAAATAAATATAAGATACCATTATGCGTTGAAAAACAGCGCAATATCAAGGAAACACCCTTCGGGTATACCACTATGCGCGAAAAAACAGCGCAATATTAAGGAAAGGACTGCATATATGAACACAGCATTATCTTGGATTAAAGCGTATGTGCCGGATTTGGACTGCACGGCACAGGAATATACAGATAAAATGACACTGACAGGAACGAAGGTGGAAGGCTTTGAGAAGCTTGACGCAGATTTGGACAAAATAGTTGTCGGTCAGGTAAAAAAGATTGAGCGCCACCCCGACGCAGATAAGCTTGTAATTTGTCAGGTTGATATAGGCACCGAAACGATTCAGATTGTTACGGGAGCGCCGAATGTATATGAGGGAATGAAAACGCCGGTATGTCTTGACGGCGGAAGAGTTGCCGGAGGGCATGACGGAAGCAGGACGCCCGGCGGAATCAAAATCAAAAAAGGCAAGCTCAGGGGAATTGAGTCATGCGGTATGATGTGCTCGATAGAGGAGCTTGGCTCCTCCAAGGATTATTATCCCGACGCGCCGGAGGACGGGCTTTACGATATGGGAGAGAATGCGGTTGTGGGAGCCGACGCCATTGAGGCTCTCGGACTCCGGGACGTTGTTTTTGAATACGAAATTACGTCAAACAGGGTTGACTGCTACAGTGTGTTAGGTATTGCGAGAGAGGCGGCAGCCTCCTTCGGCAAGGCTTTCGTGCCTCCGGTTGTGACGGCTACCGGCAATGACGAGGACGTCAATACAATGATTGAAATCGATATCAGGGACAAAGAGCTTTGCCCCCGCTACTGCGCGCGTATGGTCAAAAACATAAAGCTCGCGCCCTCGCCCGATTGGATGCAGAGAAGGCTTGCGGCAAGCGGAATCAGACCGATTAACAATATTGTCGATATAACCAACTATGTTATGGAGGAGTACGGACAGCCGATGCATGCCTATGATTACGACACGCTTGCGGAACACCGCATTGTGGTTCGGAGGGCGCAGGACGGAGAGGTTTTCCAGACTCTTGACGGGCAGGAGAGAAAGCTTGACTCGTCTGTACTCATGATATGCGACGGCGAAAAGGCAGTAGGAATCGCCGGAATCATGGGCGGAGAAAACTCCAAGATTACCGATGATGTAAAGACCATGCTGTTCGAGGCGGCTTGCTTTGACGGAACGAATATAAGACTTTCTTCCAAGAAGGTAGGCTTAAGGACGGACGCCTCGGGCAAGTTTGAGAAGGGGCTTGACCCCTATAACGCGGAGGCGGCTATCAACAGGGCGTGCCAGCTTATTGAAGAGCTGGGAGCCGGAGAGGTGGTCGGAGGTATTGCCGACGTATTCCCCGAAAAACCGGAGGGAAGGAAGCTTCCATTTGAGCCGGATAAGTACAATAAGCTTCTCGGAACCGACGTATCAAGTGAGGAGATGCTTTCATATTTTGAAAAGCTTGAGCTTAAATACAACGAAGCGGACAATATGATTGATATACCCTCGTTCAGACAGGATATTCTCAGAAGCTGCGATTTGGCTGAGGAGGTTGCGAGATTCTACGGCTATGACAGGATTCCGGTTACTCTTCCCACGGGAGAATCTACGCTCGGACGGCTTTCGTTCAAGCTTACGGTTGAGCAGATTGCGAGGAACGTAGCGCAGTTTTGCGGCTTTTCGCAGTCGATGAATTACTCGTTTGAGAGTCCCAGAGCCTTTGATAAGCTTCTGATTCCCGAGGATTCGCCGCTTCGTAAGGTGGTTACGATACAGAATCCGCTCGGACAGGATTTCAGCATTATGAGGACGCAGGCGCTTAACGGAATGCTTTCCTCGCTTGCCACGAATTTTAACCGTAAAAACAAAAACGTTCGTCTTTACGAAATCGGAAACATATATATGCCCAAGGGTCTTCCGTTGACGGAGCTTCCCGATGAAAGGGGCCGCTTTACTCTCGGAATGTACGGAGAGGGCGATTTCTTCTCGCTCAAGGGCGTTGTCGAGGAATTTCTTGAGAAAGCGGGGTTGACGGGAAGAATTATATATGACCCCGAGGACAAGAAGCCCTATTTCCATCCGGGCAGACAGGCGGATATAGTATATGACGGCGAAACTGTCGGATTTTTGGGAGAAATTCATCCCGAGGTTGCGGACAATTACGGAATCGGAGAGAGAGTTTACTATGCCGACATAGATATGCAGTCCGTGGAAGCCAAGGCTAATTTTGACAAAAAATACAGGGAAATAGCCAGATTCCCCGCTTCGGCAAGGGATATAAGCCTTGTTGTGGACAAGTCGGTTATGATAGGAACCATGGAAACGGCGATAGAAAAGCGCGGCGGAAAGCTTCTTGAAAGCTGCAGTCTGTTCGATATATATGAGGGAGAGCAGGTAGGAGAGAACAAAAAATCGGTTGCTTTCAGTCTTGTTTTCCGAGCAAACGACAGAACGCTTTCCGATACGGAAATAAACGAGGTTATGGATAAAATCCTTGCGGAGCTTGCGGGATTGGGAGCGGTTCTCAGACAGTAGTACGGAGAGTGCAATGTGGATTAAGATTATTGTTTGCTTTATAGCGGGAGCAGGCGCGGGTCTGGGCACGGGCTTTGCGGGAATGAGCGCGGCGGCGGTCATCACGCCGATGCTTGTGACCTTTCTCGGGCTGCCCGCATACGAGGCGGTCGGAATCGCGCTTGCGAGCGACGTGCTTGCGAGCGCGGTAAGCGCCTATACCTACGGTAAAAACCGCAATCTTGACATAAAAAACGGGCTTATCATGATGGCGATGGTGCTGGTTTTCACGATGCTCGGGAGTTTTGTGTCAAGCAAGGTACCGAATACCGCGATGGGTAATTTTTCCGTCGTTATGACCCTTATTCTCGGAATAAAATTCATTGTAAAGCCGGTTATGACGACAAAGGAAAAAATGCTGTCGGAAAGCGCAAAAAAGCGGGTAATCCAGTCGCTTATCGCCGGAAGCCTTATAGGGTTTATATGCGGCTTTGTCGGGGCGGGCGGAGGAATGATGATGCTTCTGATACTGACCGCGGTGCTGGGCTATGAGCTTAAGACTGCGGTAGGCACGAGCGTATTCATTATGACGTTTACCGCGCTTGTAGGCTCGGCCAGCCATTTCGCGATAGGCGGTGCGCCCGACTGGTTCGTGCTTGCCTTGTGCGTGGCATCAACTTTTGTCTGGGCAAGAATCGCCGCCGTTATCGCAAACAGAGCGAAGCCTGTGACGTTAAACAGGGCTACCGGAGTGATTCTTATTGTGCTGAGCGCGGCGGTGCTTATTGTGAATATATTTGTTTGAATTTTTTGAAATAGGTGTTAAAATGGAGTTAAAGGAATTTGATTACTATCTTCCGAAGGAGCTTATCGCGCAGGACCCGCTTGAGGATCGCTCGTCTTCAAGGCTTCTGGTGCTTGACCGCGCAACGGGAGAAATCGAGCATAAGCGCTTTACCGATATAATCGACTATCTGAATCCGGGCGACTGCCTGGTCATAAACGATACGAAGGTTATTCCCGCAAGGCTGTACGGAACAAGGGAAAATACGGGGGCGTTAATAGAGATTCTTCTGCTTAAGCGCTGCGCGGGCGATATATGGGAGTGTCTGGTGCGCCCGGGCAAAAAGGCCCGTCCGGGGACGGTGATCGTTTTCGGAGAAGGACTTCTTAAGGGTGAGATAACGGAGATTATAGAGGACGGCAACAGGCTCATACATTTTGAGTATGAGGGCATTTTTGAAGAGCTTCTCGATAAACTGGGGCAGATGCCGCTGCCGCCTTATATTACTCATGAACTCAAGGACAAAAACCGCTATCAGACCGTTTACGCAAAGCATGACGGCTCCGCAGCCGCGCCGACCGCGGGACTTCATTTTACGGAGGAGCTGCTCGAGAGGATAGAAGCAAAGGGCGTTAAGCTTGCGAGAGTGACGCTCCATGTGGGGCTCGGAACCTTCAGACCCGTGAAGGTGGAGAATATAAAAGAGCACCGTATGCATTCAGAGTTCTTTTGTATAGAAAAGGAACAGGCGGATATTATCAATTCGGCTAAGGCTGCGGGAGGGCGCGTTATCTGTGTCGGGACCACGAGCTGCAGGACCGTTGAATCCGCCGCATCGGAGGACGGGTATATCCCTGCAGCGAGCGGGGATACGGAGATATTTATTTATCCGGGCTACCGTTTTAAAGCGCTCGATTGTCTTATAACGAATTTTCACCTGCCGGAGTCTACTTTGCTTATGCTTGTTTCTGCTCTTGCGGGGAAAGATAAAATAATGTATGCATATGCGGAGGCTGTGAAGGAAGGCTACAGGTTTTTCAGCTTCGGTGACGCAATGTTTATAAAATAATCAGGAGGTTGTAAAATGGAACAAAAAGAAAAAAGATGGAGCAAAAGAATGGATATCAACGCTACCATCAAGCTTAAGAGCATCAGAAACGAAAAGATGATTTTTGAGCCGAATCAGGGTGAATTTGAAGTCAATGTAATCAATATTTCAAAGGGCGGTATGGCGTTCACAACCAAGGAACTGCTGCCGTTAAATTCTTATTATGACGCTAAGGTAATACTTTGGACCAAGGATACCTTTGACGCCGTTCTTGAGATTATAAGAATGGAAAACGAGGATATAGAAGGTGAGATTACATACGGGTGCAAGTTTATCGGACTGAATCCCGCAGAGCAGTTCAAGATAGATGTATACGAAATGGTGAATGAGCCCGAAAATATTTAAAAATAAGGAGATGCGGGATGTCTGTTGAGGTGTCAAATTTCGGTAAAACAAAGGATGGCAGGGAGATAAAGCTTTATACGGTTACCAACTCCGGCAATACGGTGATGAAGCTCACCGACATGGGAGCCGTTTGGGTTTCAATGCTCGTAAAGGATATAAACGGCAGAACGGACGATGTTGTCCTCGGACTTACGTCGGGAGAGGAATACGAATTGAGAAGTTTTGACGCCTTCGGCGCGACTGTAGGGCGCAATGCCAACCGGATTTTCGGGCACAGATTTGTGCTTAACGGGAAAGAGTACGACCTGGCGGACAACGATTCCGGCAAAAATCTGCACAGCGGTCCCGATACCTATTATACACGGCTCTGGGAGGGCAGAATAATAGACGGAGCCGATGGTGATGGAGTGGAATTTTCTCTTTTCAGTCCTGACGGAGACCAGGGAATGCCCGGTAATCTTAAGCTTTCCGTAACCTATATTCTTACGGAGGACGATTCGGTTATAATTGAGTACAGAGCGTTAAGCGACGCGGACACGCTTTTCAATATGACGAATCATTCTTATTTTAACCTCGGCGGACATAACAGCGGAGTTATTGACAATCATGAGGTGCGGATAGACGCGGATAAATTTACCTTCGGAACGGAGGGAAGGGTTGCCGATGATGAATTGTACAATGTTGAGGGGACACTTCTTGATTTCAGGAAGCCTAAAAGAATCGGGGACGGAATGTACTCGGATGATGAGGTCATAAAGGTAAAGGGCGGCTATGACCATAATTTCTGCCTTGCTAATGACGGACGGCTTATGCCGGTGGCAAGGGTTGTCGAACCCAAAAGCGGGCGTGTTATGGAAATCAGCACCGATATGCCGGGGCTTCAGATGTACACCGGAAACTATATAAGCACGAAAAACAAGGGCAAGGACAACACGACATATCATCCTTACCAGGGCGTGGCTTTTGAGACGCAGCACTATCCGGACGCGGTTAATCACCCGTCGTTCCCGTCGCCGGTAATCAGGGCGGGGGAAGAAACTGTGAGCCGTACGGTATATCATTTTGACGTTCTTAAGGAGAGCCGTGACTAAATGAAGGATAACCATTTTTTTGCGATGATGTCCCGTATGAAATATATCAACAGATGGGGACTCATGCGCAACACCTTTAAAGAAAATATAAGCGAGCACAGCCTTGAGGTCGCTATGATTGCCCACGCTCTGGGCGTAATAAACAACAGTATATTCGGCGGAAGCGTAAATGCCGACAGGCTTGCTCTTATGGGAATGTACCATGACGCAACCGAAATTATAACCGGAGATATGCCGACTCCGATTAAGTATTACAATCCTGCAATTCGCGACGCCTACAAGGAGGTCGAGGGGATTGCCGCAAGAGAGCTGCTGACGGGACTTCCCGATGAGCTTAAGGAGGCTTACAGGGGGATTCTCGACGAAACAAAGGAGGAAGAACAGCTTTGGCGTTATGTTAAGGCTGCCGACAAGATATCGGCATATATAAAATGCGTTGAGGAAAGGCGCATGGGTAACAGCGATTTTGAGAAGGCGGGGGAATCCATAAGGGAAATAATCGACGGTCTGGGAATGCGTGAGGCTGATTACTTCATGGAAAATTTCATGCCGGCGTACGAGCTTACGCTTGACGAATCCAAATAAGGATACGGGGGATATATGTTTATGGTCGGAAGAGAGGAACAGCTTAAAGTCCTGAACGGTTATTACGGTTCGGATAAAAACAATCTGACGGTTCTGTACGGAAGGCGCAGAATCGGCAAAACCGCGCTGATAAAGGAGTTCGCGGGTGATAAGCGCTATATATATTTCAACGCCGCGCCCGCCGCGTATTTTGATTTGCTGGAGGGCTTTATAAGATGCGTCCGCGAGCAGCTTGAGGGATTTGAGGCGACGGGGGACTATGCGGATATTTTCCGTGAAATTATATTGAGGCAGGAAGAACCTGCCCTTTTCGTTTTTGAAGAATTCCAGAATATAGTCAGGGCGGACGCTTCGTTTATGGGCGCAATTGCCGCTATGGTGCGCGGCAATCTCGGAGAGGGCAAGGTTATGGTAATTCTTGCCAGTTCATCGGTGCTGTGGGTGGAGAATTCCATGGTAAAGTCCATCGGAAGCGCAGCGTATTCGATCAACGCGTTTCTCAAGCTGAAGGAGCTTGGCTATGCCGATATGGTAGGAATGTTCCCCGAAATGGGTGCGAGAAATTCGCTTTATATGTATGCCGTGACCGGAGGTGTGCCGGGGTATCTTGCGGCATGGGACGATGGGGCTGACGTAAAGAGCAATATATGCAGGCTCTTTCTGGAGGATACGGGTCCTTTCAGAAAAGAGGCGGAGCTTTTTGTAAAGGAAGAATTCCGCGAAACGGGAGTGTACCGCACTATATTGGGCTGTCTTGCCGCAGGAATGAACAAATTAAACGATATACACACGTATACGGGATACGGCAGGGATAAGATAAGCGTTTACCTGAACAATCTTATAGAGCGGGAGCTGGCGGAGAAGATTTTTTCGTACGAATCGGGCGACAGCCGTAATGTAAAGAAGGGGCTTTACCGGATAAAGGACGATTTAATCGGATTCTGGTTCAGATTTATTTATCCGTATTCCGGAATTACGGACTGCACGCAGGCGGAGCTTTTTTATGACAAATATATAGAGCCGGGGCTTGATGATTTTGCGCTGGAGGCGTTTATAAGGATTGCCGGAGAATTTTTACAGATTATGAACGACGCCGGGCGGCTTGCCTTGCGCGGCGAATATAAGGGAAGATGGTACGGCAAATCGGGCGACGTCCACATAATATATGATGACGGCGAAAATGCCGTAATAGGACAGGCATACGCCGGAAAGGAGCCGGTCGGTAAGGACGAATTTGACAGGCTTCGTGAGAACGTGAGTCTTGCGGGCGCAAACGCCGTGCAGTATTTTCTTTTCTCCGCGGGAGGCTTTGACGGCGAGCTTATGAAGCTTCAGGGAGAGAAGCTGATACTTATCGGAATTGACGATTTATAGAAAGAGAGCTATGCTTATATGGCAAAAAGTTTATTTATAGCCGAAAAGCCGAGCGTGGCGCAGGAGTTCATGAAATCGCTCGGCAAGCAGGCGGCAAGGCGCGACGGATACGCGGAGTCGGAGGACGCCGTTTTCACATGGTGCGTGGGGCATCTCGTGACTATGAGCTATCCGGCGGCTTACGATGCGGCGCTCAGAAGATGGAGCATGGAAACGCTTCCCTTTATACCGACGGAGTGGAGGTACGAGGTTATTCCGGCGGTCAGAAAACAGTTTGATATCGTGTCGGGGCTTCTTAAAAGGAAGGATATCGACACGATTTATGTTTGTACGGACTCGGGGCGCGAGGGTGAGTACATATACCGTCTTGTGGAGCAGATGTCCGGTGTTTCCGGCAAAAAAAGAAGGCGCGTGTGGATAGATTCCCAGACCGAGGAGGAAATAAAGCGCGGCGTTGAGCAGGCGAAGGATTTGTCGGAGTATGACAGCCTTTCCGACGCGGCTTATCTTCGCGCCAAGGAAGACTACCTTATGGGAATCAATTTCTCGAGAGTACTTACGCTTAAATACGGAAACGCGATTTCGTCTTTTTTCAGGAGTAACGAGCGCACCGTGATTGCGGTGGGGCGGGTAATGACCTGCGTTCTCGGAATGGTCGTAAAGCGCGAGCGGGAGATACGGGATTTTGTAAAAACGCCGTTTTACCGGGTTCTGGCATCGGTAAGCCTTGAGGGTGACAAAGGCTTTGAGGCGGAGTGGAAGGCAGTCGGGGGTTCTGCTTATTTTGAATCGCCGCTTTTATATAAAGAAAACGGTTTTAAGGAGGAGTGCCACGCGGGAGAGCTTATCGACAAAATGAAGGCGAATCCTCCTGTGAATATGCAGGTGCAGTCCGTGGAGCGCAAAAACGAGAATAAGCAGCCGCCTCTTTTGTATAATCTTGCGGAGCTTCAGAACGATTGCTCCAAATTTTTCAAGCTGAATCCTGACGAGACGCTTAAGCACACGCAGGAGCTTTACGAGAAAAAGCTTGTAACGTATCCGCGAACCGACGCGAGGGTGCTTTCAAGCGCGGTGGCGAAGGTTATCGAGCGTAATATCGCGGGACTTAAAAATCTGGGAGAATATCGGGAGTTTGCCGGGAATATTCTTGAGAGGGGCGCGCACAAAAGCATTGCCAAGAGCAGATATGTAAACGATAAGCAGATAACTGACCATTACGCCATAATCCCTACCGGACAGGGCTTCGGAGCGTTAGGCGGGCTTTCTCCCGTCACGAAGAGCGTGTATTACGCGATAGTGCGGAGATTTCTCTGTATTTTTTATCCGGCGGCTGTCTATCGGAAGGCGGGAATCGTGCTTAAACGCGAAACGGAGAGCTTTTTTGCCAATTTCAAGGTGCTTGCCGAAGAGGGCTATCTCAAGGTGCTTGATTCATGGAAAAAAAATCAGTCCGACGCCGAGGATAAGGACGGCGAGGCAAAATGCGACGCCTCCTTGCTTGAACGGCTTAAAAGCATCAAAAAGGGCGATTTGCTTGACGTTAAGGAATTCAGCATAAAGGAGGGCGAAACCACGCCGCCCAAGCGTTACAATTCCGGCTCGATGATTCTCGCGATGGAAAACGCAGGACAGCTTATAGAGGACGAGGAGCTTCGCGCGCAGATAAAGGGCAGCGGAATCGGAACAAGCGCGACGCGCGCCGAGATACTCAAAAAACTTGTTGACAAAAAATATATTATGCTTAACAATAAAACTCAGATTATAACTCCGGCACAGCTCGGCGAGATGGTGTACGACGTGGTGAACGGCTCCATCACGAGACTTCTGGACCCGCAGCTTACGGCAAGCTGGGAAAAGGGGCTTACGGGCGTTGCGAACGGAAATATTTCGACGGAGGAATATCTCGGAAAGCTCGAGGCATTTATAGTCAGGAATACCAATCTGGTAAAGGGGCTTAACAATCAGTACGACTTGAGAGAGTTTTTTGACAAGTCGGCGGCATATTATAAATAGGTATGATTAACGGACACGGGAAGGTTAAGGAGGTATTATGTGCGGAATAGTAGGATATATAGGGCACAGGGATTGCAGCGACGTTCTTATCGACGGGCTGCGCAAGCTGGAATACAGGGGGTATGACTCCGCGGGAATCGCCGTTTTTGAAAACAACAGGATAGTCGTGGAAAAATGCCAGGGCAAGCTTGACAATCTGGTGAACAAGATGAAGACTGACGGAAAGCCTTCGGGGCACTGCGGAATCGGTCATACGAGATGGGCTACGCACGGAGAGCCGTCAGACATTAATTCCCATCCCCACGGCAACAAGAGAGTTTCCGTAGTTCACAACGGTATTATAGAAAATTACGCAAGCTTGAAGGCGTTTCTGGAGGAGCAGGGCTACAGCTTTGTGAGCCAGACCGATACCGAAACGGTTGCGAAGCTTCTTGATTACTATTATAACGGCGACCCGGTTGACACCATAATAAAGGTGCTAGCCGAAATTGAGGGCTCATACGCGCTCGGAATCGCGTTCAGGGATTTCCCCGACAGGATTTATGCCGTGCGCAAGGACAGCCCGCTTATTATCGGCGTCGGACAGGGCGAGAATTTCATAGCCTCAGACGTGCCCGCGATACTTAACTATACGAGGGATTACTATCTTCTGGAGCAGGAGGAAGTTGCTGTTTTATCCTCGGATAAGATCAGAATATACGATATTCATAAGGAGCTGATAGAAAAAGAACTTCAGACGGCGGACTGGGACGTTGATTCCGCTCAGAAGGGCGGCTACGAGCATTTTATGCTTAAGGAGATACATGAGCAGCCCGTGGCGATACGTACCACCATTACGCCGAGAATAACGGACGGAATGCCTGATTTTTCCGAGTGCGGACTTACCGACGAGATGCTTGCCTCGTATCGGAGCATATATATTGTTGCCTGCGGAACCGCCATGCACGCCGGAATGGTCGGCAAGTACGTTATAGAGAAGCTGGCGAGGGTTCCTGTCACCGTGGATATGGCGTCAGAATTCCGTTACCGTGAGCCGCTTATCGGCGAGGACGATTTGGTCATACTTATCTCGCAGTCGGGAGAAACGGCCGACACTAAGGAAGCGCTTAAAATATCACGTCAGAAGGGCGCAAAGACGCTTGCTCTCGTAAACGTCAAGGGTTCATCGATTGCAAGGGAGGCCGACATGGTAATGTACACGCACGCGGGGCCGGAAATATCCGTCGCTTCCACCAAGGCGTTTACCGTCCAGCTTTCGATGATGTATCTTTTTGCCTTTAAGCTTGCTTCGGTCAAAGGAAAAATGAGCGGGGAGGAGTGCGTTTCCTATGTGAAAAAGCTTCAGGAAATCCCCGATATTATAGAATCGTATCTCAATGAAAAAAATCAGGTTCAGTATGCCGCCTCCAAAATAATGAACGCAGACAGCCTTCTCTATATCGGAAGGGGGCTTGACTACGCGCTCTGTATGGAAGGTTCGCTGAAGCTTAAGGAAATTTCATATATACATTCCGAGGCCGACGCGGCGGGAGAGCTTAAGCACGGACCGATTGCGCTGATTTCGGATCAGACGCCGGTTGTTGCGGTGGCGACGCAGAGCGATTTGTATGAAAAGACAGTCAGCAATATTAAAGAGGTCAAGGCAAGGGGCGCCAAGGTCGTTCTCGTGTGCGGCAAGAGCGCCGAGGTCGGAGACGACGTGGCGGATTATATAATCCGTATACCAGAAACGGATATACTGCTTATGCCGATTGTCGCTTCGGTTCCCTTGCAGTTAATGGCGTATTACACGGCGGTGCTGCGCGGAAACGATGTAGACCAGCCCCGCAACCTTGCTAAATCTGTTACGGTAGAATAGCGGAGCATCCCGTTCGGCGAAATATTTAAGGAGCGTAAAATGAAAGAGCTTGAAATAAAGGAATTGTTTGATTTGAATGAAACTATTGCGGCGGATTATCTGTCGGGCTTTTGTTACCCGTGGGAGGCGCTGCCGGGAATTAAGGACTGCATAATAAGGCTCGGCGCTTCACTTCCTGCCGAGGATTATGACAGTCCAGCAGAAAACGTATGGATAGCGAAGTCGGCTAGCGTTGCGCCGACGGCAAGCATTACGGGTCCGTGCATTATAGGCAAGGGCGCGGAGGTGAGGCACTGCGCGTTTATAAGGGGCAGTGTGATTGTCGGAGAAAACGCGGTGGTCGGTAATTCGACCGAGCTTAAAAACGTCATACTTTTCAACGGTGTTCAGGTTCCGCATTACAACTATGTCGGAGACTCCATTCTCGGATATAAATCCCATATGGGCGCGGGCTCGATTACCTCAAACGTGAAATCGGATAAAACCTTGGTTGAAATAAAAACCGATACAGGAAATGAAAAAATTAAAACAGGACTTAAGAAAATGGGCGCGATTCTGGGCGACCATGTGGAGGTGGGCTGCGGCTCGGTATTAAATCCCGGCACGGTGATAGGAGCGAATACTAATATTTATCCGCTTTCAAGCGTAAGGGGCTATGTCGCGTCGGGCAGCATTTACAAGAAGCACGGAGATATTGTGCCCAAGAATTAAGCATGTTTGGAATATCCCGGACATCACGGAATATATATTACTAAAAGTCGGTTTTGTCGGAATAGATAAGGATTGATGAGGTGATATATTGGGAAAAAAGCTGTTGTCCGTGTTCAAGGTGCTGACGCTTGCGTATGCCGTTACCGGGATTCTGCTTCTGTTGGCTGCTTTTATTATGTATAAGGCCGGATTGGGCGAGAGTCAGATGCGGATTTTCATCATGGTGATTTACGGCATCGCAACCATAGTGGCGGGATTTTCGTTCGGTAAGGCAAAGGGCGGCAAAAGGCTGCCGATGGGGGCGTTGATAGGTCTTCTGTATTTTGTTTTTCTGACGCTTGTGTCCTTTGTTGTGAACAGAGGTTTCTATGAGGATACGCCCAAAGCGATTCTTTCTCTTGTAATATGTATTGTCGGCGGAATTCTTGGCGGAGTTATGAGCTGATTTTTGCCTGCCGGCGCGCACAAAAATATTGACCTGTAAGTCAATAAAAGCTATACTATAAGCATATAAATGCGGAGGTGTTTTATGAAGAACAATGCGGATAAGGAAATAAATGAACTTACGAGAAATATACAGGCTGCGCAGGGGCGTATAACCAGTATAAGCGCGGCTATCGGAAGAGCGTATTATATGCAGAAAAAAGATGCGCCCGAACCGGGATTTGAGCAGATGTTCGGTGACATGGCAGCCACCGAAAAACAGATTGGGCAGATGCAGACAAGGATTAAATTCCTTAACGGAATCGTGGTATGCACCAACTGCAAGGCCGATAATTCGGTTAATTCGGCATTTTGCGCCGCTTGCGGAAGCAGGCTTCCACATACCTTTACGGCGGACGGAGCAAACCGCTGCACCCGCTGCGGCAGTATAATCAATCCGGGACAGCTTTTCTGCGGAAACTGCGGACAGAAGGTTGAAAACGCACAGAGCGCGCCGAATGCACAGCCCGCGCCCATGCCTGCTGCCGAACCTGTACCGGAGCCCGCAGCAGCACCTGCGCCCAATGCGGAACCTGTATTTACGGCGCCGGACCCGGTTTCGGAACAGGCAATTCCTGAGCAGACATTTTCGGCAGAGGCCGCGGCAGCGTCTGAAATCGTTGAAACGCCCGCGCCGGAAACCGTTCCGGTACAGGAGCCGGAGGCAGTGTCAGAGCAGCTCGGGGTTTCCGATACGAAACAGGAGAATGTATGGCAGCCGCAGAACGATGCGGTAAGATGCTGCCCGAACTGCAATACGCCGATTAAGGTCATGGATGCGCTGTTCTGCGCGGAATGCGGAACCAGACTCAGATAATAAATATACATAATTACAGGGCAGCGGATAAGTCCGTTGCCCCTTAAATTGAGGAATAAAGCCGCTTTATTCAGTCGGCTTTAAAATAATGCTTTGGAGGAAATTACCGATGGCAGGTTCAACTTTCGGAACCCTATTTAAAATAACGACCTGGGGAGAATCGCACGGCGCCGGGCTCGGCGTAGTGATAGACGGATGCCCCGCAGGCTTGCCGCTTTGCGAGGAGGATATACAGCGGTTTCTGGACAGGCGTAAGCCGGGGCAGTCCGCTTATGCCACACAGCGTAAGGAGAGCGATACGGCGCATATAATGTCGGGCGTTTTTGAGGGGAGGACCACCGGAACTCCGATATCGGTTCTTATTAATAACGAGGACCAGCACTCGGGAGATTACTCGGATATAGCCTTGGTTTACAGACCCGGACACGCGGATTATACCTATGACGCGAAATACGGATTCCGTGATTACCGCGGGGGCGGAAGGTCGTCCGCCAGGGAAACCGCGGCGAGGGTGGCTGCCGGGGCGGTGGCCGTAAAGCTCCTTGAACAGCTTGGAATCACAATCTGCGCCTACTCGCAGTGTATAGGCGGAAACGGTATAGATTACGAAAGGTTTGATATTAAGGAGCGTGACAGAAATCCTTTTGCCATGCCGGATGCCGAGGCCGCGGCGGCGGTAGAAGCGGACGCAATAGCGGCAAAGAGCAATCTTGATTCGCTCGGTGGAATAATAGAATGCGTCATTTCGAATATGCCCGCGGGGATAGGTGAACCCGTTTTTGACAAGCTGGACGCGAATCTTGCGAAGGCCATTCTTTCGATAGGAGCCGTCAAGGGCTTTGAAATCGGGGACGGCTTCATGGTGGCGAAGCTTAAGGGCAGTGAAAACAACGATGAATTTTATATGGATAACGGCAAAATAAAGAAGCGCACCAACCATTCAGGCGGAGTTCTGGGCGGAATGAGCGACGGGGGAGACATTGTTTTCCGCGCGGCTGTAAAGCCCACCCCCTCAATAGCATCTTTACAGAAAACCGTTACGAGGGACGGCGACGATACGAGTATTGCCGTTAAAGGCCGGCATGACCCCATAATTGTCCCGAGGGCTGTGGTGGTCGTCGAGGCGATGGCGGCGTGTACCGTTGCGGATTTGCTTTTGCAGAATCTCGGCGCGCGCGTTGAAAATATCAGGAAAATATATGAAAGGTAGTCCTTTTTTGACTGCGGATAAGGGAATTTTATAAATATGTACAGAATTATATGTATGGACAAAAGGGCGAAGCGGGCAGAGCTGCAAACCGTTCACGGTACGATACAGACGCCGGTATTTATGAACGTCGGCACCGTCGGCGCGATAAAGGGAGCGGTTTCAACCGCCGACCTTAAGGATATAGATACGCAGGTAGAGCTTTCCAATACCTACCATCTCCATGTCAGAACGGGGGATAAGGTCATAAAGGAGCTTGGCGGGCTTCACCGCTTTATGAACTGGGACAGGCCCATACTCACGGATTCCGGCGGATTTCAGGTGTTTTCGCTTGCGGGACTCCGTAAAATAAAGGAGGAGGGCGTATCCTTCAGCTCGCATATAGACGGGCATAAGATTTTCATGGGACCCGAGGAAAGCATGCAGATACAGTCGAATCTCGGCTCGACCATCGCGATGGCGTTTGACGAGTGCATAGAAAATCCTTCGCCCAGGGACTATGTTCAAAAATCAGTTGACAGAACCACAAGATGGCTTGTAAGATGTAAGAATGAGTTAAAAAGACTTAACGCGCTTCCGGACACCGTCAATCCGCATCAGCTGCTGTTCGGAATCAATCAGGGCGGGGTTTACGACGATATCCGTATAAAGCATGCCAAAGAAATTTCGGAGCTTGATTTGGACGGGTACGCAGTCGGCGGTCTTGCGGTCGGTGAATCGCATGAGGAAATGTACCGCATACTTGATTCGACAGTACCGTATCTTCCGACGGACAAGCCCACTTACCTTATGGGTGTGGGAACGCCCGCCAATATCCTGGAGGGAGTGGAGCGCGGGGTTGATTTTTTTGACTGCGTATATCCTTCGCGGAACGGAAGGCACGGACATGTCTACACGCACAGAGGCAAGCTGAATCTTTTTAACGCAAGGTATGAAAAGGATATGTCGCCCATCGAGGAGGGCTGCGGATGTCCGGCATGCCGGAATTACGGCAGAGCGTATATAAGGCATCTGCTGAAAGCAGGAGAAATGTTGGGAATGAGACTTTGTGTTCTTCATAATCTGTATTTTTACAATCACCTTATGGAGGAGATAAGGCATGCCATAGAGGAACAAAGGTATGGCGAATTTAAAAAGAAAACATTGGAAACAATGAATCAGGAGGACAGAAAATGATTTTAGCGGCGTCAAACGGAACAAACATTTTATTTATTGTGGGATATATTGCTTTTTTTGCAGTATTGATGTATTTTATCGCAATCAGACCACAGAAGAAACAGCAGAAGAAGCAGCAGGAGCTTTTAAGCTCCATGGAGGTGGGCGACAGCGTGCTCACCACGAGCGGTTTCTACGGAGTGGTTATTGATATTACGGACGATACGGTTATTGTTGAGTTCGGCAGTAACAAAAACTGCAGGATTCCCATGCAGAAATCTGCCATTGTAGAGGTTGAAAAGGCAGAGGAATAGGGAATATGCGCTGATTATGCCCTGCTGTCAACGGCGGGGCAATTTTTTCAAGGAGGTACATATGAAAATCAAAAAGCTTTTGGCGGCAGCTCTTTCGCTGTCGTTGGTTTTCGGCATGGCGTTTTCGGCAGCGGCGTGCGGAAAGACAGGAAATTCGTCGGAGAATCCGGCGGATAAACAGACCGATACCGGAACGGAGGGTGCAACGGATGACGCAAATGCAGGCGGCGACAAGGCAACTTCGCTCGATTTTGTCAAAAAGATGGGCAACGGAATAAATCTCGGAAACACCATGGAGGCATACGGCGCGCGCGATAAAGGAACTGAGCTTGCCGTTAAGCTTTACGAAACCTCGTGGGGACAGCCCGAAACCACCAAAGAGATGATTCAGGGAATGAAAAAAGCGGGATTTGACACAATTCGTATTCCCGTGGCATGGACAAACGCCATGAATTACGAAAAAGGTGATTACAAGATCGGCGACGCGTATCTTGACCGTGTGGGACAGCTTATCGAATGGGCTATAGAGGCGGATATGTACGTAATCGTCAACGACCACTGGGACGGCGGCTGGTGGGGAATGTTCGGCTCCGCAACACAGGAAACAAGAGATACCGCAATGAAGATGTACACTGAAATGTGGACGCAGATTGCGGATAAATACAAGGATTACGACGAGCATCTTATTTTCGAGTCCGCGAACGAGGAGCTCGGAAGAAGTCTTAACGACAATTCTAACAAGCTTGCGTCGGACAGCGGCGCGCTTACCGAAACCGAGTGCTATGAGACTACGAATAAAATAAATCAGACCTTTGTGGATATTGTAAGGGCTTCGGGCGGCAACAACGCCGAAAGGTATCTCCTTATAGCGGGCTTTAACACCAATATAGCCGATACCTGCAATGACAAATTCGTGATGCCCACCGATACGGCAGAGGGAAAGCTGATGGTTTCGGTGCACTATTACGACCCGTGGAGCTATTGCGGAAGCGATAATCAGTCCGACTGGGGAATCAAATCCGAATACGAGGCTATGAACAGGGAGCTTGCCAAGCTCACCAAATTCACGGATAAGGGAATCGGCGTAATAATCGGAGAATACGGCGCGCTTCCGACATCGGACGGTGAGCTTAAGAAAAATACCATGGCGTATTTTACCAATTTCATTGATAACTGCGACAAGTATAATCTGTGTCCGGTACTTTGGGACAGAAGCGATTTTTACAGCAAAAAGGATTTGAAGATTGCGGATTCCGAGCTTGCGGCGTTCTTTGCCGAGCACACGAGAGAGAAGGAAGCGGCAAAGGATGAGGCGGAAATGCTCGCAGAAATTGACGCGAGAATGGCAAAGGCTATAGAGGACGCACCCAAGGAGAGAGAAGCCGAAACAATCGACCCCAATGAGGCAGAGCCTATTGCGTGGATTATGTGGAACGGCGGAAATATGTCCTACAGCGTCGGAGACAAATACAATCCTTCGGACTGCTCGAACGGTATTGAAGCGTCGGACGTAAAGATTGACGGAGCGGGAACCTATACGGTAGGACTTGATTTTACCAAAACGGACGGAGGCAAGGCGTCAAGCGTGACCTTCTCGGCGTTGGCAATCGCTTACGGAGAGGATTTATATCCCGGCTACACAATCGACATCAAGGAGATTCTTCTCAACGGAGAGCCCTATGAGCTTACCTCCAAGCCTTATACGGCTTCGGACGACAAGCACTGCACGAGGGTAAACCTTATAAACGAATGGGTAGGTGATTTGCCCGAGGACGCGCACTGCATTGACGGGGATTTAACCGATGCGTCTCCGGTTATCATTGACAAGACGACTTTTGTCAATGTTGAAACCCTGCAGATTACATTCGATTATGTGGCGCCCGCTAATTAAATAAAATCAATTAAATAACATAAAAGACATCATTTTCCTTGGGGCATTATTCACTTATAATTACCGATAGGCATAAAATGGTGTCTTTTTTATGACTGAAAGGCTTGTATTTTGGCGCTTTGTGTTATAAAATCTATTTAATTATGTGTTTTTGAAACACCCTTAGGGTATACCGCTATGCGCTTAAAAGCAGCGCAATATCAATGAAATGAAAGGAAGTCTTTTATGAAAAATTATAAAGTAACGCTGATTCCGGGCGACGGAATCGGTCCGGAGATAGTCGCGGAGGCGGTCAAGGTGCTTGACGCGGCGGGAGAAAAATTCGGATATTCCCTTGACTATACCGAAATTCTTATGGGAGGCTGCTCGATTGACGAATACGGCGAGCCGCTCACCGACGAGGCGGTTGCCGTCGCAAAGTCGGGCGACGCCGTTCTTCTCGGCGCGGTCGGCGGCAATGTCGGCAATTCAAGATGGTATGATGTTGCTCCTAATCTCAGACCGGAGGCGGGACTTCTTAAAATACGCAAGGAGCTGGAGCTTTTTGTAAATATGAGACCGGCGTATCTGTATGACGAGCTTAAGGAGGCGTGCCCTTTAAAGAGCGAGGTTATAGGCGACGGCTTTGACATGGTTATAATGAGGGAGCTTACGGGCGGTCTTTATTTCGGAGAAAGATATACAAAGGAAATCGACGGGGTTGTGACGGCGGTGGATACGCTGACCTACAACGAGAACGAGATACGCAGAATCGCGATTAAGGCATTTGAGATTGCGATGAAAAGGCGTAAGATTGTGACAAGCGTCGATAACGCGAATGTGCTGTATTCCTCAATACTCTGGCGCAAGGTCGTCAAAGAGGTGGCGGCGGATTATCCCGAGGTTACATACACGGATATGCTTGTTGACAACTGCGCTATGCAGCTTGTCATGAATCCGGGACAGTTCGATGTAATCCTTACGGAGAATATGTTCGGTGACATACTTTCGGACGAGGCGAGCATGATTACAGGCTCAATCGGAATGCTCTCAAGCGCAAGCCTCGGAAAGACAAAGCTCGGGCTTTATGAGCCCTCGCACGGCTCCGCGCCGGATATAGCGGGCAAAAATATCGCAAATCCCATTGCCACAGTACTTTCGGCGGCGATGATGTTACGCTACTCCTTTGATTTGGACGAAGCGGCGGACGCGATAGAAAACGCCGTGGCGCAGGTTTTAAAAGACGGATACAGAACCAAGGACATTATGTCGGACGGAATGATGCTTGTCGGTACCGACAAAATGGGCGATTTAATAAAAGAAAGGTTATAGAAGGTGATTATAATGAAAAGTGATGCGGTTAAAGCAGGAGCCGCTCAGGCTCCGCACAGGTCTTTGTTCAACGCTCTCGGTCTTACCAAGGAGGAATTGTCAAAGCCGCTTGTAGGAATTGTAAGCTCACAGAGTGAAATCATTCCGGGACATATGAATCTTGATAAAATTGTCGAGGCTGTAAAGCTAGGCGTAGCAATGGCGGGAGGAACGCCGATAGTAGTTCCGGCAATCGCCGTATGTGACGGAATCGCAATGGGACATGTGGGGATGAAATATTCCCTCGTTACCAGAGATTTGATTGCGGATTCCACCGAATGCCTTGCGACGGCACACCAGTTTGACGCGCTTGTAATGGTTCCAAACTGTGACAAAAACGTGCCGGGGCTTCTTATGGCGGCGGCAAGAATCAACGTCCCCACCGTATTCGTAAGCGGCGGACCGATGCTTGCGGGCCATGTCAAGGGCTGCAAGACCAGCCTTTCAAGTATGTTCGAGGCGGTAGGAGCGTACTCCGCGGGTAAAATAACGGCAGAGGAGCTTGACGAATACGAGAATAACGCCTGCCCCACCTGTGGCTCCTGCTCGGGAATGTACACCGCTAACAGCATGAACTGCCTTACCGAGGCAATCGGTATGGGACTTAAGGGCAACGGCACGATTCCCGCCGTTTATTCGGACAGAATCAAGCTTGCGAAGCATGCGGGCATGAAGGTTATGGAGCTTCTTGAAAAAAATATCAGACCCCTTGACATCATGACCGAGAAGGCGTTCATGAACGCCCTTACGGTTGACATGGCGCTTGGCTGCTCTACAAATACGATGCTTCACCTTCCCGCAATCGCGAGGGAGGCTGGAGTTTCGCTCAATCTTGATATTGCGAATGAGATAAGCGCGAGAACGCCGAATCTCTGTCATCTTGCTCCGGCAGGACATACCTATATGGAAGAGCTTAACGAGGCGGGCGGCATTTACGCGGTCATGAACGAGCTTTCCAAGAAAAATTTGTTAAATCTTGACTTAATAACTGCGACGGGTGAAACCGTGGGTGAAAATATCAAGGGTTGCATAAATAAAAATACCGAGGTCATAAGACCGATAGAAAATCCCTACAGCGAAACAGGCGGAATTGCGGTTCTGCGCGGCAACATAGCTCCCGATTCCTGCGTTGTAAAACGCTCGGCGGTAGTGCAGGAGATGCTTGTGCATGAAGGACCCGCGAGAGTATTTGACTGTGAGGAGGATGCTATTGACGCGATAAAGGGCGGCAAAATCGTATCGGGAGACGTGGTTGTAATAAGATATGAAGGACCCAAGGGCGGTCCCGGTATGAGGGAGATGCTTAATCCCACCTCAGCTATTGCGGGTATGGGGCTTGGCTCAAGCGTTGCGCTTATAACGGACGGACGCTTCTCCGGTGCGTCAAGAGGCGCGTCAATCGGGCATGTTTCACCCGAGGCGGCAGTAGGCGGTCCTATCGCGCTCATTGAGGAGGGCGACATCATAAGCATTGATATACCTGCCAATACGATAAACGTAAAGCTTGACGAAAAGACGCTCGAGGAGCGCAGGGCAAAATGGCAGCCCAGAGAGCCGAAGGTAACGACGGGCTATCTTGCGCGATATGCCAAAATGGTAACGTCGGCGGACAAGGGCGCAGTTTTGGAAATAAAGTAGAGTTAAAGGAAAGTCCCGTTCGGCTTTCCAAGCCTCGCGGGAATGTCAGGAGAAAGAATATGCAGCTTACAGGTTCACAGATTTTAATTGAATGTTTGAAGGAGCAGGGCGTAGATACCGTTTTCGGTTATCCCGGAGGCGCGATTTTAAATGTCTATGACGAGCTTTACAAGCATTCTTCGGAAATAAATCACATTTTGACATCGCATGAGCAGGGCGCGGCGCACGCCGCTGACGGTTACGCCAGAGCCACGGGAAAGGTCGGGGTATGCCTTGCTACCTCGGGCCCCGGAGCGACCAATCTCGTTACGGGAATCGCCACGGCTTATATGGATTCCGTACCGATTGTTGCGATTACCTGCAATGTCGGGGTGCCTCTCCTCGGGAAGGACAGCTTTCAGGAGATCGATATAGTCGGAGTTACGCTTCCGATTACCAAGCATAATTATATCGTCAAGGACGTTTCCTCTCTTGCGGATATTATCAGGGACGCTTTCAGGATTGCGGCGAGCGGCAGACCGGGACCCGTGCTTGTGGATATACCCAAGGACGTGACGGCTCAGACCGCGGAATACATTGCCAAGGCTCCGCTTAAAATAACAAGGGACAAGTCCGGCATTACGCCCGAGGCAATAGACATTGCCGTTGACATGATTAAAAAATCCGAAAAGCCCTTTGTTTTTGTAGGCGGCGGGGCGGTTATCGCGGGAGCGAGCGCGGAGCTTGCCGAGTTTGTTGACAAAATCGACGCTCCGGTGGCGGATTCCCTGATGGGCAAGGGTGCGTACGACGGAAGAAAGGACAATTACACCGGAATGCTGGGAATGCACGGCACCAAAACCTCGAACTTCGGGGTAATGGAGTGTGACCTTTTAATCGTTGTCGGCGCGAGATTTTCCGACCGCGTAACAGGAGATACGGCAAAATTTGCTCCCAACGCAAAAATACTCCAGCTTGACGTGGACCCTGCCGAAATAAACAAAAATATCCGTGTTGACGCGTGCGTTATAGGCGATATAAAGGATATACTGCGTGCCCTCAATACAAATCTGGAGAGCTTTAAGCATGAGGAGTGGCAGAAGCATATAGCTCAGATGAAGGCTTCCTATCCGCTTAAATACGATACGGGCAAGCTTACCGGTCCCTATATAGCTGAAAAGCTTTATGAGGTGACAAAGGGCGACGCTCTTATCACGACTGAGGTCGGACAGCATCAGATGTGGACGGCTCAGTATTATAAATACAGCGAGCCCCGCACGCTCATAACCTCCGGAGGCTTGGGAACCATGGGATACGGTCTCGGAGCCGCAATCGGCGCAAAAATGGGACGAAAGGATAAAATTGTCGTAAATGTCGCGGGCGACGGGTGCTTCAGAATGAATATGAACGAGCTTGCGACGGCGGTAAGACACAATATACCGATTATCGAAATAGTGGTGAACAATCATGTTCTCGGAATGGTTCGCCAGTGGCAGACGCTTTATTACGGCGAGCGTTATTCGTATACGGTTTTAAACGACGGTGTGGACTATGTAAAGCTTGCCGAGGCGATGGGAGCGAAAGCGTTTCGCGTGACCTGCGCCGAGGAATTTGAGCCGGCGCTTCGGGAGGCGATAGAGCTTAATATTCCGTGCCTTATCGACTGCGTGATTGAAAAAGACGATAAGGTAATGCCGATGGTTTCACCGGGGGCGTCTTTGGCAGACACCTTTGACGATATTTAGAAATTAAAGAGGAGCCTGTGTATGAAGGGGAGTTCTTTTTTCGGTAAAATGCCGAAAAGCGCGGTTTTTGCGGTATGCAGCCTTGCGGCGTGCGTTCTGGCGGAAATTTTTATCTTTAATATGAATTTTATGCATCTTTGGGGGCGGGATTACGAGGAAACCGCCCTTCCTTTTGCGCAGGCACAGACGGTAAATTTTGATTGCGACAGTATGTGCAGCACCGGAGAGGGGAAAACGGTCATCGAATTCAAGGATGTGAATATGCCCGTCGGGACGATTGCGCTTGACGTCAGCATTATGGGGCTTGACACTCTTCATATAAGCGTGGACGCCGCCGACGATACGAACGCGGCGTACAGATACGGAATTGCCGAGTTCGACATCATCAAGGGCAATAAAAAAACCTGCCTTATTCCCTGTAATTTTTCCGGAAACGTGCATAAGCTTAGGTTTACCTTTTCGGTAAAGGAAAACTGCGCCGTAGGAATATCGGAGATAAGGCTTAACAAGCCTGTCGGGATTCATTTTTCCTTTGTCAGAGTATTTTTGATATGGATTGGAATTCTTTTCATATATATGATGACGGCGTCACGGATTTTTAAGATGCCGTTTGAGGAGAATGAAGGCTGTGTAAAAATATGCGCGTATGCGCTTACGGCTGTGCTGATACTCACGGCGCTTATGCTTACCAATTCGGTGAGGTGGGCGACCTCAGGCAATACACTTGCGGATGATTTTACCTCAAAATCGGGAAACCAGATTACGCAGGAAATTGTGGACGCCTTTGAGGCGGGGCGCGCCGATTTGCTTATAGATATGAACGAGGAGCTTTTAAAGCTCGACAATCCGTATGATTGGAGCCAGCGAGGCGATATAGGAAGCTATCCGTGGGACCATCTGCTTTACAACGGCAAATATTATTCATATTACGGCGTGGCTCCGGTGCTTACTCTGTTTTTGCCGTATCATAAGCTTACGGGCTGTTATTTTCCGTCCGTATGGGCAATCTGGCTGTTCGGCTGTATCGGGATATTTTTCCTTACAAAGGTATATCTTTGTATTATGCGCAAATTTATGGGAAAAACAAGGTCGTCCCTTGTGCTGATGGGGCTTCTTATGTCGCAGCTTGTAAGCGGAATCTGGTTCTGCTTCAATCTTAAAAATTTTTATGAAATCGCGCAGACCTGCGGCTTTGCGTGCGTGACTGCGGGGGCTTATTTCCTGATAAGCTCCAATGTGGTGGGAGAAGGAAAAATAAGCAACGCAAGGCTTGCGGCGGCTACGGCTTTCTTAAGTCTCGGCGTGCTGTCAAGACCGACTTTGGCAGTGTACTGCATTGCGGCGCTTATTTTTGTATACGCCGGCTTCAAGCGAAAAAGAAGCCTCTATGAGGGCGGCAGTAAGGCAAAATACTATGTCCCCTACTGGCTGTGCGCCATGCTGCCGTTTGTGATATTCGGCGGTTTCCAGATGTATTACAATTACGCGCGCTTCGGCTCGTTTTTAGATTTCGGTATACAGTATTCACTGACCATAAACGATTTTACGAGAGCGGAATACCATACTCATTTTGCCGCAATCGGCTTTTGGAATTACCTTTTGGCGTTTCCCTCGTTCAGTCAGGATTTTCCGTTTATAATACCGTCGTCGGTAGATACGTTTCATCCGAACGGATATTATTTTATCGCGACGGCAACCGCGATAGGTTTGCTTTGGAAGGCTCTGCCGCTTTTTTCCTACGGATACGGCTTTAAAGCGTACCGATTGAGCGGCTGTAAGGAAAAGAAGCTGTACACTCTGATAATCGTAGTTTCATGTCTGCTCGCTCCGGCGGTGATAATCGCCTCAATATGGGAGAGCGGCTACGGCGCTCGTTACTGTGTGGATTTCACGTGGCAGCTTCTTACGGGCGCGCTTATAATCGCCTTTATGATTTACAACAGGGCGGGGGAGAGTATAAAAAAGCATCTGAACAGGCTCATGGCGCTGTCCTGTGTTATATGCGGCGCGCTTGTGGTGTCGCAGACGATTATGTGGGTGCTTGGCGGAAGTCTGACCTCGGAGGGCAGACAGGCGCTGCTTTCTTTCGGAAGACTGTGGGAATTCTGGAGGTAAAAAATGAGAAAAATTTATTTATTATCGGGAATTATTATTGCACTTATTTCATTTTCTGCCTGCGCAAAGAGCGGAACGGGAGAGAACCCGCCTGTGTCGGATTCGGAAAATCAAAGCGGCAGCGCTGAAATTACGGAGGAGGCAACGAAAGCGGTTTTGGAAACCAAAACTGAAACAGTAAGTGAGGAGAAAAATATGCTTTCAATAGAAATTGCAGTCGGAAATCAGATTTTTACGGCAGAGCTTTACGATAATGAAACCGCGAGAGCATTCAGGGAGCGGCTGCCGATGACTTTGGATATGAGTGAGCTTAACGGCAACGAAAAGTATTATTACCTTCCCGATTCTTTGCCAGTTGATTCAAGAGTACCGTCCGGAATTCATGCGGGAGATATAATGCTGTACGGCGACAGCTGTCTGGTGCTGTTTTATGAGAGCTTTTCAACCGTTTACAGCTATACGCCGATTGGATGTATAGAAAATCCCGAGGGACTTGCCGCCGCGCTCGGCAGCGGAAGCGCTCAGGTGACCTTCAGATAAATTTTAAGCATTAATCCTCCCACGGGCGGATTCGGTATTTTGCGCCGATTTGCTCGCTTATTTTGCGGCATTCTTCCTCCTCTTCGGGAGAGATGGTGGTCGCGACGGTGGTCATGACCACGTTCGGAACATATTTTACCGCGCTTTTTGCAAAATCAAGCATCGCGTCAAAGGAGCCTATGCCGAAGCGGCTGCGCGTCAGCTCGTAGTAGCGTTCCTTGTTCGGCGTGTTAAGGCTTATCGATACGGTGTCGATAAGTCCCTCCATATCGGGGCATATGTCCCTGCCGTTTACGAGGTTTCCGAGACCGTTGGTGTTGATTCTTGTTTTTTTGCCGTATGTGTCCTTTACATACCGCGCCACCTGCAAAACAGCGCCGATTCTTTCGGTTGGCTCACCGAAGCCGCAGAACACCACCTCGTTAAATTCGTCCATATTGAAATTCGCAAAATCCGCGATGATTTCCTCGATTGACGGCTCACGCTCAAGCCACAGTGTGCCGGAATTCTCCATGCTGTCCCTTGTCTGGCGCAGACAGAAGGTGCAGGCGCAGGGGCATTTGTTGGTAAGGTTGACGTACAGATTGTCGTGTACTTTATATAAAATAGTCATTTCTTAATCTCCTTGTATTATTTTAATTCATGCAAAACCTCTTCAAAGCATACTCCGTCGGTGGGCGGTATGTCAAATTCCTCCGTAACCCGTATGCATTTTTTGACGAACTCGGACGCCTTGCGGACGGACTGTACAAAATCCGTTCCACGGACGCTTTCGGCGGCGATTATCGCGGAAAATACGTCCCCGGTTCCGGAACGCTCATGACCTATTCGCTTCTGCTTAAGAAGCAGTGGCTCCTTGCCGCGCTCGCATATGGCGTTTGCAATGAACGAGCCCATGCTTATGCCCGAAATCACGATTTTTTCGGCGCCCGTGTCAAGCAGCTTTCGGGAAAGTGTGCGGTAGTCGGCGGCGGTAAAGCTTTCCGGCGTATACGGCGTATCCGTGAGTATGCACGCCTCCGTCAGGTTCGGCGTGAGTATATCCGCGTGGCATACCAGCTCCTTCATGCGCTCGCACATATCCGAGGTATAGGTGGGGTAGGGCTTTCCGTTGTCGCCCATCACGGGGTCTATTATAACTTTTGTATCCCCGTCCCCAAAATCCTCTATAAATCTGCGCACGGTCTCAATCTGCCCCGCGGAGCCCAAAAATCCCGTCAGAATTCCGTTGAAGCGAAGCCCCAGCTTTGCCCACTCGTCGATGTAAGCCTGCATTTTATCGGTGTAATCGTCAAAAAAATACGATTCAAACCCCGTGTGGTCGGAAAAAATCGAGGTCGGCACCGGACAGCACTGAATCCGAAGCTGTGAAATTATCGGCATCGCAACGGCGAGCGAGCACCGTCCGAAGCCCGTGTAATCGTTGATAACCGCTATTTTTTTCTGTTTATTATGATTTGTCATATTCATAGTAAATAATCATAGCACAGAAATTGGAATATGTAAAATAGCCAGTTTGATTAAATGGGGGCATACCAGACGGAATCAAGATGTGAAACAATGTGTAATAAAAGATACACTGCAAGTAAAATTGAACTTGACAAATCAGAGGGGGTGTACTATAGAATATTGAAATAGATATGATTAAGGAGACATAAGATGAAGATTGCTGTTTGCGATGATAATGTAAATGAATTAGTTATATTGAAGGATATGCTGGAAAAACGAGTTGATATTATTGTGGCAGATTATTACAATAAATTAGAACAATTTTGGAATGCTGTTGTATGTGAATGTGTATATGATGTTGTATTAATGGATATTGATTGGGGCGGAGCGCAGATGGGCATCGATTTTGCCAATCGACTGCTTAATAAAAATATTAATACAAAGATTATTTATGTTACTGGTTATAATGATAAATTTTCTCAGCGGATTTTTTTAACGCCGTCTAATCTGTGCGGATATCTGGTTAAACCTGTGGATGAAAAAATGTTATATGCCATGCTGGATTTGGCAGCGAAAGCTATAGATAAAGCGCATAAACAAAAGCTTATAATCAAAAAAAGGGATGGCGTGTGTTCGGTTCCGTACAGCGATATTGTCTGGCTGTCAAGCGAGCTGCGAAAGGTAATCATTCACTGTATCAATGAGGAATACAGCTATATGGGAACTCTGAATGAGTTAAAGGAGGAGCTTCCTCCTAATTTTGCAGAATGTCATAAATCGTTTTGGGTAAATATGGATTATATTAAGCGTATCGGAAAAAAGGAAGCAGAAATGTTTTCGGGAGTAATCGTACCAATCAGCAGAGCTAAGTACAGTGTTTTTCTGGAACGGTATATGAAATACATTGAAAGCTGTGTAAATGACAAAAGAGGATAAGTGATCTTTATGCTTGTGTTAGAGTATATATTTGTCGCTGTAAGGGCTGTTTGTATCGGTACAATGCTGACCTTGGGATTAACGTACAAACAGAAAAATATAAAGCAGAAAACGATTTCGGTTTTTCCGGCAATGTTATTGCTATTGTTTATATATACCGTGTTAAGAGTTGTAATAAAAATAGGCATACGGCTTTCGTGTGATATTGCTTTTCCGGTAGCCATATGTGTTTACGAAATTTTCTGTTTTCAGGACAATATACGCAGAAGACT
>JAAVHB010000053.1 GCA_014799955.1 Butyrivibrio sp. | reverse complement strand
GGTGGATTACTGCATCGACGAGGACATGTATGTTATTTTGAATATACATCACGACAACAGCACGGAGTTCATGTATCCCACAAGCAAATATCTTGAGCAGTCAATCGATTATGTTACTACCGTATGGACACAGCTTGCGGACAGATTCGGAGACTACGACAACCATCTTATTTTTGAATGCATGAACGAGCCCAGAATGGTCGGACACAACAATGAGTGGTGGATTGACGGTTCCGCTGACTGCAAGGACGCGATAGATTGCATAAACAAAATAAATCAGGCGTTTGTTGACACCGTAAGAAAAACCGGAGGCAACAATGCGTCGCGCTATCTTGCGTGTCCGGGCTACGACGCTTCTCCCGACGGAGCGCTTAACAGCGGCTTTGTAATCCCCGAGGACATAGAGGGTAACGACAACCGCATTATCATATCGGTGCACGCGTATACGCCTTACGATTTTGCCCTTGAATATCCCGGAACGGACAAATGGTCAAGCTCGGATTCGGGCGACCTTGCCAATATGACGGGCTTTATGGACAGGCTCTATCAAAAATATGTGAAAAAGGGTATACCCGTTATAATAGACGAATTCGGAGCGAGGGACAAAAACGGCAACACGGCGGCGAGAGCGGACTTCGCGGCAAGCTATATCGCTGCGGCAAAGGAGCGGGGCATGGTATGCTTCTGGTGGGACAACAACGCCTTTGAGGGGGACGGAGAGCTTTTCGGAATTCTTGACCGCGGCAAATGCGAATTTGCATACCCTGAAATCGTTGACGCGCTGATAAAAAGTGCAGAGGGTTAAGCGGTAAGGTTAAGGAAAGTCCCGTTCGGCGCATGGCGCCTCGCGGGAATGTTAAGGAGGTATTTATGATTAAAACAGTTCTGACTGTGAATCCCCAAAATGAAATAGGGACTATAGCCCCGGAGATTTACGGGCATTTTTCGGAGCATCTAGGGAGATGTATCTACGAGGGTATTTTTGTGGGGAAGGATTCGGATATTCCCAACACCAACGGAATCAGAAACGACGTTGTTGAGGCGCTTAAGGCGGTAAAGCTTCCGGTGCTTCGCTGGCCGGGCGGCTGCTTTGCCGACGAATATCACTGGAGGGACGGCATAGGTCCCTTGGAAAACAGGCGGCGCATGGTCAATACCAACTGGGGCGGCACCGTTGAGGACAACAGCTTCGGAACACATGAATTTCTGGATTTATGCGAGCAAATCGGCTGCGAGCCGTATATTTCCGTCAATGTCGGAAGCGGAACGGTTCAGGAGGCTGCGGAGTGGATAGAATATATGACCGCCTCAGGCGAGTCCACGCTTGCTAAGCTTCGTGAAAGCAACGGGCGCAAGGAGCCCTGGCGTGTAAAATATGTCGGTATCGGAAACGAAAGCTGGGGCTGCGGCGGCAGCATGGAGCCTTTATATTACGCGAGCGAATACAAGAAATTCCAACAGTTCTGTAAGGATTACAGCGGAAACCGTCTTTATAAAATAGCCTGCGGACCGAACGCCGACGATTACAACTGGACAAGGGAGCTTTTGAGCCATATAAACAAATGGCACGCAAAAGCAATCAGCCTGCACTACTACACGGTTCCCAATGACTGGGAGCACAAGGGCAGCGCGACGGATTTTGACGAGAAGGAATATTATGTCACTCTTAAGAAAACCCGCTATATGGAGGAAATCATAGACAGGCATCTTGCGATTATGGATGAGCTTGACAAGGAGCATGATATAAGCCTCATTGTGGACGAGTGGGGCACATGGTACGATGTCGAGCCCGGAACCAATCCCGGTTTCCTTTATCAGCAGAACACGATGCGGGACGCGATTGTCGCTTCAATAAACCTCAATATTTTCAACAGCAGATGCACCCGAATCGCTATGGCAAATATCGCTCAGGTCGTAAACGTACTTCAGGCGATGCTTCTGACGGAGGGCGCAAAGATAGTCAAAACCCCGACCTATGAGGTTTTCGATATGTACAAGGAGCATCAGGGCGCAAGGCTTGTCGAGAGCAGTATTTTCAATACGGAAACGGGAATTGACGGGGTAAGTATTCCGGCGCTCTCTCAATCGGTATCGGTTAAGGAGCAGGACGGCGTAAAAATTCTGACGCTTACCGTTTCAAACGCTTCGTTAAATGAGGACGCGGAGCTTGAAATTACGCTTCCCGAGGGTACAGCTTTTGACGGTGAGGCACAAATTTCCGTTCTCACAGGCGATATGCGCGACTGCAATACCTTTGAGGAGCCTGACAGAGTTAAGCAGGCACGCCGCACCGAGAGCTGGAGCGGCAAAACGCAGAAGCTTTCCGTTCCCGCCTGCGGGGTTGTAAGCGTAAGCTGCGCAATATGATAACAGGAGAGATAATATGACAATAAAGCCTAAAATGCCGAACAAGCCCTGCGTGCGTTGTCTTATACGGGATATAAGCGACGAGCAGGCGGCGGGCATAATTGAGGAATATAAGAGGGACACCGCGCCGGAGGACGTCGCCTCGCCCACGCTTTATGAGGAGAGGCTTTCACTCTGCCGGGACTGCAAATGGCTCGACACCGGAGTGTGCGTAAAATGCGGAGCCTATGTCGAGGCAAGGGCGTACAGAATCGGCAAGCACTGTCCTCTGGAGCTGTTTTGAATAATGTTAACGGAGGGATAAAAATTGAAAACTCAGTATTCGCCGAAGCTTCGCGAAACGGACGACAACACTCTTGTGGGAATAAGGGGTTATCTGTATTATTTTCAGGATATGGCGACCGGGCATATGCATACCTTCGGGAAGGGCAACGACACGATTCCCGACGACTACGGCATCTGCTGGATGTACACCAAATACAAAATTCATCTTGAAAGGGAGTCGGATTTTAATCCCATAGAGCTGGAAACTTGGATTGAAAAAACACGTTTTCCCGGAGTGATTCATCAGGCGCTGGAAATAAGCCGCGGCGGGGAGATTTTAGCCAGAGGGCGTCTGGAAAGCTGTCTTGTGGATATCGCGAGCAAGCGCCTCGCAAAGCCGGACGCGATAGAGTTTCCCACGGATGTTTTTGAGGACAGGCATGCGGACGTTGCGCCTTTTGTGAAGCTGCCGAAGACAACGGACGGTATGGAGTATGCTTACACGCATACCGTAAAATATACCGACCTTGACCGGAACCGCCATATGACCAATCTGAGATATGTCGGACTTTTGATGGACGCTTTTGACAGTGATTTTTATCATAAAAATATTATGACGGATTTTGAACTGCATTATATAAGCCAGTGCTACGAGGGTGAAGAGATTAAAATTTACAGGAAAAACACTCCGGACGGCTGGCTCGTATCCTGCGCGCACCAAGACGGCGGAGTTGCGGCTGCGGCGATTATCGGTGTGAGGGAGAGAAACACTTTATAATACTAAAAAAATCCCGACAGGCGGACTTAAGGGAAGATTACGCTAAGAAGCATGGATTTGACAGTATCTTTGATCTCGCACCGGATAAGGGCAATAACAAGGGAAGCTATGATAGCTTTCATAAAGGAGATATAGAATGATTTACCGACTTGATAGACTGGTTGAAAGCGATGTAAATCCTATTACGGGGCATGCGTATGACAACTCGTGGATCATTTTGATGACTACCGACAGTTTTGACTATCAGCAAATGTGTGGCAGCAGCAACGGTTGTGCCTATACAATAAAGATAAGTTGCAATCAATACAAAAATTGAGAAATGGCGGTTGGCGACTTTATAGGCTTTTGCGAAGCAAACAAGAAAAATGCCATTCTGGTAATGTGTGAAGCAGATCTCAAAGCTGTGAAAAAGCATTATGAAGGCCATAGTTATAATGAACCGCTCCTTCGTGAGAATGAGCCCTCTGTTTTAGTTCATAGTACATCAATGAACAGTTGGGAACAGATTGAGCGTGACGGAATGTTAAAGAGTTGGAATATACTCAAAACCGAAAAATTTATTACCGAAAAGCAACCTATTGGAATACAGCTCGGTGATCCAATGGACTTTAGTGACTACATAATGTTCGGTGACGGTGTCATTGGAGAAATAGTTGTGAACTCAAAACAACAAGGAAAAATTGTAATGGACACTAACGCAGAATATCTTACCGGAGCGAGATTATATTTTGATGCGAAACGAATGGCTCAAGATGGATTGCTTGTTCGAGACGGTTGCCATTTGAAAGTAAAAGACAGGTTACCTCTTGAACCATATATGATTTGGACTGCGACATGGGAGACGATTGGTTTTGCAAGTCAAGTATCCACCCCTAAAATCTTTGCCGAGCAAGCCGACAAGCAATTTGAATCTATTTTGCAACTTCATAATAGTCAATAAACTCGCAGTTTCAGACTATAAGGGCAGAAACAAGGGGAAATTTATATTTTACATTGTTAGGAGCATTTATTGTATGTTTGAAGAAATATCATTCCCTGAACATGAATATGAGTCAATTCAAAATTAATTATATATTGCCCCATGGGGTGATGTATTGAAAATAGACGAAGTTAAAACATACTGGAAAGTATCAGATCGTCCTTTCTATGACGAAATGAATGATGACGAAAAGATAGAAATCCGTAAATATTCTGAAGATATAGGACTGCCATATGAATTTATAAAATTTTCTAAAAATACAGTATAATTATTTTACATTTGATTGTTATTACCTTTGCATCAGCCGCCGGACGAGGGGGATTGGGGATAAGAAAATGGCATCAAGCATAATGCATATGGCGGTCACAAGGTTGGCCGCCGAAAATTTTAAAATAAAGGATTTGGACAGACTGCTCACAGGTTCGGTTCTGCCTGATTTTTATACGGATAAATGCGCGAATTCGCATCTGAAGCTCCGGATAAGGGGCGGTACAAGGATTACCTATGATTTGACACGTTTTAAAGAAGCATACGCTAATCGGATGGCGGAGGACGATTTGTACCTCGGATATTATCTTCATCTTGTACAGGATCTGGTATACCGTGATTTCGTATATAAAAAACATTGCTGGAATCCCCATATAACCGGAAATGTCGAGCGTCTGCATAATGATTACCGCCTTCTTAATCCTTATATAATTGAGAAATACGGACTGCAAAACAAGCTTGTGCATCCCGCTCTGGAAGCGGATTTTAAGGTGATCGCTGAAGGGCGGTATTTTTTCTTTACGGAAGAAATGGTGGACGACTATATACGAATCGCCTGCGGTATCTGTAAAAAAGAACTGGAAGCGTTCTTTGCAGGCAAAAAATATATCGACGAGTACGAATGGGCGTGGGACGCGAAACCGCAAAGTCTTCTGGAAACAACCTCGAATACCCGTGAGCTTGGCGGCTACAGAACTAAGAGCGGCGTCTTCACGCGCTGCAGCAGACTTATCAGGAGCGACGCTTTGCTGAAGCCAAGTGATAAGGACATTGCTGTTTTGTCTGACAGGAATATAAATACGGTTATAGATTTGCGTACCGAAAATGAGGCATTAGAAAAACCGAGCCCGTTTGCGGATATGCCGGGATTTTTTTATCACTGTATTCCGATTGAGGAGGGCAGCGGCATTCCCGAATCCGAAGACGAGGTTCCCGTAAGCTATATGGAAATTGCGGGTGCGGCGAATATTGGAGAGGTTTTCAGACATATTGCGCACGCACCGGGTGGAGTTTTATTTCACTGTGCTGCGGGAAAGGACAGAACCGGAGTGCTGTGCGCGATTCTGCTTATGCTTGCCGAGGTGAGCGACGATGATATTGTTGAGGATTATGTGCTTTCAAGGGAATACAATAAGAAAAGCCTTGAGGCGGCGTGCCGGAAATATTCCGATACGGTTATGAATATTATAACGCCGAATGAGCGCTACATGCTTGAATTCCTGCGGATGTTTCGCGAAAAATACGGCGGAGCGGAAAAGTATTTTGATACCATCGTAGCAGCATCGGAAGAGGTACGGCTGTTAAAGGATAAACTGTTTGGATAGTATTGATTTTGTCGAATAAGGCATGTTGATTTTATAGTCAGCATGTCTTATAATTATTTTGTAAAATGTATTAAGAGGTATAATATGAGATATTACTTTTTTAACAAAATCACAGCCCTATTTACCGTTATATGCCTACTGTTTATCGGGATTCCCGTATACGCGGAAACAATGCCGAGTTCGGGTGTGGAACAGAAGACATTGAAAAAACGGATTCCTGAATCCGTAACGGAATATATTGAAGATAATTTTTCCCGTATATCCGAAGCCGCCGCTGATTTATCTGGAATTTCTTCGGAAACAGCTTTGCCCGAAAATACTTTCAGTCTTGGCAAGCCATATATTGTATACCGTTTCAGTGAGTATCAGGACGAAATTTATTACTACCCGCTGATATTGGACGGCAAAACGGAAGCAATACTCGGAATCATTGGAACCGACCAAGGCTACACACATGAAATCGCAAGAGGCGGCGAGATGCAGAGTCTTCTTAATAAACTTGATTATTCTGACAATGAATGCATATTTTATGTAATAGGTAACGAGCTTTACTGCGAAATCGCAAACATTGAAGAAACGTGCTTAACCGCACCGCTTATGTACGGAACAGACTGTACGCTAAGCGGAGACGAGATTTTATTTTTATCCGAAAGCTTTGAAGAAAAGCAGCGTATTATAGTGGAAAAAGTCAGTTCATTCAAATCTGTAGATACGCAGAATTTTTCAGAATGCATTTCCGAAAACATAAGGTATGGAGCAATGAAAACAGTAGCTCTGTATAAGCAACAAAGCCAGTATGCATATGAAATGTGTTGGGCTTGTGTGGTGGCTACTATTATAAATACTCTTAACCATACATCTTACACCGGTTATGACATATGCAACCGCATGGGAATCGGCTTTGACACGGGAGCGGAAATTGAAGAAATGAAGACTGCATTCTCATACTATGCTGTAAATTATAAGAAAACTAACGACGCTTTGAGCTGGGATAAAATAAAGCAGAATATCGATTCAGGATATCCGATTGCTATGCTTATGGTACCGTATTATGTTACTCCAGGTATAAACGGACACAGCGTTACTTTGTACGGGTATGACAGCAGTAATCATTATATAAGAATATGGAATTCGCAAAATAGATACAATCCTGATTTAGAAGAAAATGAGAATAATAATCCATTTATGGAGGGATATTCCGTTACAATTAATTATAACAATCAAAAAATAATATTAACTGATGGCGGGCTTGCATATTTGTGGAATCAGACGCTTTCACAGTACAATTAGGAGATGGCTATGAAGAAAATAATACCTTTATTTCTTGCCGCAATCTGTCTTTGCACTGCGTGCGCCAAAACTTCTTCTGCTAAGCCTCCGACAATACCGTATGATAAAATTGACTGGGACAGAGTCTACACTTATAAAGATAGATTTACATTCTCACAGGAACGTATTGATGGTAATGTCTGTTATATTAATGACATAGACATATTGCTTGAAGAAGCTATTGAAGAGGTTCAGGAGAGAATGCAGACGGCATATGAAAACGGTTTGATTCCATGGGACGCTTACTCAGACGGAGAAGAAGCCGCTTTTGAAGGACGGGGCTATTATATTTCAAAAATCCCAATTACTAAATATAACAATAACCTTAATATGCTGTTGGATGAATTTTGGCTTTTTATTTTTAATGAAGATATGTCGGTTCAGGGCTCGGTTCGTATTGAGGGACTGAACGGAAAGAGGCTTAATATTGAAATGTTTCCTCAGAATTATGCATCTGACTATAATATACCGAAAAGCATGCCGGATACGGAAGTTGTTCTGATACATGTGTTTGATGAAACAGGCGCTGTTACGGCAGTGCTGGGAGAAGATAACAGAATATATGGTTTTACGGAAGAAGCAAAAGCCAAGTACTCCGTAATGGGCGATGTTTTCCATTCCCTGCCCGAGGAAATGCGCTACTCCTACGATAAGATTATGGACAATCTTATATGGATTGAGTATTAGAATTGATAAAATAAGGACAGGAAATTATACAGAAGCTTTTGAAACACCTGTTGATATTGTTTTGAATATACTATATAATATCATTATAAAATATATTATATGAGGTGGCGCTATGAAAAAAACATTCAATAAAAGAATTATCGCGTTATTTATCGGCATATGCATTATTTTCTCTACACTTCCTGC
>JAAVHB010000052.1 GCA_014799955.1 Butyrivibrio sp. | reverse complement strand
TCTTTTTCGGCGTCGGTTCCCTTCGTTGCCGATTCTGTTTTTTTGATTGTTTCATCCGTGTTTTTTGAGGTTTCGGGCTCGCCGTATGTATCGGTTTCATTGACATCGGACGGTGCTGTGCCGTCATTGTTCTGTGAAACCGGAAGCTGTGATTCAGCAGCACTCTGATTTTCGGGCAGCGCGGTTTTACTGCCGCAGCCCGCCGTCAGTACGGATATGAGTATAAATATAAGCGTTGCCGCGATTATGTTTCCGGGTTTTTTCATGATAGCCCTCCGATAGCTGTCTGTTTTATGTGCCTAATATAACATAACGGATAAGGCGCTTCAAGGACTATTTTTTTCAAGAAAAATAAAAATATTGCAACCTTTTTGCCGTCTGCGCGGTGTATTATATAAGTACATATATCGGAGGAACGTAATTTTGAGTAGAAATAAGGCTAAAGAACTTACGCCGGACGAGCTTGTGGAAATGTATTCCGCAATGATTTACCGGCTTGCATATACGCGCCTTCAGAGCGTTCATGATGCTGAGGATATAACTCAGGAAGTTCTGCTTAAATATATAAGGGCAGGTAAAAGCTTTAACGATGAGGAACACCGTAAGATGTGGCTTATCAGGGTGACTGTAAACGCCGTGAAATCGTGGGCGGTAAGCGCGTGGAAAAGGCATACTGTGCCTCTTGAATATGCCGATGAGGTGTCTTATACGGAAAAAGAAGTAAACGGTATTAAGGAGGCGGTAAAATTGCTGCCGGAAAAATACCGGATACCGATTCATCTCTTTTATTATGAGGGATTTTCCGTAAAAGATATAGCCAAGGCGCTGTCTATGGCGGAGGGCACCGTCAAATCGCTGCTTTCGCGCGGACGGGAAAAGTTGAAATCAATTCTTAAGGAGGAGACTTATGTCTGATAAAATCAAATCCGAATACAATAAATATGCCGACGAAATAAAGCCGTCAGAGGAATTTACCTCTCGCCTTACAAAGACGCTTGAGGAGGAAACGGCTAAAAAAAAATATCCGAGGCTCCGCTATTTTAAGCAGGTTGCAGTAGCAGCGGCATGTCTTATCATCGCGCTTGCGGCGGCGTTTGCCTTAAACCGCGGACTGTCTCCGGCGATGCCGTCGGACAGCACCTCATCCTATGAGGAATATCCGACCTCCGGAATCGGCAATCTGATAGGAGAGATAAATACCGGGACGCTCAATATCGAGAATCTTGCAAATATAAGCTGGTATGACAAGGGGCTTAACGCCGACAGTCTGCCGTCCGCTCTCGCCGAAAAGCTCGGCGCTTCGCTTGATTATCTGGCGTACAGCAGCCAAAATAAATTCGTTGACGCGGATAAGGCGGACGCAGAAATGATTGAGAGTATAAAGTCTCTTTTGACGTCAGCAAAGGAAACCGACGAGAGTGTCTCCGGCGAAATAGTATATTACATGGCGGTTTTCACCGACGGCACCGTTGCAAAATTCAGCGTTGCCGACGGGAAATTCCTTGAAATTTCGGGAGATAAAAAAATTTACAAAAAAATGTAAGCTTAACGCAACCTTTTGGCGCCCTGCAAGGTTTATATAGTGTAAGGGTGCCAAAAGGACGGAGTTCTTTTCAGAAAAATACTTTTGGCACGGAAAGGGAAAGACGATGAAAAAAACAGCAAAAATAGCAGCGGGCGCGCTTGCCGTCATAACCGTATTGACGGGCTGTTCCAACGGCGCGGGTACCGCAAACGGCGACGGAGAGGGAAAGACGACCGCCGCCGAGAAGCAGACGGGCGGTCAGGCTGAACAGGAAACCAATGATACGCCGATAAACAATTACGGCGCGAGCGTATCCGTGGCGGATATTAAGGCGGCGTACGGTTATGACGACAGCAACGACATAATGCCGCTTTACAATGTTTCCGAAACCGAGAGCTTTGAGTTCAAATTCGGATTCAACGCTTACGATAGCGACGTTGACTTATACGATTTCGTAACCGTTCACACGGATGCCGCCTGTGAAAGCACTAGTCAGATTTATTACACGGCTTCGCTTGAGGTTGAGGGGAATACCTCTACGCTTACGGTCGCGCCCATGGGGCCGGTTATGGGAAGCGATTCTCAGGAAAACAGCTATGTTTATGATGATGTGGACAGTTGGGGAAACGCTCCGATATATTATATCGCGCTTCACTATGATCTTGAGGCGGACAGTCCGAAGAAGCTGGAGGAGCCTACGGTAATTCCGTTTACCGTGAAGCATGAGGTTACGGCTCCGACTCTCCGCGCCGTGATAAGCGATACAGGAAGGCTTTCGCTTGAATGGGATGCCGTTGAGGGCGCGGAAAAGTATATAATATATAAGCTTATTGACGGCAAGCTTTATACGGGTGAGGACAATCACGCAATTGACGGGGCAAAGAACGGTTATGACTGTGCCGTAAACGTAGAGGGTGAGCCTCTTTATTTCCTCAAGGACGGCGAAACCACGGAGTGCAGCTTTGACGGCTTTGCGGGACCGAACGGCCACAGCCTATCCGAGGTGGAATCCTTTACCGGAAGCCGTTCCAATTCGGGACAGAATTACTGCGTAAACGGCGAGTATTACATCACTGTCATTGTGGACGGTAAGGAAAGCGGCTTAAGCAATGCCGTTGCAACCGCGGAAATGGCACTGCCTTACAAGATTATAAGAGAGGATGAGCTTCAGGGAAGATATCCCACTCCCGCCGATTTCCCCTCGGAGGTCAGGGTTCTCAATATTGACGGCAGCGTAACCGTAAGAAAGATAAATTACGAGAGAACGCATGTGGTATATTTTGACCTTGAATGGGATGAATACATTTACACGGTTGAAGGCACATATATTTACGGCACCGTCGGTTTCGACGAGGACGAGGGAGAGCCCGCGAATTCCTCAAAGGCTTCGGCTGAAAACGGAAATACGCTGCCCAAGGACGAGGTTGACAGAATTCCCGATTCGGAGGTCGATACAATCATACCTGCAGATGAAAATACGGAGTATGAGGACGGCGCTTTGATAGAAAACCAGTCCGATAACACCAAAAAGCATCTCGAAAACGCTAACGGGGCAACCGTTCAGAACGCGCCCGACGGCGTATATATAAACGCGGACAGCGCCGAAGAGGAGTGGCTTGCGCTTAACCTCGTTCAGGGAAACTCCGAGATTTCCGTCGAGGGCTTCACCGCCTTGCAGGACCCGTACACCCTGATTGACGTTTTTTACAAGGTTTATTATCAGAATCCCTATATCATGGGAATAACAAGTTTTTCGTACGATTACAGCACAATGCTTTTCAAGGTGAAGTTTGTATACGATAAGGAAACCATAGCCGAAAAGCAGAAGGCGATAGCGGAAACAGCGGCAAATGTAATAAACGAAACCGTTACTCAGGATATGGACGACGAGCAGAAGATTCTGGCGCTCTACAATTATCTTGTAAACAACGCGGTGTACAACCATGAAGCGCTTGAGGACGCAAAGAAAAACGGCTATGTCAAGACGGAGAATTCAAAATTTGAGGATTCCTTCAATACCTACGGCGTACTTGTTGACAAAAAGGGAGTATGTATGTCATATGCATATGCCTTCAGGCTTCTCTGCGACCTTAGCGGCGCCGAATGCGCGGTAGTGACGGGCTATCTTGACGGAACCCTGCCCCACGCATGGAACACCGTCAAAATAGGGGGAGAGTATTATGAGATAGACTGCACAAATAATGCGGTAAACACGGGCATTCCTTATTTTCTTTATCAGGCTGACAGCGCACTTTCCGAAAGCGCAGGCTACAAAAAGGACGACATGTTCTGGACTGACGCCGAACTCTCCGATTTTGACGGCGACGACGGCAGCCTCGAGTATTACCGCAGCAACAATCTCTGCCCCGAAAATATGGAGGAGCTTAAGAACATCATCACCTCAAACGTAACCGCCGACACGAAGGTTTTCGCGGTGCGCTGGCAGGAAGAGTTTGACAAGGAGGAATTCGGCAAGGCAGTGGTTCTTGCGTACAACGAGCTTGGACTTGAGGACAAGCTCAATACGCTTAAATATTCGGTGATGGGAGGATTTATTATACTTCTGAGTGAGTAAAAAGAAATCCCTTTCGCGCTGCGGAAGAGACAAAGAAATTTAACCACACCATAACAAACGTCTGCTTTTGCAGCCGTCAGAAACCAACACCGATTTATCGCGCTCCGTTTTGGCGAAAGCTTACCCCCTGAAACGGAGCGCATTTTTTATTTTATATTCCTGAACACGGAAATGACCTGCATCACGGCTTCTTTTTCCTTATCGCTCAAATCGGAAATATCCAGATAATCCTGGCGCTCTATGCCGAGAAGATAATCGGTTGACACATGGAAAATTCTCGCGTATTTAACAAGAATTTCGTAGGAGGGGCGGCGCGAGCAGGACTCATAGCTTGAGATTGCGCTGGTTGCAAGCCCCATCATTTCGGCGAGCTGACCTTGGTTGAGCCGCCTGTCGATTCTGAGTTTCTTTAAAGTTTCGCCCAATAAAACCATATCAATTTCTCCTTTGTGTTCATTTGTTTACATATAGTGTAAATAAAAATACATATCATTTGGTGAAATTGATTACACAAAATATAGTTTTGGCTGAAATTCTCGGAAAAAAGAAGGGCAAAGCCCGTAAAAGGCTCTGCCCGTATCTGTGAAATTTGTATATTATGGGAATATGTCGGCTAGGCGTTTGCCAGCGTGCACAGCTCGTCAAGCATTTTGGGAAGGTCGGTTCCCATATTCTCGTCGGAGAACTGGCAGGTTCCGACAGCCTTGTGACCGCCGCCGTTGTATTTAAGCATGAGATGGCCGACGTCAACATTTGAGGTTCTGTTGAGAATGCTGTAGCCTACGGCTGCGGAGCAGCCCTTGCCGCCGCGCCCGCTTACAATCCATGCCGAGATGTTCTGCTCGGGATACATGCTGTAGATTAAAAAGCGGTTACCGGTGTATATCGGATCTACGCCGCGAAGGTCGGATATGATTACATTGCCCTCGGTGCGTGTATATTTAAGTACCATTTCCTTGAACTTCTCGGTCTGCTCGTTGTAAACCTCGATACGCTCCTGAACGTCGGAGAGAGCGAGAATTTCCTCAGTGGTCATTGTACGGCAGGCGTCGATAAGCTTTTCCATAAGCTGATAATTGGATATGGTGAACTGGCGCCATCTTCCGAGACCTGTGCGGGGGTCCATAAGGAAGCCCACAAGAATCCAGCCCTTGGGGTTCAAAACCTCGTCGGCGGTGAGATTGCCGGAATCTACCTTGTCAACCGCCTCCATCATATCGTCAAACTGGGGAAAACGCTCCCTGCCTCCGTAGTATTCGTATATTATCCGGGCGCATGAGGGGGTTATACGGCTTTCGCCCTTGTATTTGCCCTTCAATTCATTTCTTTCGTGCTCGCTGGAGTGGTGGTCAAACCACAGTCCGCAGCCCTCCACAAAAGGGACATTGGCAAGGCAGTCATTTTCGTTAATTTCAACCAGTCCGTCCTGCAAATCCTTGGGATGCGCGAATGTCCAACAATCAATAATTCCGGCCTCTTTGAGAAGAGCGCCGCAAGCAAGTCCGTCAAAATCGGAACGTGTGACTAATCTCATAGCTTATACACCCTTGTATTTATAGTAGTAGTTATTAACGTCCCTCTCCAGGGACTATTATATTCTACAACAAATACGGATAATTTACAATTAATATTTATTCTGTAACTTTAAGAAAATCAAATTGGGACATATAAAGCTTGTAATATTCTCTCTTAAGCGCTAACAGTTCGTCGTGCGAGCCGCTCTCGACAATCCTGCCGTCGTCCACATACATGATGCAGTCGGCATTCTTGATAGTGGAAAGGCGGTGCGCGATTATAAAGGAGGTGCGCCCCTTAAGAAGCTCGCTTAAGCCGCGCTGAAGCACCTGTTCGGTTTCCGTGTCAATGCTTGAGGTTGCCTCGTCGAGAATCAGTATCTTGGGGTCGGCAAGCAGCGCGCGCGCAAAGGATATGAGCTGGCGCTGCCCGGCTGAAAGCCTGCTGCCGCGCTCGTTAATCTCTGTGTGATAGCCGTTTTCCATTTCCATAATAAAATCATGGGCGCACACCGTTTTGGCGGCGCGTATTACGTCTTCGTCGCTGACCTCTGTATTGCCGTAGCGGATGTTGTCCATAATCGTGCCGGAGAAAATAAAGCTGTCCTGCATCATTACTCCCATCTGGGCGCGCAGAGAATGAATGGTCACGCTTTCAATGTCAACGCCGTCGATAAGCACTCTGCCGGAGCCGACATTGTAAAAACGGCTTATGAGGTTTACTATCGTTGTTTTGCCTGCGCCCGTGGGACCTACGATTGCGAAGGTGTCGCCGGGTTTCGCGGTAAAACTGATGTTTTTAAGTATCGGAATCCCGTCCTCGTAGGAGAAGCATACGTCCTTGAACTCAACGCTTCCCTTTATCGGGGGCATAATGCCGGCGTCCGGCGAATCCTTTACCGAAACGGGCTCGTCAATGGTTTCAAAAATGCGCTCAAGATACGAAATCGCGGTAAGAATCGAGTTGTAAAAATTGGCGAGCGTGTTTATTGGCTGCCAGAAACGGCTTATGTATCCGGTGAAAAGAATCAGTACGCCGACGGTAATATTCGCGCTGCCGCCGAGCATCCAGTTGATTCCGAGCACATATATAAACGAGGTGGTCACAACGGAAATAATATCCACGCAGGGACCCATGAGGAAATTGAATTTTACCGCTCTCATCCACGCGCTTCTGTAGCTGTCGCTTAAGGTATTGAAAATATCGGTGTTTTTTTCCTCTCTCGTAAAGGACTGTGTAACCCTGATTCCGTTTATGCTTTCGGCTATGTAGGCGTTAAGGTTCGACTGTTTGTTGCTCTGTATCTGCCATGCGCTCCGCTGCTTTTTCTTAATCAGTATAACCACGGCGGCAATTACGGGAAGACCGCACAGGCAGACAAGCGTCAGTCTGACATTTGCCGTCAGCATGAAAATCAGAATAAAAACAAGGTTGCACAAATCGGTTACGGTATTGATGATACCGTTTGAGAGCAAATCGCTTAAGTTGTTTACATAGTTGACCACGCGCACCTGAATTTTTCCGTGGGGACGGTTGTCGTAGTAGGAGAATGGCAGCTCCTGCAAATGCCCGAAAATATCCGCGCGCAGACTGTGTATAATGTTCTGCCCGATTTGGTTGGTTATTTTTATTTTAATGCGCAGACATATTGCCGAGTATATTGCTATAAGCAGCGTCAGCCCCGCGTAGATAAAAATCGTGCGGGTATCCTTCGCGGGAATGCATACGTCCATTACCTTCTGGAGGAACTTCGGAATGAGCATTACTAGCGCCGAGGAGGAGAGCATGATTATTATGGCAAGGAGCATCTGCTTTTTGTATGGCAGTATGTATTTGCCGAGCCTTTTAAGTTGGTTTACGTCAAAATGGTCCTCAAGGACTTCGTCCACGTCGTATTTATTGCGCGCCATAATTTTCACCTCCCGTTACCGGATTTGCGGCTGCCGTTTCCCGTTTAAGCTCCTCGGGGATTTCGCCGTACTGCGTTTTAAACGCTTTGGCGTAGTAGCCGCCCTGGGTCATCAGACTGTCGTGCGTTCCGCGCTCAATTATTCTGCCCTTATCCATTACGAGAATGAGGTCTGCGTCGCGGATAGAGGAAATTCTGTATGCTATGACAAAAATAGTGCAGTTCTTTTTGATATTTTTAAGCTGTGTCTGTATGTAGCTCTCGGTTTCCATATCCACCGCGGAGGTAGTATCGTCGAGTATAAGGATTGAGGGCTTTTTTAACAGCGCGCGGGCAAGCGAAATGCGCTGCTTCTGACCGCCGGAAAGTCCCACGCCGCGCTCACCGACGATTGTGTCGTAGCCGTCGGGCAGCGACTGGATAAAGTGGTTGGCGTCCGCCATGACCGCGGCTTTTTTGACCTCCTCAAAGGGGCAGTCGGGGTGCGCGTACGCGATATTTCCCTCAATTGTGTCCGAGAAAAGAAAAACGTCCTGCATCGCCATTCCGATATTTTCGCGGAGATTGTATAAATCCATGTCCTTTACATTCGTTCCGTCAATCAGTATTTCGCCCTCGCTCACGTCGTAGAAGCGGCAGAGCAGATTCATGATTGTGGATTTGCCCGCGCCTGTGGAGCCGATGATGCCGACTGTCTGACCGGGCTTTACGCAAAAGCTTATGTCCTCTACTATATCCGTGCCGTCGGCGCGGTAGGAGACGTCCTTGAATTCCACCGCTCCGCCTAAGCGTGTGCGCTCCGAGCTTTTCTCGGGAGCTTTGATTTCCGGCTCATAGCTGTAGGTGTCGTATATTTTTTCGACGGAGGTCGTAAAGCGGTGAATGTCGTTGATCCACCAGCCTGCCATTCGAAGGGGAACCGTTAGCATCCAAAGATAGCCGTTGACCTTTACCATATCGCCGAGCGATATTTCTCCCTGTATGACCATGTATCCGCCGTAAAGCATGAGGATAACAGTGAGTGTGTGGGACAGGATTTCAAAAATCGGGAGAAAGCGCATCCATATGCGCGACGCGGCAAGCTGCGAATCCCTGAAATCGTCGTTTTCGCGGTTGAATTTCTCGATTTCAAAATCCTCCTTGGCAAAAGCCTTTACGACGCGGTTGCCGCTTACGTTTTCCTGCACGAAAGCATTGAGCGATGAGAAGCAGTTGCGGTTTCGCTGGAAAGCGGGCTTTACCTGCTTCGACTGAAAATAAGTGGTCATCGCGGTAAACGGAAGAACGGCGACCATGCAGAGCGCAAGCTTTGTGCTGACGGTAAAAATCATTATCAGCGCGAAAATAAACATCAGCGAGTTTTCATATATTACATATATCGAATATGCTACAAAATGACGGATTGCGTCCATGTCGCCCGTCTGCCTTGACATCAGATCGCCGGTCCTTTTTTTGTTATAGAAGGTAAAATCCTCCCTGAGAAGCTTGCGGTACACGGTATCGCGCATTGCGTAAAGTATTCCCTGTGAGCAGGATTCAAACACAATCTGATAGAAGTAGCGCAGAGTTCCCCTTAACGCCGTAGCGCCGAGCAGAATCGCAATCATATAGGGCAGCATTTTGTACTGACCGCCGTTTATAACGTCGTCAACAATCATTCCCGATATGTGCGGACTGACAATCGCAAGCACGGATATCACGGTTGCGAGAACAAGCCCGAGAATCATCAGCCATCTGTATTTTTTCATGAAGGAAAAGAACCATTTAAACGCAGTCATCTTGTCATCTCCTTTTTCTTTTCTTTCTTATAGTTATACCTTATATTTTTATCGGCTCAAAATAAATGTAATATCTTGCGGGTTTCATGTATTTTTTTGTCTGTTTTGTTTTACTTTTTGATATAAATTCGTTAAAATGAAACTAACGGAGGAGTGAGATGGAAGAGATACTTTTTGAGGAGCTGGCACCCACGTTCCTTTTTGCGTGGAAGGGTATAAGAAGCAGGGACGAACGTGAATACCACTGTCATGACGGGCACATCGAGGTAAGCTACGTCATATCGGGAAAGGGACAGTACAGGATTGACGGTGCGGTGTACGATGTCGCGGAGGGCGACGTCATGATATTCAACCCGGGTGTGTACCATCAGGCGCTTGCCGCAGGAAGTCGGTTTACGGAGCTTTTTGTCGGCTTCTGCGACGTGAACACGAACGGACAGAAAAACCGCTTCGAGGTTCCCGAAATGCCCTTAATACACACAAGCGGCGAGCTTAAGCAGAGGCTCGCGCGGCTTGCGGCGTCGATTGACACCGAGAACGCCGAGCAGAAGCCCGGCAGATATTTTATGCTGCGCACATACCTTGAGCAGATGCTCATACTGATTGCGAGAGAGCAGGCAAAGCCCGTAAAATACGGAAAGGGCTATGCTTTTGAGTCCGTGAACAAAAAATATGTGACGGAGCAGATTATAAATTATTTTGAGGAGCATTACGCCGAGAAAATATCCCTTGACGCCATAGCCGAAAATATGTATCTCAGTCCTTATTACATATCGAGGATTTTTAAATCCGAAACCGGGGACACGCCGATTCATCATCTTATTAACATCCGACTTGAGCGCGCCATGGAGCTTCTGAAATCGGGGAGCTGCAACAGCATACGCGAGGCGGCGGAGAGTGTCGGCTATGAGGACGTGTACCATTTCAGCAAGCTTTTTAAGAAAAAATACAGTATTTCACCGTCCAAGGTAAGGGCGGACTGAATACAATGTTGACAAATCAACAACCATGGCGTATAATCCAGTAAAAATACGGCGCAAAGAGGAAAGTCCCGTTCGGCGCACGACGCCTTGCGGGAATGTTAAGGAAAGTCCCGTTCGGCGCACGACGCCTTGCGGGAATGTTAAGGAAAGTCCCGTTCGGCGCATGACGCCTCGCGGGAATGTTAAGGAAAGTCCTGTTCGGCGCATGACGCCTCGCGGGAATGTTAAGGAGGAAAAATGAGCATACGCATAGTGACGGATTCCGCTTCGGATATTGCGAACGGCGAAAGAAACGACGTGACCGTACTGCCGCTTAAATTAAGATTCGGAGACGAGGAATTCATGGATGGCGTTGACATAAGCCATAAGGAGTTTTATGAGAAGCTTATCGAAACGGAGGAGCTTCCTATAACAAGCCAGGCAACTCCGTATGATTATGAGGAGGTTTATAAGGAGGCGGCAGCGGCGGGAGATACGCTGATTGTAATAACGCTTTCTTCAAAGCTTTCGGGAACTTACCAGAGCGCGGTGATAGCCGCGGCAGATTACGATAACATATATGTAGTGGACAGCGAAAATGTTACGGTGGGCGAGCACGTTCTTGTTGAGCTTGCGCTGCGTCTTAAGGATTCGGGAATGGAAGCGAAGGACATTGCAGAGCAGCTTGAGCGCAAAAAAAAGAAAATACGTCTCGTGGCGCTTCTTGATACTCTCGAATACCTTAAAAAAGGCGGAAGGATTTCAAAGACCGCGGCGGTGGCAGGCAGCCTTCTGTCAATAAAGCCCGTAATCGCCATAGAAAACGGTGAGGTCGTAATGCTCGGCAAGGCCCGCGGCTCACGCCACGGAAACAATCTGCTGGTCGAGAAAATAAAGGAATCCGGCGGAATAGACTTTGAGAAGCCGCATATTCTGGGCTACACCGGACTAAGCGACGCACTCCTGCGAAAATACATAGCAGACAGCGAAGCCCTTTGGCGCGACGAGGTTGAGAGACTTGAAATCACATCCGTGGGAGCGGCTATCGGAACCCATGTGGGACCCGGAGCCATAGCAGTGGCGTTCTTTGCGCAGAACGGCGTGTAAGGCGAGGACGGATTACAGAGGAAATTATTGTAAAGCACATTGACTTAATGTTCAATGTGCTTTATTATTTATATTAGAAGTATATTTATGAAAGGTATATAAAAAGATACGTTATGAAAATACAACAAATAAGAAAAATTATTTCTGTTTTTGCCGCAATATGTATTATTGCTGCCGCGAATCCTGTATATGCGGACATAACACTGCCTGATGTTGATTCTGTCTGGCGGGATTTGAGTGGGATTGTTCCTGCTTCGGCAAGGGATTATGTTTACGGAAAGCTTCCGGAGATTTTTGATTCCGCAGTCAGCTTTGCCAGAGATATTAAAGAAGATAATTTCATAGAGTATTATTTGGAGCTGGGCGCTCCGTATATCATATACAATTTTGAAGAATATCAGGATGAAATCTATTATTATCCTCTTATCGCCGACGGGAAAACGGAATTTCTGCTTGCGGTAATAGGAACGGATATGGGATACACCTACGAGCTTTCTATGGGCGGAGAGATGATTTATCTGCTGAACGAGTTGAATTATCCCGATAACGATTGCCTGTTTTATGTTATTGACGGTGAGCTGTGTTATGAAACAAAAAACGGCGGAGAAAGTAATCCGGATTTGTCCGCTGTGTATCGTACGGACAGCAGTCTTGACGGTGAGGAACTGTTATTTGCCGCAAAAAGCTTTGAGGAAAAGAAAAGGATAATATCGGATAAAATCAGTGCTTTCAAACCCGTGACACCAGTGCAAATGGAGCAGGAGGAGCTTGACAATTTAAAATATGGGAAAATCATACAGCTCAGAAGTCCGCAAAGACAGTACAATACCAATATGTGCTGGGCTTGTGTGGTCGCCAATATAGTCAATACTCTCAACTGGACCTATTATACGGGATATGATATCTGCAACCGCATGGGAATAGGATTTTATTCAGGCGGGGATGTAGAGGATATGAAGCTTGCGCTTTCGTATTACAGCATCAATTACAAACGGACGGTAAAAATGAAGCTACGGAAGATCTTAAAGACTTGGGAACTAATTATCATAAAGTGAATTACGGAACTTACATATATTTTGTAAGCGGAGATAAGGCATACCAATGGATACAGACGCTTTCAAAATATTAGACAGGGGTGAACTTTAGTAATGAAAAAAATAATACCGTTATTTATTATTTTAATTTATATATGCACAGCTTGCGGTGAATCATCACCTCAGCGTACTCCGACAATTTCTCAGGATAAAATTGACTGGGGAAATTATTACGCTTACAAGGACGTGTATACATTTTCTCAGAAACGGATAGAGGAGGGTGAGGTCAGATACCTTGAAGATGCGGATGGATTGGTGGAGGATGCGATAAAAGAAAGCCGCATGAAAATTAACAGGGAGCGGGAGCTTCATTTAACCGGTAAAAAGGAATACAATACGGAGGAAAACTATAAAGTTTACGATAAACTTTTAAATCGCAGAGGATATTATATTTCATGTATTCCCGTGACAAGATACGACAATAACCTCAATATGCTTTGGGACTGCTTTGTTCTGTATATTTTCGGAGAGGACATGGAAGCAATAGGATATGTTTACGTCAGTGAGCTTAACGGTAAGCTGGAAATAAGAATAGAGCCGCTTAGGAAAACTCAGCTTATTTATGCGGCAAGAGGTGAGCCCGATAAAGAATTTATTATGATTCAGAGCGATAAGGGATATGTTGGAGGTTTGGACTTAATGTTGTTAGGAGAAAATAATTTTATATATGAAAACAATCAGTTTATTGACTCCGGTATAATAGGCGCCGTTAATTATAGATGCGACGGCGACGTGTTCCATACGCTCCCCGAGGAAATGCGCTTCTCATACAATGAGCTTTGCGATAAGGAAAATCTTGTATGGGTGGATTATCAGAAATAAAACCCTCATAATTGCTTTTTTTCCGTATTTGTGGTAAACTACCCATAGGAGTATGCGATAGGTGCGGTATGGAACAGATTAAGGAGCTTACGAAGCGGCTGATTGCGAACAGCTTTAAGGAACTGCTGCAGCAGATGCCGTTTGAGAAAATTACAATAAAGACTGTCACGGATCATGCCAATGTAATCAGACCTACCTTTTATAATCATTTTCATGACAAATACGAGCTTGTCGAATGGATTGTTCAGGAGGAAATTCTTAAAGGCGCGGCGGTGAAGCTGGACGCGGGCGACGGCGGAGGGGCGGTGCGCACGATTATAACCGGATTTTACGAGGACCGCGAGTATTACAGGAAGGCGTTCGATATAATCGGGCAGAACGGATTTGCCGAAACCCTGTCCGAACTGCTTAAGAAAATGTTTGAGGACGCTTACAGCAATGATAAGAGGCTTGAGGATTCGCCCGTGGCGGCTGGGCTTGCGGCGAGATATTACGCAAGCGGGATAATAACCGTTATCAGGTATACTCTTTTTGAGGCGGGGGACAGCTCACTTGAAGAAATTATAGATATGTACACATATCTTATGAAGCATACGATATTTGAGATTTTAAATTAGCGGCTACATTTTGACAAAAATGTAGTCGCTTTTTACATTTTGGCGAAATTGTAGTCGGAAAATACACGAAATTCAATTTGTATATGGATTTTGTGTATTTTTTTTAATAAAATTCAGGAGTGTAATTCAAGGAAGAAGTGTTTACAAACTCCTGAATGAAAGGCTTTGATTGAATGGATATCATAATGATTTTACTTATAGGCTTCGGGCTGGCGTTTGACGTGTTCGGCATTGCCGTTTCGCAGGGCTCGGTGCTGGGCAGCGTAAAGGCGAGAGGAATAGTTCTCATGTGCCTCATGGTGTGCGCGTGGCAGGTGGTCGCAATGGCAATCGGCTACGGAATCGCGACCCTTCCGCATATTGAGAAAATGTCCGAGGGGGTGCAGATGGTGTGGAGTGTTCTCTCCGCTTTCATACTGATTGTTCTTGGCGGCATCAAGCTTTTTCTCATATATTTTAAGAAAGCCATACCGGAGGTGCGCTCGGACATTGATTTCAGGAAAACCTGCGGAATCGCGTCCAGCACAAGCATATATACTCTTTTTGCAGGGATTGCGTGCGGCTTTCTGATGCTGAATCCCGTTTATATGTGCAGCATAATATGCATACTTACAATCGGCATCGTGATTGCGGGAGTTTATGTAGGATACCGTAACGGAGAGCTTGACAAAAGAGTTTACTGGAGCGGCGGGATTCTTTTAGTGATTGCGGGACTGCTTACGGTGACGCAGTATATAGGCTGGCAGTTACACGGTTAAAGGAGATGCTTGGAATGCTTGATTTTTTGCAGAAAGCGGCGGCGAAGGCGGGCCGCGGGCTTATGACGGCTTTCGTGAGGATAGGCTTCAGACCGAAGGTCAGATACATAGACAAAAACAGGAAAAAATGCAAGTACGGTGAGCCGGTGATTTTTGTCGGCAATCATACGAGCCATATGGACGGTCTGCTTACGTCGGTGGTTTTCGCGCCGGGCAAGGGCTGCATACTTGTGGCGAAGGACTGGTACGAGAAACCGAAATTCAACTGGTTTCTCAAAAACAACAGATGTATTCCAATGGACAGATACGGTCTTGACACGGGCTGGCTGAGGCTTTCGTCCGCGGCGATGAAAAACGGCGAATCGGTCATTATTTATCCAGAGGGACGCACAGGCAAGGAAGAGGAGCCTAGGGAATTCAAGTCGGGCTTTGTGATGCTGGCGGTGATGACAAAGGCGAAAATTGTCCCGTATGCCGTTGACGGGGACTACAAGGTTATTTTCGGCAAAAGACAGAAAATGTTAATCGGAGAGCCGATAGAGCTTACGCCGGAGGGCAAGGGACTTAAGCCCGATTACCTTGAAAAAGAAAGTGAACGCTTCAGACAAATTGTTATAGAACTTAAGCATAAGATTAAGGAGGAACTTTAAAATGATTTACGATAAGCTTTTGGAGATATTCGGAAACGTGATTCCGGAGGTGGATTCTTCGGAAATTAGTATGGAAAGCTCGCTTACCGAGGATTTGGGGCTTAATTCGCTCACGATGATGCTTCTCGCGGTGTCGATTGAGGATGAATACGATATCAAGTTCGAGGGAGCCGAGGAGCTTAAAACGGTTAAAGACGTATGTGCCTACATAGAAGAAAAGACGGGACAGAAATAGCGTTCACGCTTTTTGGCGGCGCAAGGAGAATATATGACTAAGACAGGTTTGGTATTGGAGGGAGGAGCCTTCAGAGGTGTTTTTACCGCTGGGGTTCTGGACGTCCTTATGGAAAATAAAATAAAATGCGATTATGTGGTCGGGGTGTCCGCGGGAGCGGGCAACGCGATGGGCTATCTTTCGGGACAGCAGGGCAGAACCCGCAACGTAATCAAACCGAAAGACCACAGACAGAATTATTTCGGCATAAAGCATATACTCAGGCACGGGAGATTCCTTAATCTTGACATGATGTTTCATGAGTACCCTTACAATCAGTTTCCGTATGATTTTGACGAATTTCACAGATGTAAGATTGAAAACGAAGTGGTCGTGACCAATTGTGAAACGGGTAAGGCTGAATATTTTGACGAGAGAAAGGACATTGAAAAGCTTCTGAATCTCTGCAAGGCGTCCTGCTCGGTTCCCATTATGTGCGCGCCCGTCAAAATAGGCGATTATCATTATCTGGACGGAAGTATATGCGATTCGATTCCTATAGAGCGCGCAATCCAGAAGGGCTGCGGTAAGCTGATAGTGATAATGACGAAAAACAGCATGGAATCGCCCACGGATTACGGTAAGCTTAAAGGTATCCTGAAAATGAGATATAAGCGCAGGTATCCGCTGTTTTACGAGGCGCTTCTCAAAAGAACAAGCGTATATAAAAGACAGCTCAAGAAGCTTAAGCAGCTTGAGAAGGAAGGTATGGCGCTGGTGCTTCGCCCCGATATGGAGTGCATACATAAATTCGAGCAGAAGGACGAGAAGGTTGAAGCGTTCTACCGGAACGGAAGGAGCGTCGCCGAGAAAAATCTTGACAAACTTATGGAATTTTTATCCGACGGAAGCGAAGTCCTGAAGGTAAGCGGAGGTCCCGCATGAGTATGAAAACGCTTATTATAAACGGCAGCCTTAAGGGAGACGCAAGCCATTCAATGATGGTGGCGAGAAGCTTTGCGGACGGAATGCGCGAGGCGTCGGACTGCGAAATCGAGGAGCTCAGGCTTGACGGTCTTGACATAAATCACTGCACAGGCTGTTTCTGCTGCTGGAAGGTTACTCCGGGGCAATGCGCAATCAAGGATGATATGGGAACGGTGCGCCGCAAAATTATTGAAAGCGATGTGATAATCCTGAGCTTTCCGCTGTATTTTTTCGGGGTGTCCTCCAAGATGAAAACAATGCTTGACAGGCTTTTGCCCCTGAAAATGCCCTATAAGGGCAGACTGGCGACCGAGGATAATCCGATAATAATGGATTTCAGATATGATTTGAGCGGCAAGAAGCTTGTGCTTGTGTCCTCATGTGCGCACGCCTCCACCGACATTGTGTATGACGCGGTGACGAAGGAATTTGACCTTATATGCGGACCGGGCAATTATACCACGGTATTCTGCCCGCAGGGAGAGATTCTTATGCTCGACAAAATGGACGCAATACTTAAGAATTATCTCAGAAAGGTCAGGGCTGCGGGTGCGGAGTTTGCGGAAAACGGCGCAATCTGTGAGAAAACACATGACGCGGTATGCGCGCCTTTGATCCCGGTGAGAGCGGTTGAAAAGATGATGACGGGCTACTGGGAGGATTATCCGCAGTAAGCAAAATTAACGAAGGACAGGAAGGTTAAGAATATGGGAATGCTGAGGTTTTATTATGTGGCGCTTTCGAGCCCGCTGTTTGTAACGAAAACGGTGTTCAAGTGCAAGAAGGTGATGAACCGTCCGGAGGAATACACCGAGGAGGAGCGCTACCGAATGGCTCAGCACATTATGGAGCATATGAGAAGGCGCGGACGCGCGACCACCAAGGTTTACGGGCTTGAGAACCTCCCGAAGGAGGGCGGTTACATAATGTACGCCAACCATCAGGGCAAGTACGACGCGCTCGGAATAATGCTTAATCACAAGGAGCCTTGCTCGGTTCTTATGGAAAAGAACCAGTCCGAGAAAATACTCGCAAAGCAGGTAATCGACCTCGTGGGAGGCAAAAGACTTGATTTTAAAAATCCCCGTCAGATGCTCGCGACGCTGAAAGAGCTTGCGGCGGAGGTCAGAGAAGGAAGACGCTATCTTATTTTCCCGGAGGGCAAATGGGGCGACAACAAAAATACCTTACAGCCGTTTAATTCCGGCTGCTTCCGTTGCTCGCTGGAATCCCAGAGTCCCATTGTTCCGGTGGTGATTATAGATTCCTACAAGGCCTTGAACGGCAATTCGTTCAAAAAAGTCGTTACTTATATGCATGTGCTCCCGCCTATTCCGTATGAGGAGTATAAGGATATGAAAAAACCCGAGATAAGCGCCATGGTTAAGGAGCTTATCCAGAAAAAAATAGATTACGAGCTTGCGGCTCGCAGGCAAAACGCGAGAGAGAAAAACAATGGTTAATTATTCGTCAGAGCAAAAAGAATATTTTGAAAGACTTATCGCACCGGAGGATTTGGAGAAGCTACCTCTGTACGGTACCTTCTGCGAACTGCTGGAGAACTGCCGAGAGAAATTCGCGGACTGTCCGGCAATCAGCGATATGGTAAATACCGTGACCTACCGCGAGCTTTATGACAGAATCGCGGCAAGGCGTGACTTCATATATTCGCAGGGCTTTAAAAAGGGCGACAACATAGCGGTTCTTGCGCCCAACGGTCTTTCGGCTATGGAGCTGTATATGGCGATTCCGACAGCAGGCTGTACCGTGATTATGCTTCCCGCCGCGCCAAACGCGCTCGGCAGAGATGAAATCCGCAGGATAGTCGCCAAATTCGACATCAAGGCGATTTTTATAAATCCCGAGTTTGCTGAGGTAACCTCCGAGGCGGGAACGCGGATATACGATATAAAGGAAACCTCGGACAAAGCGGCGCCCATGGCGGATGTTTCGCCGGAGGATACGGCGGTAATCTGCTTTTCCGTCAGTAACGACGCGGGGAACCCCTACGGGGCTATGCTTTCCCACAGGGCGATTATGAGAGCGGCGCACAACGGGCTTTTTGTGCCGGGTAAGCCATTTGGCCAGCGTACTGTAGCGATTTTGCCGCTGTCCCATGTGTTCGGGGCGATTCGCGGTCTTCTGACCTGCATATATACGGGCGCGCTTGTATACGCCTGCGAGGATATGAGCAATATTGTTTTTGACATACCCAAGATGAAGCCTACGATTCTTACTCTTGTTCCGGGACTTGCCGAAATGGTTCTTTCGGTTGCGAGGATAAAGGGAAAGGATTTTCTGGCGGGAATCGAAACGATTATCTGCGGCGGCGCTTATGTGCAGCCGAAGCTTATAAAGATGGCGGGCGATTTGGGAATAACGCTTTTCTCGGGCTACGGGCTCACGGAGGCGTCGAATATCGTCACGGGCAATGTCGATACCGACAGGATTCCCGATTCAATCGGAAAGGTTTATCCGGGAACCGAAGTGCGCATAATAGAAGGAGAGATACAGGTTAAGGGAGACGTGGTGATGAAGGGATATTACAACGATCCCGAAAGGACCCGCGAGGTTTTCACCGAGGACGGTTGGTTAAAGACCGGAGATTTGGGCGAGTTTGATGACGGGGGCTTCCTTCATATAACGGGACTGCGCAAGAACCTTATTATTCTTCCCAACGGCGAAAATATTTCTCCCGAAGAGCTTGAACGGTATTTCGGAAAACTCCCCGGAGTTGAGGACTGCCTGATAAGGGAGGACGAACTCAGGGGCAGGCCGCTTTTAGCCGCCGAAATCAAGCCGGATACGGACTATTACGCAGGAATGGACGCAAAGGAAATCGAAGCGGATATTAAGGCAAGGGTGAGGACGGAAAGCGAAAAGCTCCCCTCCTACAAAATGGTGACAAAGACGGTTGTGAATTACGAACCACTTGACCGCACGCAAAAAGACAGGTATTTTAATATTATATGGTAGAAACAGCAAAGGCTGATCTATATAAATTTTTTAAGGAGAGTTAAAAAGATGGACGCAAAGCAGACAGAAATCGCAGAGAAGATTAAAGGAATCCTTGTGGAGAATCTCAGAATTCCCGCTGAGGAACTTGATTATGAAATCGAGCTTTTCGGAGACGGAATAGGGCTTGATTCAATCGACTCACTTGAAATCATTGCCGGAATCGACCAGGAGTTCGGCGTACAGATGACAGGCGTTGCAAGAGAGAACTTTTTTAACATTGAGGCTCTCAGCAAGTATGTTATGGAGCATTTGGAGGCATAATTCCATAAGTACGGAATTATGCCCGGCATGCGGGTATACGGGGCAGAACGGCAAGGTTAGGCTTAAAGCCGTATCCCGCGGCAGTAATGCCGCCGTATCGGAATACGGCGGGTTTGACTATATCGAGGTAAAAAATAATGGCAGATAATGAAAAAAGATGCGTGATTACCGGACTCGGAATGATTAACGCAATCGGTAATACCGTGGAGGAAAGCTGGAACAACTGTATTAACGGTGTATCCGGAATCAAGGAAGTAAGGTCGATAGATACGAGTGAGTGCTATGCTCATATGGGAGCCGAGTCGGCGGAGCATTTCGATGTTGATGCGGGCGAGGACGCGGACAAAATGGACAGGGTGTCTCTTTTGTGCGTGAAGGCAGCCAGAGAGGCGCTTGCCGATTCAGGTATAGAGATTAACGAAAATAACGCCGACAGAGTGGGCGTTATCATAGGAAGCTGCGTGGGCGGCGCGGTGAGCATTCAGAAATTTTTCACCGAAAGAGAAGAGAATCCGGAGGGCGGCAATCCCGACGACATCATCAAAATGTCCATCGGAGTTATTGCGAACAATGTGGCTAAAATCGCCGGAGCAAAGGGCGTCGTTACCAATGTGGGCAATGCCTGCGCCGCAAGCACGATAAGCATTGAGTACGCCTGCGACCTTATACGCGCGGGTGTCGGAGACGTGTTTATTGTCGGCGGCTCGGATTCGTTTTCGGCGTTGGCGTTCGGCGGCTTTACGGCTCTTCATGCGCTTGATACAGACCCCTGCTCGCCCTACAACAAGAGCAAGGGAATAACTCTAGGAGAAGGCGCGGGCGTACTTATCGTCGAGTCGTATGAGCACGCGAAGGCGCGCGGCGCAAAGATTTACTGCGACGTGCTCGGAGGAGGAATAAGCTCCGACGCTCATCACATTACGGCTCCCAGACCCGACAGCGAGGGACAGATGAACGCTATGAAGTGGGCTCTTGCAAACAGCGATATGAAGCCCTCGGATATTGACTATATAAACGGACACGCGACGGGAACGCCGCTTAACGATTCAACCGAAATTCAGGCAATGCAGAATATTTTCGGCGACAACGAAAACACCTGCGTTGACTCTACCAAATCGATGGTAGGTCATTGCCTCGGAGCTGCGGGAGCGGTTGAGGCGATTTACACAATCAAGGCTTTAGGCAGCAACACCGTGCCTCCCACAATCGGATATTCAGACGAGGACCTTGACAGTCTCAAAGAAAAAGCGGGCAAGCTTGATTTTGTTCCCAATGTAAAAAAGGAGCATGAAATCAAGTATGCCATGACCAATAATTTTGCTTTCGGCGGAAACAACGCGAGCGTTATTTTCGCGAAGGAGCCGAAGGATATCAAGCCCCTTGAAAATAACCGCGTATTTATCACGGGCTTCGGGCTTGTAAGCCCAGTAGGAAACAGCATTGAAGCTTATATCGACGCGGCGGACAAAGGCATGCGCGCGGAGGGCGATTCACTGACCGCCAATGTAAGCGCCGAGGATTACAAGGAGCATGAGATTAAGCTTGCTTTTTACAGAAAGCTTGACAAGCTCAGCCAGACGCAGGTCGTGTCGGGGCGCTCGTGCCTTAAGAACGCGGGAGTGACGGTAAGCGCCGATAACGAAACCGATATAGGAATGATTGTCGGAACGGCGGACGGTCCCGCAACCGAAATCATAAATTTCCACGAGGGTCTGATCAAGAACGGACTTCACGCGGGCAGCGCATTTATTTTCCCCAATACCGTATACAACGCGGCAGGCGGCTATCTTTCGATAAATTCGGGCGTAAAGGGCGTGAACGTAACGCTCACGAACGGTATGCAGGCGGGACTTCAGAGCATATGCTACGCATACAACACGGTTCGCGACGGAGCCGAGAAAATGATGATGGCGTGCGGAATGGACGAAAATACCGAGATAATGAGGCTTCTGTACGATAAGCTCGGCTATCTTTCAAAGGACGGAGCCGATGCGCCTTATGCGCTTAAAGGAAGCTCCTTTGTTCTCGGAGAGGGCAGCACCTCCATAATGCTTGAGAGCGGCGAGAGCGCGGATAAGCGGGGAGCGGTTAAGTACGCCGAGGTTGCGGGATACGCTATGACTCACGAGTCGGTGACAGTCGGAACTCTCGCGGGTTCGGACGCGGCTCTTGACCGCGCTATAAAGGAAGCCTGCGCGAACGCCGGAATTTCCGTCGAGGATATTGATGCCGTTGTAGGCTTCGGAAACGGAAATAAGACGGTTGATACCATAGAGATGAATTCCTATGAAAGAGTATTCGGCGGCGCAAAGAAGCCGGTTCACAGCGTAAAAACAACAGTCGGAGAGTCGAGGGCGGCGGCGGCGACACTTTCCGCGGCGCACGCGGCGCTCATGCTGTCAGGAAGACTTAACCACGAACAGCAGGCTTTCGTATTTGAGAACGGAGCGGCAAAAGCCGTTAAAACGGATATATCGTCGTACAAAAACGTACTCGTGACAAGCTTTGCGGCGGGCGGTTCGTATACCGCGGTTGTTCTTAAAAAAGCATAAAAGATAAACGGCACCCCGGGCTTTGTCCCGGGGTATACGTCGGATTATACCTATGCGCAGAAAACAGCGCAATAACAAGGAAAGGAATAAAATAAAATGAGTAAAACAGCGATAGTGACGGGAGCTTCCCGCGGAATAGGAAAGGCTTGCGCGTTAAGGCTTGCCAAAGCCGGAATGGACGTTGTTGTAAATTATAACAGCAGCGAGGAAGAGGCGATGAAGGTCGTAGATGCCATCAAGGAGATGGGACAGGAGGCGGTTGCGATAAAGGCGAACGTTTCGGACCGCAAGGAGGTCGGCACGCTTTTCCGCGAGGCGTTCAAGCAGTTCGGGCATATCGACGTGCTTGTAAACAACGCGGGCGTGGTTGACGATGCGTATCTTCTCATGCTCAATATGGACTCGCTTGACAGAAGCATGGATATCAACGTAAAGGGTTATTTTTACTGCTGTCAGCAGGCGGCGCTTAAGATGTTCAAGCAAAAGAGCGGTAAAATCGTGAACGTATCGTCGGTAAGCTCCAAGCTTGCGCTTGCGGGACAGTCGGTGTACAGCGCGACAAAGGGCGCGGTTAATTCCATGACGGCGACGCTCGCAAAGGAGCTTGCGCCCTACGGCATTCAGGTCAACGCGGTTGCGCCGGGCTTTATCGGCACCGAGATGATAGAGGCGATTCCCGAGGAAAAGAAGGCGGAATATTTAAAGAACATACCTATGGGACGGCTCGGAACCGTCGAGGAGGTTGCGGAGGTTGTAAATATGCTCTGCTCCGACGCAAGCTCGTACATCACCGGACAGGTTATCGTAATGGACGGAGGACTCAGCTTATAATGATGAATATTATTGAGATTAACAAAAGAATCAAGCAGCGCCCGCCCTTTCAGATGGTGGACAAGGTGATTGAGGTTGTTCCCGGCGAATCCGTAAAGGCGCTCAAGAACGTATCGGTGAACGAACCTTATTTTGTGGGGCATTTTCCCGATTCTCCGATAATGCCGGGCGTGCTCGTTATCGAGTCGGCGGCTCAGTCCTGCTCGCTTGCGATTGAGGCGGACGGAACGGACGAGAGCCGGATTTATGTGCTTTTGAAGGTCAAGGATTTCAAATTCGTAAAGCCCATAATCCCCGGCGACACGATGATAATAGACTGCAAAAAAACAATGGGGGCGTCGGGACTTTTCTCGTTTGCGGTTACGGTAACGGTTGACGGGAAGGTGCGCGCGAAGGGCGAGCTTATGTTTACCGCGGTGGATAAGGAATCCATATACGCGGAGGAGTAAAGGAAAGAAGGAGTGTGTAATGGCAAAAACGGCGTTTATTTTTCCGGGACAGGGTGCCCAGTACGTCGGAATGGCGAAGGATTTTTACGACGGAATTGACGAATGCAGAGCGGTTATCGACGAAGCGGACGCTCTTATGGATTTTGATTTGAAAAAAATCATGTTTGATGAAAATGACCTTATAAACAAAACCGAGTATACCCAGGCGGCAATGCTTGCGGCTGAAATCTGTATACTTAAGGCGGTGGAGCTTAAGGGCATAAAGGCGGATATTACCGCGGGACTGAGCCTCGGCGAGTATGCGGCGTTGGTGGCTTGCGGTTCCCTTTCCTTCGGGGACGCGATGAAGCTTGTCAGGAAGCGCGGAATCTATATGGAAAACGAGGTTCCGGCAGGACAGGGAACTATGGCGGCAGTAATCGGACTTGACGCGCCGACAGTAGAAAGGCTCTGCGCCGAGATTGAGGAAAAGACAGGGAAGCCCGTGTCTGCGGCAAACTATAACTGTCCCGGACAGATAGTGATTTCGGGCGCCAAGGAGGCTGTCGGGGAGGCTGTTGCGCCTCTTAAGGAGGCGGGCGCGAAGCTCGTGTCCATGCTTAACGTCAGCGGTCCCTTCCATTCTCCGATGCTTAAGGGAGCCGGAGATAAGCTTGCGAAGGAGCTTGAGGGGGCGGAGTTTGCCAAGCCCGCAATCCCGTATATCAACAATGTGGCGGCGGAAACCGTCACCGACAGTGAGCATATAAAAGAAACTCTGGAGCGTCAGGTATATTCTCCGGTGCGCTGGCAGCAGACCATGGAAAAAATGCTTGCGGACGGCGTTGATACCTTCTACGAGATAGGACCGGGCAAGACGCTTGCGGGCTTTATGAAAAGAATAGACAGGAGCATGAAGGTTATCACTGTCAATACGGTTGAGGACTTGGAGGCACATTTATAATGTGGGACGAGAAATTACAGGAGCTTGACAGCCGCCGTGAGAAGGCGCAGCTCGGGGGCGGTCAGCAAAGAATCGACAAACAGCATGAGAGAGGAAAGCTTACGGCGAGAGAGCGTCTGGATATTCTTTTTGACGAAGGAAGCTTTGTGGAAGTCAATTCTCTTATGTCATCGCGCACGACTGATTTCGGAATGGATAAAAAGAAGCTTCCCGGCGACGGCGTCGTGACGGGCTACGGAAAGGTGAACGGCAGACTTGTTTTTGCCTCCTCACAGGATTTTACCGTGGGCGGCGGCGCTCTCGGAGAATATCACGCCCGCAAAATATGCAATGTCATGGATATGGCGATAAACGCAAAAGCTCCATTTGTCGAGATTAACGACAGCGGCGGCGCGAGAATCGAGGAGGGCATAGACAGCCTTAACGGATATGCGGGAATGTTTAAAAGACATACGGATATGTCCGGAGTATCGCCCCAGATTGCGGTTATTATGGGACCTTGCGCGGGCGGAGCCTGCTATTCTCCGGCACTGTGCGATTACATTTTTATGACCGAAAAAAACGGGCAGATGTATATAACCGGACCGAAGGTTATAAAAGAGGTTACGGGTGAGGAGGTCACGACGGCGGAGCTTGGAGGAGCGCAGGTACACAGCGCACAGAGCGGTGTCGCACATTTCGTGTACCCCGACGACGAAAGCTGTCTTACGGGAGTGAGAAGGCTTCTTTCGTATCTTCCGGAAAGCTTTGAGGAAAAGCCGCCCGCGGCGGAGCCCGTCAAGAAATATTACCATAAGAGGCTCAGGGATATAGTTTCTCCCAATATGAAAATTTCCTACGATATGCATGAGGTCATCGACGAGATGGCGGATTTGGACAGCTTTATGGAGGTTCAGCCGGATTTCGCAAAAAATATTATCGTGGGCTTTATGCGCATGGAGGGGCGCACCGTCGGACTTATTGCCAATCAGCCAGATTTCCTCGCGGGCTCGCTGGATTTCAATTCGGGCGACAAGGCGGGACGCTTTATCCGCTTCTGCGACTGTTTCAACATACCGATTCTTACGTTGGTTGACGTTCCCGCGTTCCTGCCGGGCAAGGCACAGGAGTACAGCGGAATCATCAGGCACGGCGCAAAGCTTCTCTACGCTTACAGCGAGGCGACTGTTCCCACGGTTACCGTGATTCTGCGCAAGGCATTCGGCGGAGCCTATATAGGAATGGACAGCAAGGGACTCGGAGCGGATTTCGTATTTTCGTGGCCGATAGCCGAGATAGCCGTGATGGGCGCCGAGGGCGCGGTCGGAATCATAGGCAGGAAAAAATTTGACGAGTCCGAGAATCCCGAGGAGGTGCGCGCCGCCGAAATCAGGGAATACGAGGACAGATTTATGAACCCGTACATCGCCGCGGAGCGAGGATATGTGGACGAGGTTATCCGTCCCGAGGAAACAAGGGAGCGGGTGCTTAACGCGTTTGATATGCTTGAGCAAAAGAAAAAATCGCTTCCGGCAAAGAAGCACGGCAACATACCGCTTTAAGGTGAGCCGTATAAAAAATTACACCATTATGCGCTGAAAAGCAGCGCAGAATTAATGAAACACCCTTCGGGTATACCATTATGCGCTGAAAGGCAGCGCAGAATTAAAGAAAGGAGATTTTATGAGAAAAAACGGAATTTTTAAAAGGATGGCGGCGGGAATTCTTACGGGTGCCATGGCGCTTGCAATGCTTGTGAGCCCTGCTTTTGCGGCAACGGAGGACAAGACTGAGGAGGATAAGCAGGAGGTTGATTTAAACGGAACATATCACGCCGCTCTCGGAGTGCAGACCTCAACGCAGCTCTGGATTCAGAGAATGGCTTATTTTGAGGAAACACAGAATAAGATGTACGGCACGGATATGAACGACAAGCTCTTTTATACCGACAGCGATACACAGAAGGACGAGACGGTGCCGGGAGCCTTTACGGACGTGGAGATTGCCGGAAACGGAACCTATACCGTATCTTTGACGGGCGCGGATTTCAAGGGAGAAACAGCGATTTCACAGTTACATATCGCAACCGATATTCCGGTAAGCGACGCGATTACATTCAGTAATGTGGAAGTGACGGTAAACGGAAGAACCATAGTAAAATTTGACGAGGCCGTTATGGAGGAGGAAAAGCCCTATATTGCGGCAGGCATGGATATTCTTATTCTGAATCACTGGCGTTCGGAGCTTCGCACCGATTTGGAGGGAAAGGGCTTGCCTGAGGATGCAAGCAGCGGCTGGAACCTTCTTATCGGAAGCGGCGACGACAATATCAGCGTGACCTTTACGGTATCGGGCTTTGCCTATGACAAAAAAACGGAGGAAACCGAGCCCGAACCTACCGAAGCGGCTACATCGGGCAATACCGAAACAAAGGCTCCCGGCAGCGATAATAAGGACGATAATAAGGGTGGAATACCCACCGGAGCGATTATCGGAATCGTTGCGGGCGTAGTGCTTGTAGTGATAATTGTGATTGCGGTTGTTGTATCCAAAAAGAAAAAATAAAGCAGGAAATATAAAATGCGCCTGTCCGCAAAAGCGGGCAGGCGTAAAATTTTCAAAGCCGTTCACATTAACTTCTAAATCCGGTCTATAAGGCGCTGTGACTGAAAAGGCTTCACAACAAAGGCATCAGCGCCGAGCTGTAATGCCTGCTTCACATTTTTTTCCTGAGACAGTGCCGAAAGCATAACTACCCTTAATCCGGGCTGACCTTCTTTTATCTTTCTTAAAACCTCTATTCCGTCCATACCCGGCATACCGATGTCGAGCAAGCATACGTCCACAGCCTCATCCCTCAGTATATCCAGACACTCCTGCCCGTCCTTTGCCTGCAAAACGGTATGTCCCTGGTGTGTCAGTATATCCTCCAGCATCATCCTCATAAAATCCGCGTCATCGACAACAAGGATTTTTTTGCTTTTTCCCGTTACAGGTACGGGAGTGTAGTCAAAGATACTGTCAACCTGGTCTTGATTTAAGACGGTGTTATTGTCACCGTCTTCACGGTTCTTATCTGACGGCTTGATGCCAAGCAGTTCATCGGCAGACACCCGCAAAATCTCTGAAATTTTAGGTACCATGGCAATATCCGGATAGGAGACACCCATCTCCCATCTTGATACGGCCTGTGGCGTAACTTTAAGCAGCTCTGCCAGTTCCGCCTGTGTTATATTCCTCTTTTGACGCCTGCACTTTATTACCTCTCCGATATTCATAGTTCTCCTCCGTTTCCGCGCTGTTTGCATGATTCAAATTTCATTTATATCACCGGTGATAAGTTAAGTCTATCATGCGGAAAACGGCTGCGTCAAACAAGCGGTAATTGTATTTGAGGACGGATTTTTGACAAAATAATCCGTTGTTTCCACACGGCGGTATACGCCGTCGTTGCCGATTTGCTTTGCGGTAAGGTTGACACCGCAACCGTTATATCATATAATAGTTGCAATAACAACTGTTGCGTTGACAACTAATAAAGGAGGCCTTTTATGCCCGGGATAATGAAAACACTGAATAACATAAGCCGCTGTCAGGCCATGTATCGAAAAAAAACGATAGCGGCGGAAGATCTTTGTCCCAACCACTATGCTTTTGTGCTGGCTGTCTGCCGCAGACCGGGACTCTCGCAGGAGGAGCTTGCCGGAGAGCTTTGTCTGGATAAAAGCACCGTGGCAAGAGCCGTTGCTTATTTGGAAAAACACAGTTATATTATCCGCATTCTCAACGAGAAGGACAGGCGGCAGTATCTGGTACATCCGTCGGAAAAGATGTTGAATGTCTGTCCGAAGGTACAGCTTGCAAACAGGGAATGGAATGAGCGCCTGACAGAGGATGTTTCACCGGAGGAAATGGATGTGTTTTGCCGGGTGCTCTCTAAGATGGAGCAAAGCGCAAAAAGGATTACGAAAGAGTCGGAGGTTAAGTGAATTGAAACGAATATTTTCCTATCTGGCGCCATATAAAATTCGGATGGCGCTGGGTATTTCCGTTAAAATTCTGGGTACCGTTTCAGAGCTTTTGATTCCCTTTATACTGTCTTATATTCTGGAAAATGTCATTGTTACCATGAAGATTTCCCGGATAATACTGTACGGTGCCGTGATGATAGTCTTCGCTGCAGTCGCCTGTGTTGCAAATGTGACCGCCAACCGTATGGCTTCAAGGGTTACTGCCGATTTTTCCATTGTACTGCGCAGAGATTTGTTTTCAAAGACTTTGTACCTTTCCGCGCAGGATACGGATAGAATTACGGTTCCTTCTTTGGAATCGCGTATTACATCAGATACATACAATGTACAGAATTTTATCGGAATGATACAGCGTATGGGTATCCGCGCACCGATTTTGCTGTTAGGGGGAGTGGTGATAACGCTGTTCATGGACAGCGCGTTGGCTACGGTGATGATAGCCACCATGCCGGTTATTTTCGTTACCGTATACAGTGTCGCGCGCCGCGGAATTCCGTTGTACACCAAGGTTCAGAAATCCACCGACGATATGATCAGGGTAGTGCGGGAGGACGTGCAGGGAGTCCGTGTCATTAAAGCACTTTCCAAGAATGAATATGAAAACCGACGTTATGACCTATTCAACCGCGCTCTTACAAAACAGGAATGTCATGCCGGCACCGTAATGAACGCGGTAAACCCCATTATGACGCTGCTTATGAATCTGGGTATCGCCGGAGTTATAGCCGTTGCGGCTTACCGCGTATCGGGCGGTAAATCCTCCGCGGCTACGGTTATTGCCTTTACCCAATATTTTACCTTGATTTCGATGGCGTTAATGTCTCTCTCACGTATGTTCGTAATGTATACTAAATGTGCCGCTTCCGCCCGAAGGATAAGCGAGGTCCTGGATGTGCCGGAATCTTTTCCGGTAACGGAGGATGACGGCAAAGGGGATAATTTCTCTAAAATTTCCTTTGAAAATGTAACCTTTTCATATTTAGGCAAAAAACCCAATCTTGAGAATATCACGCTCAGTGTTCCCAAAGGCGGTTCTCTCGGCATAATCGGCGCCACCGGCAGCGGAAAATCTACTTTTGTCAAGCTGCTGCTTAGGTTTTATGATACGGATTCAGGTACTATACGTATCGACGGCAAAAAGATATCCTCATACGATAAGGAAGAACTGACCGCCATGTTCGGAGTTGCTCTGCAAAACGACTTCCTTTACGCCGATACCATTGAAGAAAACATCCGCTTCGGCAGAGATATTTCCGACGCCGATATAATCCGCGCTGCAAAAATTGCGCAGGCGCACGATTTTATTTCGGCAATGCCCGACGGTTACCGCCATATGATTTCTGCCAAGGGAACAAATCTTTCCGGCGGACAGAGGCAGCGTATTCTGATTGCCCGTGCCATTGCCGCCAATCCCGGGATTTTGATTCTGGACGATTCGTCTTCGGCGTTAGACTATAAGACCGATGCAAGTATGCGTCAGGCATTGAAGGAGTCCATGTCAGATTCCACCGTCATTACCGTAGCGCAGCGTGTCAGTTCCGTCAAAAACTGCGATTTGGTCATAGTGCTGGAAGAAGGCAGGATTATCGGCCGCGGCAAACATGAAGATTTGCTGGAAAACTGTGCGGAATACCGACAGATCAGCGATTCTCAGATGGGAGGTGCTTTCCTTGACTGATAAAATAAAAAAACCCAAACGTGACAATCGGGGAACTATGCTCCGGCTGGGCGGATATATTCTTAAGCAATGGCCCATGTTTTTTCTTGCCGTGGTGCTGACACTTGTATCAAACCAGCTATCACTTTTAGGCCCGCGATATTCCGGTGCGGCAATCGATGCAATAGGGCTGTCTGCAGGCGTGGATTTTACCACGGTGTGGGAGAGCGTAATTAAAATGGTAATCTGCTACGCAGGTTCCGCCGTTATTTCCTATTTTTTGTCGGTAATTATGGTGCACCTAAGTCAGCGGATAGTATACACTATGCGTAAACAGGTATTTGAAAAGCTGAATACACTTCCTGTGGGATACTTTGACACGAACGCCACGGGCGATATTATCAGCCGCATATCGTACGATATTGACACTGTAAATACATCCCTGTCTAACGATTTGGTACAGGTAATGACAAGTGTATATACGGTTGTAGGCTCTTTGATATTTATGTGGAAAATTTCCGGACCGATGATACTGATATTTGCTGTGACCGTGCCGGTTGCCATACTTTTTACGCGCTGCCGTTCCAAAAAGGTGCGTCCCATGTTCAGCGCGCGCTCCCGAAAATACGGGGAACTTAACGGTTACGCTGAAGAAATGCTTTCGGGTTCGGCAAGTATCCGAGCATACGGACGGCAGGATGTGATTTCCGGCCGATTCAATAAGCATAACGATGACGCAATGGATGCGTTTTACAATGCGGAATACAATGCATCCCTGCTGTTTCCGACGATTAACCTGATAAACAACGTTTCGCTTTCTCTTGTGGCTATATTCGGGGGTATTTTGTATATGTATTCCGAGAATGGCTTGATACTTGCGGGTTCCGCGTTTTTCATTACGCTGGGAGGCGTGGCGCAATTTGTACAGTATTCCAGAAAATTTGCGGGGCCTATAAACGAATTTTCAAATATTATGCATGAGTTTCAGTCTGCTTTTTCAGCTGCGGAGCGTGTATTCAGGGTGCTGGACGAAGAACCGGAGCAGGCGGATGCTGCCGATGCAAAACGTACAGAGCAGGTAAATGGAATGGTGGAATTAGAAGATGTGACCTTCGGCTACAAAAAGGACAGGATTATTCTGCATAATGTTTCGGTGACGGCGAAACCCGGTCAGATGATTGCCATTGTCGGACCCACGGGTGCCGGTAAAACCACGATTATCAATTTGCTTATGCGCTTTTACGATCCTGTTTCGGGCGAAATTCGCATTGACGGAGTACCGTCGCTCAGAATCAGGCGTGAGGATCTGCGGCTCGCTTATACCATGGTGCTTCAGGAAACATGGCTTTTTCACGGCACTATTTTTGAAAACATAGTCTACGGCAGAGAAAATGCGACCGTGGAGGAAGTCAGGGCAGCGGCAAAATCCGCCAAAATTGACGGGTATATTGAAAGTCTGCCGGACGGATACGATACATTGCTTTCCGATGACGGCGTAAACATCTCAAAAGGGCAGCGGCAGCTGATCACAATTGCAAGAGCATTTTTGTCAGACGCTCCGATGCTGATTCTGGACGAAGCAACTTCCAATGTTGACTCAAGAACGGAAATCCAGATTCAGGAGGCGATGAACGGGCTGATGAAGGGCAGAACCAGCTTTGTGATTGCCCACAGGCTGTCAACCATACAAAATGCGGACACTATTCTCGTGGTCCGTGGCGGAGAGATTACCGAACAGGGAACCCATCAGGAATTGTTGAAACAGGGCGGATTTTACAGCACGCTGTATAACTCTCAATTTGTTTAAATTTATAATAACCTGTTACTCAAGATTATGGCAAAGGCTGATTACAAGCACGTCGTCAGCCGACGGATTTTTGACAAAATAATCCGTTGTTTCCACGCGGCGGTATACGCCGTCGTTGCCGATTTGCTTTGTGGTAAGGCTTACCCATTTTTCGCCGTTTTCGTAAGCCTTCAGCAGATTCTGTCTGTCAAAGGTCTGTCTGAACGCGTCTTGGTCGTCGGGGTGCATGGTTGCCGTGCCGTGCTCGATAAGCTCGTCGAAAACTCCCGTGGACGGGCAGGTTCTTGCTGTAAAATTCTCGTACGCCATCATATAGAAGCTGTTTCTTGTAAGATTGGAAAAAATAACCAACGGGTATCTTGTAAATACCGCGTCCAGAAGAAGCTGTGTGGCGGCGGAGGGGGCCTGTACGGTCAGGATGTCCTCAGCTTGTCCGGCACTTTCTCCTTCGGCGCATATTTTCAGAAATTCATCCTCCGGCAGCGGCTTGGAGAAAAGAAAGCCCTGTATCAGCTTGCAGTCGCAGGTGCGCAAAAAACCGAGCTGCTCTCTGGTTTCGACTCCCTCGGCAATGGTCTTCAGCTTCAGCCTGTGCGCGAACATGAAAATACTTTCAAGAACGATTCTTTCCTTTTCGTCCTCACAGTTCTGGTTTAAAAGGGACTTATCGATTTTCAGCACGTCAACGTCCATATCCTTTACAAAGCTCAGAGAGGAAAGACCGCTGCCGAAATCGTCTATTGCGACCGAGAAGCCCGCCGCCCTGATTTCTTTTACCTGCGATATGATTTCATCGCCGTTTTCGGAGAGTGCCGACTCGGTTATCTCAACCTCGACAAGCCTGTGCGGAACGCCGAAGCCGTCTACAGTTTCAAGCAGTTTTGGCAAAAAATCTCCGTCGTCAAAATGGAGTCTTGAGAAATTGACCGCAACGGGAACGCGGTGAATCTGTTTTTCCTCCTGCATATGAAGAAAACGGCATACCTCGCGCAGTATGTACCAGTCTAACTCCATAATCTCCGGACCGCTCTCCAGAACCGGAATAAAGCTTCCGGGCATAACGATGCTTCCGTCGCTTAAGCGCCAGCGCGCAAGGGCCTCGGCGCTTTTAAGTCCGTTGGTAATCGCGTTGTACTGAGGCTGATAATATACAATAAATTCGCGGTTCTCAAGTGCCCGCATTATTGTGTCAAGCGAATATGTTTGTTCAGCCATAAAAATATCCTCCTTATGTTTTCGTTATAATTTATTTATCTATCTTACTATTTTTGACGGTTTAAATCAATACGGCAAAATTTTATAAACCTGTTGACATATCTGTTATAACTGTATATAATGCGCATATACAGATTGCGAGAGGAGTGAAAATATGGAGGTACTGATTGACAACAAAAGCGGCTCGCCTATTTACGACCAGATTTATTCTCAAATTAAGAATCAGATAATAAGCGGCGCGCTGAAGGAAAATGAACTGCTTCCATCAATACGGGGGCTCGCTAAGGATTTGCGCATCAGCTTTATTACGACTAAACGCGCCTATGACGAGCTTGAAAAGGAGGGATTTATCTACACGGTACAGGCGAAGGGCTGTTATGTTGCGCCAAAAAACGTGGAGCTTATAAGAGAGGAGAATCTGAAAAAAATCGAGGAACTTATTGAGCAGATTGTGCAGCTTGCCGCTTCATGCAATCTGAGCAGAGAGGAAATATTGGCTATGGTTAATTTCAGTTTGGAGGAATGGAAATGAACGCACTTGAAATTAAAAATCTGACAAAAAGCTTCGGCGGCTTTAAGTTGGATAATCTGAGTCTGACGCTGCCAAGCGGCTGTATTATGGGGTTTATAGGCGAAAACGGCGCGGGAAAGAGCACAACCGTAAAGCTGATTCTGAATATGCTTCATAAGGACGAGGGCACGGTAAAAATTCTTGGCAGAGATAACGGCGAAGATATCAGGCTTATAAAAGAGGAGGTCGGGGTTGTCATGGACGAGGTGGGAATCCCCGAATGCCTGAATGCAAAACAAGTAGCCAAAATTATGAGGCTTACTTTCAGTAATTGGAACGACGGCGAATACTCACGTATGCTCGACAAAATGGCGATTCCGTATAACAAGCCCTTCAAGGATTTTTCGCGTGGAATGAAAATGAAGCTCGGTATCGCGATAGCCATGTCACATGGTGCGAAGCTTTTGCTGCTTGACGAGGCGACGGCGCCGCTCGACCCGGTTGTGCGCGACGAGGTGGTTGAGATGCTGGTAGAATTCACCAGGGACGAAAATCATTCCGTCCTGATTTCCTCCCATATTGTAAGCGACCTTGAAAAGCTGTGCGACTATGTGGCTTTTCTGCACAAGGGCAGGATGCTTCTTTGCGAGGAAAAGGATTTGCTGCTTTCCGAATACGGGATTGTCCGCTGCGGCGAGAGAGAACTGGAGCGGCTTGATTCCGCCGCAATCATGCATAAAAAGGTGTCGCCCTATGGGGTTGAGGCTATGGTTCTTCGCGATAAAATTCCGGCGGATTTTAATATCAGTCCGGTAAGTATTGAGGAGTTGTTTGTATTCATGGTTAAAGAAAGTCCCGTTCGGCACGCAAATGCCCTGCGGGAAGATTAAGGAGGAGAAATATTATGAAGGGACTTCTTTTAAAGGATTTTTATATGCTGACAAAATATTGCAGGTGGTATCTTCTGGTCGCATTGATATTTATTTTAGTGTTTGCTGTAGGCAAGGATAGTCTGTTCTTCGGCTTTTATCCCTGTCTGCTGACGGGAATGATTCCGGTGACGCTGATGGCATACGACGAGCGCAGCAAATGGGATATGTACTGCAAGGGATTGCCGTATACCGGAGCGGAGATTGTTTCGGCAAAATATCTTGTTGGGCTGTGCTGCCAGCTCTTTGTCATGATTCTGACGGGAATCGCTCTTGCCGTCAGAATGAATATGGCAGGTAAGTTTGATTTGGAGGAATATCTGTATTTTTTGCTTTTAAGTGAAACGGTTTCCTGCGCGGCCTCGTCGCTTATGCTCCCTTTTTTGTTTAAATTCGGGGTTGAGAAGGGCAGGATTGCTTATTATTGCATGATAGGTATTGTTTTGTCCGGAGCCGCTGTCGCAGCGAATCTGTTGAGAAGCGGAGGAAGCCGTGTTGAGATGCATACGTGGATCGCGCCGGTTATATGTATCGCGGCAATCGCTGTATACGCGCTTTCATGGTGCCTGTCGGTGTCGTTTTATAAAAAACGTGAGGGATAATGAATGGGGAGAGGGATTTTCGGCGATTGTTGAAAATCCCTCAAAAAGTTCTTGCCAAAACCTCAAACCTGTGATATTATAGTTTTCGTTGAAAACAATATAATTGATATGCGGGTGTAGTTCAGTGGTAGAACACCAGCCTTCCAAGCTGGATATGTGGGTTCGATTCCCATCACCCGCTTAAAGATACCGTGACCTCACGGTGTCTTTTTTATTCTGTAAGCGAATAATATGAATGATAAGGAGAATGGAAAATGTTTATTGCGGACGATAGAAGATACGATAAAATGATTTACAGACGGTGCGGGAAAAGCGGATTGAAGCTTCCTGCCGTTTCGCTTGGGCTGTGGCAGAATTTCGGGCACAGGGGCAGTCTGGCGAATATGGAAAATATGGTTCACGCGGCGTTTAATCTTGGGATAACGCATTTCGACCTCGCCAACAATTACGGCAATCCGTACAATGGCAGCGCTGAGGAAAATTTCGGAAAAATCCTTGACGGGATGCGGCATTACCGTGACGAGATGTGCATTTCCACAAAAGCGGGCTATGAAATGTGGGCGGGTCCTTACGGCGACAGAAACGGTTCAAGGAAATATCTCACCGCTTCTCTCGACCAGAGTCTGAAAAGGATGGGGCTTGATTATGTCGATATTTATTATCATCATATTTTTGACCCGGACACGCCCCTTGAGGAAACCGCTCTTGCGCTTGATAATGCCGTAAAGCAGGGGAAGGCGTTATATGTGGGTATATCCAACTACAACAGGCAGCAGACGGAAGAAATTACAAAGATATTCCGCGAGCTGCGTACACCGTTTATTGCAAATCAGCCGTCATATTCCATGCTCAATAGGTGGATTGAAGACGACGGACTTGATAAGTTTGCCGTGGAAAACGGAATAGGTCTTGCGGTATTTTCACCTCTTTATCAGGGTTTATTGACAAATAAATATCTCGCAGAGGTTCCTCAGGATTCAAGAGTGGGCAGGGGAGATACATGGATTGCCGACAAGCTTGACGCTAAAATGGTTTCCAAGCTGAATAGGCTGAATGAAATTGCCGCAAAGCGCGGTCAGAAGCTTTCGCAGACGGCGCTTTCATGGGTGCTTCACAACGATGCGGTTGCGACCGTTCTTATCGGAGCAAGCAGACCCGAACAGATTGCGGAAAATGTCGCTTGTATAGAAAAGCTTGACTATACGGATGAGGAAATCGCCGAAATTGAAGGAATTCTTGCCGAATAGCCGCCGTTTGCGTTTCAGATTCCCGTCCAGAACGCCCTGTCCTCCAGAATTGTTCCGTCCGCAAAAAAAGCTTTGGCAAGGATTTCGTTTTCTTTTTCCTTAGCTATTTCGACGCTCTTCCAGATAAATACCGTTGAGTATGCGCCGTCAAGCTCTGAGCGTTTAATCATTCCTTGTGAAACGCCGTTCACAAACAATTCCGCGCAGTCTGAGTTTGAATATGCTTTTATCTGCGGAATAGCGCTTATACGGCTTTTAAAGCCTTTTTCCGTAAGATGGAGCATGGGCTCGGCGTTCCAGACGGATTTGTAGAAATAGAAGGAATCCTTCGGTATACGCTCGCGGGTTGCAAGCCCCTTGTCGTTCTGCCCTTTCGTGTCGCCTTCTTTGCGTCCGTCGGAAGCGAAATCAAACATACACCAGATATATTTACCCCAAAGATACTGTCTTTGCGCAAACTGCGCCCATATTTTTTCGTGCATTGCCGACTGGTAATTCTGATAGTGCCGCTCTCCCCACGGATCAATGTCTGCCAGCCAGTCGATATTATCCTTGAATTGCGACATTGCCGCGCCACCGCCGTATTCGGAAACGCATATGGGGCGGGGTTCTTTTATTATGTGATACGAGTCAAGCCATTCGCCGAAATTATCGGCGGGACCTGCGTCCTTATACCAGCCGAAGTATCTGTTGTATCCCACGGTATCCGGGGGAAGCTCCAGAAATTTTCCCCAGAACTGATTGTCCGCAAAGGCGGTAAGTCGGGTTTCGTCCTCCGTTTTTGCAAGCGCGTTAAGCTCGGCATATATGCCGTAGATTTCGTCCGTCATCTGATGAAGCTCGTTTGAAAGCCCCCACACTATTACGGAGGGGTGGTTGTAATTCTGTCTGATAAGCTCGGTAAGCTGCTGCTTTGCATTGGCAGCAAATTTCTCCGAAACAGCAAGGCTATCGGTTCCGTCGTCGGACATCTTGTTGACTATTCCGATTTCCGTCCATACGGTAAGCCCAAGCCTATCGCAAAGCTCGTATTCATAGCTATCGTGCTGATAATGTGCCATTCTCACCGATGTACAGCCCATTTTGCGAATCATTTTGTAATCGCGTTCCCGCTGTATGTCCGTCATTGCCCAGCCGTTTTCAAAGCTGTCCTGATGATAATTCACGCCACGAAGGTCGAGATATTTTCCGTTGAGAAAAAATCCCTTTTCGGCGTCGATATAATACGTGCGTATGCCAAAAGCCTGTTTACAGCAGTCAAGGACTTTGCCGTCCGCTTCCAAAATAATTTCGGCAGTGTAAAGATAGGGATTTTCGGTGCCGTTCCATAAAACCGGATTTTCAATCGGCAGAATAAATTCCGCCTGAGCTTTTGCATTCGCAAGAATAGTTGTTTCGCGGTTTCCCGAAGCGTTAATTTTGCCGTCCATGCCGAGAATATTTACTGTAACGCTTACGGTCCGGCTTTCTTTGCCGTCGTTTGCGGGTTTGATAAGAATGTCAGTATCGGCTCGGTTTTCTGAAATATTTTTCGGAGTAATATAAATACCCGACGAACCGAAATCCAGAAGGTCAATATGTACGGGCTCTGTGGCAATGATTTTTACATCGCGGTAGATTCCGCCCATTTTGGTGAAATCGCCTTGGTTTGTTATAGGAGCGATATAATCGGTGGGGGCATTGTTGACAAGGACGGCGAAAATGTTTTCCGAATCAAGCTTAATAAATGCTGTGATATTAAATCTGAAAGCGGAATAACCGCCTTCGTGCCTGCCTGCAAGCCTCCCGTTGACATAAAGCTCAGTAACCGTATTTGCGCCTTCAAATTCAATAAAAACCGACTTTCCTTCATATGTGTCCGCAGAAAAATAGACGGTTTTTCTGTATCCGCCAAGACCGCGGTAATAGCCCTCGCTTTCTTCGCCGTCGGCAAAGATACCGTCCGCGCCGTCAACGTCGTTCCATGTGTGGGGAAGGGAAATATTTTCCCATGAACTGTCGTCGAAATCCTCGCTCTGAAAGACTTCTTTTGAAAGACCGTTTTTTTGAGAAAGCTTCATAAAACGCCAGTTTTCGTTGAAGTCCGTTATGATTCTTCCTTTTGCATCTTGTTTTACAATAATACTGTCCATAGCAGCCTCCGGATTTTGTCAAAAATAAAAACGCGGAGGAGCGTATGGAGCCCTCCGCGCGTTTGCGTCAGAAATAAAATTCGTTGCCGTAAAAACCGCCTTCCGTCGCCGCCTCAAAAATCAGCGCGCTTAAGAATATTATATATGCAAAAATCGCTATTACGGAAACTACTATGCCGATGATTCCGCAGATTTTACCGGCTTTGGAAAAGGAGTTGTGATTTCCGCCGTTTGCCCTGCGGAAATTTTTGCTTAAGCACAGGGCGACAATACCCGGGATAAAGCTAAGGGTGCAGATGCTTGCGATTCCGCAAATCATTGCCGCGATTGAGAGCCCCTTGCCCGCCTTTGGACGTTCCTCGGTATGAGTATCAGGACCTCCGACATATACATACTGCTCGTACTGACCGGGCTGCGTATAGCGGACGGGCGCGGAATAAGGAGTCTGCTGATATGTCTGCGGCTGCTGCGGCGGAGTTGCGTAAGGGTCCGCCTGAGCGTAAGGGTTGAAATTGCCGCCGGATACGGGCTGTGTGTTCTGAGCGGGAGCCTGCGGCTGCGTAGTCTGAGGAGCGGAGTACGTGCTTACGTCGGGAGCCGAATAGGTATTCCCGCTCGGGGCGGAGTAGGTATTCCCTCCGGGAGCGGAATACGAATCCCACGACGCCGGCTGCGGCTCGCTGCTTTGATATGTGTAATTGGTATACTTGTCGATATCAAGGTTATCTTCCGGTTTGTTGTCCATAACAGCCTCCAAAGAAATATTTTTGATAAAATGCTTATGATATGCGGATTGCTCCGTGCTGTCGCACTCTCACAATCCGAAACACCTAAAATTATATAAAACAAAAGTTTCGTTGTCAATTTATAAGTTGGATTTCCCATATCAGGAGCAGCATATTTTTGACAATCCAGTTAAGCAAAAGAAGCACCGCGCCGATTATCGGGTAAACGGCGTTTATACGCAACCCTCTGATTCTGCCGCGGCTTATGAGGCGCAGCGTCTGGCTCACGTAAAAAATAATTCCCAGAGCGGTGCCGTATGCGACAATGGGATTATACATAAGACTGCCTGCAATATCGCCGTGAAACAGCAGATGAAAGGCGCGTGTTCCTCCGCAGCCGGGGCAGTAAATGCCCGTAAGCGCGCGGAAAACGCAGAAGCCGGGAATAAGTCCGGCGTGTTTTGCGCCAAACCAGCACAGTACGAGAAACGGCAAAAGAAACAGCCCCAAAACGTACAGGCACGCGTCGCTGTCCCTGTTTTTAAGCAAGTTTTTCAGTGAAAAATCTCCGTTCATCATTCGCAGTAGGAGCGTATCTCGGCAAGCTTCTGAAGAATCGGTTTTTGCATAATGGATTCAAGCTTTTCGGCTGCCTCAATGAGCGTGTCGATTTTGTCGGGCTGTCTGCGCCGTCTGTACTCGTCGGCGAGCAGATAAAAATTGCGGCTGACGTCCGATTTAATCGAGATTCCGTATTCAAGAACGGTCACGGCGTCATCGTAAAGCTCAAGCTCAATAAGCCTTGCGCCCCATTTTGCAAGGATATTGACAAGTGTGGTATAATTGTTATCATATTCGGTCAGCTCGGGGAGATTGGCGGCGCCGTACTCCATTTTGAGGTCGGTGTTGGTAAATCCTCCCAGATTCAGGATACGTTTGCCGGACAGCTTGCGGACTGTATCCTGGTAATCGGTTATCTCGTCATCGCCCGTGTCCTGCATGGGAAGAGAATCCAACGGGATGTTCATGTAATTCAGGAAGGTCAGATCCTTGCGGCGGACCGTGTTCGCCTCAGCCTCTCTGTCCCAGAACTGCTGCTTGGCGTTCGCCCTGCGTCTGTCGTCTTTTTTGCGGTGATAATATATTTCAAAGCAAAGGATGAGAATACAGAAAAATATGGGCGGACCTATTCGTCTTAAAAATTCTTGCATAAATTATTTACCTCGTGCGGCGGCTTTTAAAGCCATGTCTTGCTGAAAGGAGTACAGTGCTGTTTCGCAATAAAAAAAGCAGGAGAATCATAACCGTGGTTATCGCGGTCGTACTGATAATCGCAATGGTAGTTCCGATTGTGATTTCCGCGCTCAATTAAAATATACAATCAAAAGCCGATAATATCAATAAAAATCTGAAATATCTCGGATAAAACAGTTGGAATTGCCGTTGTTTTATGTTAGAATATAGGCAAATTTGCGGGAGGCTGTTATGCAGGAGGGCAAAGTTCCGGGCAATATCCTGAAAAGAAGCGTGATAAACCTCATAGGACGCGGACCGGGAATCGGTGTTGACTGCGCCGATATGCCTGCTGCGGGCGCACGCGTGCTTTCCGCGACGGCTGTGGGCTTGTCAAAAAACGCGATTATGCCGGGGATTGCCGTTTATAAGGCAGCCAACAATATCTGGGCTGCCGGAGGAGAGCTTTGCGGAATTGAAGCCGCCTTTTTGCTCGGTACGGATTTTACCGAGCCGGAGCTTAAGGCTCTTACGCGAAGCGTATCGGCTGCGTGCAAAAGCTGCGAAACCTCTCTTGTCGGAGGGCATACCGAGGTAAGCGGGAGCGTGAACGGCGCCTGCGTTACGGTGACGGCAGTCGGCGGCGCGGACAGAGTTATGTCTGTCAAAAATATAAAACCGGGCGACGATATCGTTGTCACAAAGTGGCTCGGGCTTGAGGAGACCGCTGTAATTCTGTCCGATGGCGGGCAGCGGGAAAGGCTTTTTGAGCGTTATTCTGCGCGGTATTTTGAGCAGATAGAGAATTGCGGCGAATGGCTTACAGTCAGGGACGAGGCGCGTATTGCCGCAAAGTTCGGAGCAACGGCGATGCACGATGTGTCGGACGGCGGAATTTACGGAGCGCTCTGGGATTTCGCGGAGGGTTCGGGACACGGCTTTGAGATAGATTTGAGGAATATTCCGTTCAGACAGGAAACGGTTGAAATAAGCACCTTTTTCGGAATTGACGCATACAGAATGAAGTCGTCGGGAAGCCTTTTGATTGCCTGCGCGGACGGCAGGGAGCTTGTGTCAAAGCTTTCGGAGGCCGGGATACCGTCGTGCGTGATAGGGCGTTTTACGGATAATAACGATAAAATAATCCGCAATGAGGATGAAATAAGCTATCTTGGAAGAAAGTAGAGGATTAGATATGAACAGGGAAGCGATTTTGGATGTGCTTGAAAAAAACAGCAGAATAGATTTGGCGGATTTGGCGCTTATGCTCGGGGAGAGCGAGGCGGCGGTCGCGAACGAAATCGCGGATATGGAGAAGGAGCATATTGTCTGCGGGTATCACACTCTTATTAATTGGGATAAAACGAGCAGGGAAAAGGTCACCGCGCTTATAGAGGTGAAGGTCACCCCCCAGAGAGGCAACGGCTTTGACGCCATCGCCGAGAGAATATACAATTACAACGAGGTTCATGCGCTCTACCTTATGTCCGGAAATTTTGATTTGACTGTGATTATTGAGGGCAAGACAATGAAGGACGTGGCTCTTTTTGTAGCCAATAAGCTTTCCTCGCTTGAGTCTGTGCTCAGCACCTCAACTCATTTTGTTCTTAAAAAGTATAAAGACCATGGGACGGTTCTTGACGCTCCGCATAATGACGAAAGGATGTTAGTTTCACCATGAGAAACCCTTTATCTGATAAAATAGTTACGATTCAGCCCTCGGGCATACGGAAATTTTTTGATATAGTAAGCGAGATGAAGGACGCCATATCCCTTGGTGTCGGCGAACCGGATTTTGATACGCCGTGGAAAATAAGAGAAGAGGGAATTTATTCGCTCGAAAAAGGAAGAACATATTATACGAGCAACTCCGGTCTTAAGGAGCTGAGAGTGGAGATAAACAATTATCTGAACAGGCACTACGGACTTTCCTATGACCCGCAGAGCGAAATTTTCGTTACGGTCGGGGGAAGCGAGGCGATTGACCTTGCTTTCAGGGCGATGCTCAATCCCGGTGACGAGGTTATAATTCCCCAGCCGAGTTATGTGTCGTACCTTCCTTGCGTTGTGCTTGCGGACGGCGTTCCGGTAATCCTGAATTTACAGGAAAAAAACGAGTTCAAACTGACGGCGGATGAGCTTTTGGGAGCGATAACACCCAAAACCAAGATACTGGTACTGCCTTTTCCCAACAATCCGACAGGCGCGGTTATGACAAAGCCGGAGCTGGAGGAGATAGCAAAGATCTGTATTGAGAAGGATATTTTTGTGCTCTCCGACGAGATATATTCGGAGCTTACATACGGAGGAAAGCACTGTTCAATTGCGTCCGTAGAGGGTATGCGTGAACGGACCGTTGTAATCAACGGCTTTTCAAAGTCGCACGCGATGACGGGCTGGAGGCTCGGCTATGCCTGCGCTCCGAAGGTAATACTCAGTCAGATGGTAAAAATACATCAGTTTGCGATAATGTGCGCTCCTACAAACAGCCAGTATGCGGCGGTTGAGGCTCTGCGCTGCTGCGACGATGAGGTTTCCAAAATGCGTGAGGAGTACGACAGAAGAAGACGCTTTATGCTCGGAAGACTTCGGGATATGGGACTTAAATGCTTTGAACCCTTCGGCGCGTTCTATATTTTTCCTAACATAGCGCAGTTCGGGCTCACGTCGGATGAGTTCGCCATGCGTTTCCTTGAGGAACAGCGTGTTGCGGTGGTTCCGGGAACTGCTTTCGGAGAAAGCGGCGAGGGTTTTTTGAGAATGTCCTACGCAAGTTCTCTTGAAAATCTTAAAACGGCTATGGAAAGACTGGAAATTTTCATTAATACGCTTAGATAATAGGGGAGGAGAGACTATGGCACAGATGAACATTGAATATATTAATCCTTTTTTGGTAGCTGCCTCAAGCGTTGTGCAGACGGCGTGCGGGATTAAGCTTACTGCCGGAAAGCCGTATGTTAAAACGACGTCTTTTGACGATACATCAATAGTTATATGTCTGGGTGTGACGGGACAGCTGGGAGGTCAGGTGCTTCTGGCACTCCAAAAAGCGGTTGCCCTTGATATAGCGTCCAGAATGTGCATGATGCCTGTTTTGGAGCTTGATGAGTTATCCAAAAGCGCGCTCAGTGAGCTTGGTAATATGATACTCGGCAATGCGGCAACAGTGCTTTCCACCAAAAACGTGATTATTGACATAACGCCTCCGTCAATTGTTCAGGGTAATTTCAGCATAGAGAGAATTTACGCTCAGAATATATGCGTTCCCATGACCTATGACGGCGATAAGCTTATTGAGTTTGATATTACTATTACGGAAGGCAAATAAATGTTGAATATTGTTTTACATGAGCCGGAGATGCCCGCGAACACCGGAAATATCGGGCGTACCTGCGTGGCGGCGGGAGCAAGGCTTCACCTTATCGAGCCTATGGGCTTTCGCATAAACGACAAGATGCTTAAGCGCGCCGGGCTTGATTATTGGGATAAGCTTGACGTAACGGTATACGATGATTTCCGGGACTTTCTTAACAGGAATCCCGGCGCGGTGATATATATGGCGACCACCAAGGCGGCGCGCTCTTATTCGGACGCACGCTATGAGGACGGCTGCTATATAATGTTCGGGAAGGAGAGCGCGGGAATTCCCGAGAGTATCCTTATGGAATATCAGGATACGGCAATCAGAATCCCTATGTGGGGGGATATCCGTTCGCTGAATTTGTCGAACGCGGCGGCGATAGTGCTTTATGAGGCGCTTCGCCAGAACGATTTTTTCGGACTTAAGATGTCGGGAGCTCCTCGTACCTTTGAATGGGATTAATCGGACTTATTTTGACTCTTCTTTGATTCGGTTGTTATATTCCTTAAGATGAATATAATTTTTAATGACCTTCGTTATTTCTATGATAAAATCCAAATCCTCTTCGGATAAATCATCGAATATTTCCATAAGGGCGGTATTTGCTTTCGTGCGGTAATCTATGCATCCGCACAGCAAATCATCGGCGGATACCTTCAGCGTGTTGGCAAGACCGACAAGCGCGTTTACGGACGGGCTGGAATTGCCTGTTTCAAGATTGCTTATGTGTCTTTCTCCCACATCAATACTTTGAGCCAGTTTTGAAACCGGTATTTTCCTGAATTTTCTCATTTCTCTAAGATTATGCCCAAATATTCTTGCATCAAATGAACTATTACTCATAGCTACCGCCTAAATAAATACTTTATCATATTATAAATTCATTATAATAACAATCATATGATTTATCAAAGGAAAAGTAATTTATTGGATTGTAGACACTGAATTGTGAAAGAAACCTCATAAATTAGTTTAAATAAATTCATCCCGCTCCGTCTTAGCCTTCGGCAGCGCGAATATGAACTCGGTGCCTACCCCCTCAGTGCTTACAACGTCGATGTATTCTTTATGTGCGGTGATTATATCCTTGACAATTGACAGGCCGAGACCGGTCCCTTTTTTATCCTTGCCGCGCGACAGGTCGGTTTTGTAGAAGCGCTCCCATATTTTGGAGATGCTTTCCTTCGGAATGCCGATGCCGAAATCCTTTATTGAAACGGAAATCTTGTCGCCCTTTTCGGAGGCGGATATTATTATTGACGAATCACTGTTGCTGAATTTGATGGCGTTGTCTATAAGGTTGTATATGACCTGCTGGATTTTGCTCTGGTCGGCGTTTACGTAAAGCGCTTTTTCGGAGAAAACAAGCTTGAATTTGATGAGCTTTTTTTCGCATTCGCCCTCGAAGGTTTCTATGGTCTGCTTTATTATTTTTATTATGTCAAAATCACCGATATCAAGAACCATTCCGTTTTCGTTGAAGTTGTTCATGGTCAGAAGATTGTTGGTCAGCTTTGTAAGCCGCTCGGTTTCGGAAATCACGATATTAAGATATTTTTCCTGCATCTGCAAGGGAATCGTGCCGTCGAGCATCGCCTCAAGGTAGCCTTTTATGGAGGTCAGCGGAGAGCGGAAATCATGTGAAATATTTGCGAGAAATTTGGTCTGGTAGCCGTTAAGGCTTTCTATCTCGGATGCCATGTAATCAAGAGAGTCCGCGAGCCTGCCGATTTCGTCGTTGCGTCCGAGACGGGATTTGACGGAAAAATCGCCCTTGGCGTAACGCTCGGTAGCGCCGGTGAGCTTGCGCAGCGGTTTGTTTATGCTGATGTAAAAAATAAAAATCAGTATGCCTGAAAAGCCGAAGGCAATGGCAAGCGTGATGTAATTGTAGTTGAAAACGGCGTTCGCGTCCGCTTTTATCCATGAAACGGGCTTATTGATGACAATATAGCCCAGAACGGCATAGCGGTACTCCACCGGATAAAATACGGTGAGCTGTTTTTCGTCGTAGGTATTGTAGAAATATCCGATTTGATGATGCCCCGCGGCTCCGTCGGTGGGGTCAAAATCCTCAACATAATCCAAGCCGGGCTCAGGGCTTCCGATTATGATTTTACCGTCGTTTGCAAGCAGCATTATATCGCAGCCGAGATAAGCGTTCAGGGCGGCGAACTGGTTTTGCAGGGATTCGGGCGACATGTTTCCGCCGAAATATGTGCTGCCGTAGCTGTCCGCGATTATTGTTGCCTCGTGATAGAGACTGTCAGCCTCGTCCTCAAGTATATGGCGGTAGGTCATGTGATTGACCGCGAGCGATATGGTAAGGAAGCTCAGAAGCAGCGCGGCAATGAAGCCCGATATGAATTTATAAATCAGCCTGTTTTTCATTCCTACCTCTGTCTGTGGGTTTCAAATTTATAGCCGATGCCCCAGACCGTGCCGATGTTCCAGCTTTCGTGGTCGTGTATTTTTTCGCGCAGACGCTTGATATGCACGTCCACCGTGCGCGTGTCGCCTATATATTCATAGCCCCATATGTTGTCAAGGAGCTGTTCTCTCGTGAAGACCTGGTTCGGCGATGAGGCGAGAAAATAAAGCAGCTCGATTTCTTTCGGCGGCATATCTATATTCTGTCCCATATAAACAACGGAATAGTTGGTCATATTGATTATGAGGTCCGGGTATTCCACAAACTCGCCCGTCTGCCCCGGGGTCTGCGGCGAAGCGGGGGCGGCGGTGTAACGGCGCAGTACCGCCTTTACCCTTGCGACAAGCTCTTTGGAGTCGAAGGGCTTAATCATATAGTCGTCGGCTCCCAGCTCAAGTCCCAGAACCTTGTCGAAAATCTCGCCCTTTGCCGAAAGCATGATAATCGGAGTGTTGTGAGTTTTGCGGATTTCGCGGCATACCTGATAGCCGTCGATGCCCGGGAGCATCAAATCCAGCAGGATGAGGTCCGGTTCAAAGCTCTTGAAAGCCACAAGCGCGCTTTCTCCGTCATGCACGATTCTGGTTTCAAAGCATTCCTTTATCAGATAGAGCGAAATAAGCTCCGCTATATTTTCGTCGTCGTCAACAATGAGTATTTTCTGTTTGTCGGCCATTGCAGACATCCCCCTATTCTTTAAATTCAACGATTGTTACGCCGTAGTCGCCCTCTCCGAAGGAGCCGAGTCGGAAGCTTTTGACATGCTTCTGGCGGCGCAGGAAGTTGTGGACGGCATTTCGCAGAACGCCGGAGCCCTTGCCGTGCACCACTCTGACCGGAGAAATATGCGACAGAAACGCGTCGTCAAGATATTTGTCAAGCGTGAGAATAGCCTCGTCCTGCGTCATTCCTATGAGATTTACCTCGGGGGAAATCGACGCGGTTTTGCTCATTCTCAGCTTGCCGATGCCCGAGCCTTTATTTTTGAGGCTGTCGGCGGCGGAAGCCTCCTCTATGATTTCGAGGTCCTTTATATTCACCGTCGAATGAAGTATTCCCATGCTTACCGTAAGCTCGCCGTTGGCGTTTGGCAGGGAATGAACCGTTCCGTCAAGATTGAGGCTGTGGACATGCACCTTGTCGCCTATGTGGAAATCCTTCGCTTCGTGCAGGCGCGTTGGCGCGGAGGTCTTGATGCTGCGTTTGGAGTCAACCTTGTCGAGCTTGTTCTTAAGCCTGCGTCTTTCCTCCTCAAGCTCAGCCATGCTGACGCCCCTTGCCTGAGCGCGGTTGATGTTGCGTATGGTTTCGTCGGCGGTTTCCTTTGCGTCGCGCAGAAGCTCGGCTGCCTCGTCCCTTGCTTTTTGCAGAATGGCATCGGAGCGCTCGTCAAGGCGTTCGTTTTTGGACTTAAGCTCTGCCTTGAGAGCCTCGATTTCTCTTTTGTATTCTTCAATCTCAAGCTTTTCGCGTTCTATTTTTACGCGGCTTTCCTCAAGCTCCGCTATTACATCCTCAAAAGCCTTGTCCTCGGAGGCGAGAGACGCTTTGGCATCCTCGATGATGTGAGAGGCAAGACCGAGCTTACCGGATATCGCAAAGGCGTTGCTTTTGCCCGGAATTCCGATTAAGAGCCTGTAGGTCGGCGCAAGCGTAGCCACGTCAAACTCGCAGCAGGCGTTTTCAACGCCGTCCGTCGAGAGCGCGTATATTTTCAGCTCGCTGTAATGAGTGGTCGCGGCTGTTGTAACCCTCAGCTTGTGAAGGCTTGTGAGTATTGATATCGCAAGAGCCGCGCCCTCCGTCGGGTCGGTTCCCGCGCAAAGCTCGTCGAAAAGCACTAACGAATCTGAATCGGCGTTTTCAAGAATCTGCACGATATTCGTCATATGCGAGGAAAATGTCGAAAGGCTTTGCTCAATGCTCTGCTCGTCCCCTATGTCGGCAAAAATATCCTTGAAAACCGTAAGCTCCGAATTGTCGAAGGCGGGAATATGCAGACCTGCCTGCGCCATCAGTGAGAAAAGTCCTATGGTTTTGAGCGTGACGGTTTTGCCTCCGGTGTTCGGACCCGTAATTATGAGCTGGTCGTATTTGTCGCCCAGATAAATATCAACCGGAACGACCTTGGAGCCGTCAATGAGCGGGTGCCTGCCCTTTCGTATATTGATGCGTCCGCGGGTATTCATAACCGGCTCGCTTCCCTTACAGCCCAAGGAAAGCTTTGCCTTGGCGAAAGCAAAGTCAAGGAAGCTTAAGACCTCGTAATTGACGGAAAGCTCCGACGTGTAATTGCCCGCCATGGCGGACAGCGTGGCAAGGATTCTGGCGATTTCGTCGTTTTCCTTTATCTCAAGCTCACGGATTTCGTTGTTGAGCTTTACCACTGACATCGGCTCTATAAAAAATGTCGAGCCCGCCTTTGACTGGTCGTGCACCATTCCGGGCACCTGCGATTTGTATTCCGATTTTACGGGAACGCAGTAGCGCCCCTCCCTTGTGGTTATGACAGCCTCCTGAAGATATGCCCGCTCGCTTCCGTTAAGCATACGGGAAAGCTCGTTTTTAATACGCTCGGCACAGTTTTTCATCTGGCGGCGGATATTTTTCAGTTCCGGAGTCGCGTCGTCAGCTATTTCCTCCTCTGAAATTATACAGCGTTTAATCTCGTTGTTGACCGTCACCAAGGGCTCGATTGAGTTGAACATCTCAAAAAGAGAGTCGCGGACGGCGTTTTCGTCCTCCGCATCGGAAGCACCGTAGCGTTTCGCGGCGGCGGCGGTATTTAAAAGCGCGCTTATGTCGAGAAGCTCGCGCATTCCTAGCGTGCTTCCGACCTCCATGCTTTTTACACAGCCGCGGATGTCCTTAAGTCCGCTAAAGGAAATGTTTCCGCGCCTGTAAATTCTCGAAACCGCGTCGGTGGTTATTTTCTGCGAGCGCGTTACCTCCTCAATATCCGTAGATGGCAGAAGGTTCATGCAGAGCCGGCGTCCCGGTTCAGACGAGGCGTGCTCCGTCAGCCGTGATATGATTTTATCGTATTCAAGTATTTTTAAGGATTTATTATTCATAGTTACATAATACATTAAATGCGTCTAAAGTTCAATCATTAAGATACGGCAATTTTCACATCTATGTCATAGAATGTTCATATTTTGATAGTATACTGTGAACATTAATTACGGCACCGGAATGTTTTCGATTTAATGAACGGAGAAATTCTATGGATGAAAACAATGAGGATAAAAAGTACGACCTTTACACGGAGCATATAGCGCCCGAGTCCGGCAGGAAGATAAAGCGTCTGCTCAGGAAAATGCTGTTGGTTCTGGCGATGGCTGTCCTTTTCGGGCTTGTCGCGGGTCTGGTAATGATAATTGTATACAGGGCGGGCAGCAGATTTTTTCCGGAACAGGAAACAAAGCAGGAGGTTACGCTTGCGCAGGTGACGACTGCCGAAACCAAGCCCGAGGAAACACAGGAAGCGACAAAGCCCCACGAGACAGTCACGATACCGTCACCGGAGCAGACCTCCACGGAAAAGCTCGAGGAAACAACCGAAACGGGAGAGGGAGAAACGATTCCGGGGATTGACGATATTGAGCGGATTCATGAGGCATATAAGGCGGTTGCCGCCAAAATCAACGGAGCTTCGGTCACCGTGGCTGTGTCGGAGGCGGGCGTTGAATGGTTTGACACGGTGTACCAGAACGTAAGCTACGAGTACGGACTGATTGTAGCGTCGGACAGCGAATTCTATTATATTCTTACGGATTACAGGGTGACGGCTGACAAGGCGGGGATATCGGTGACTTATCCTGACGGAAGCGTCAGAAACGCCGAGACGGTTATGGGCGATTCGTCAACCGGAATGGCGGTAATAAAGGCGGAATCTGTAAATGCCGACGGGATTGGACCGGCTACCTTCGGAAATTCAGGTTTTCTGTCGCAGGGCGACGCGCTTATCGCGGTCGGTAAAATATACGGATATACGGGAACTGTTGGCTACGGTGCTGCCGCAGGAGTCGATAAAGTCTTGTCGGACACCGACTCGGAGTACGGAATCATAAACACAAATATTGCGGCGGATGCCAACGCGTCCGGCGTGCTGTGCAATCTTGACGGAGAGGTTGTGGGAATCATAACGTCCGGCTACAACACAGGCAGCGGAAATTTCATAAACGCATACGCGATTTCCGGTGTTCACAGGCAGATAGAGCAGCTTATCAACGCCAGACCGAGAGCTTTTCTCGGAATAAAGGGGCAGAGCGTCACGGCGCAGATTCAGGAGCTTTACAATATACCCGAGGGAATTTATCTGTCCGCTGTCGAGGTCAATTCGCCCGCGCACAATTCGGGAATACAGACTGGCGACGTAATTACGGCAATCGGCAGGGAAAGCATTACCGACATGAATCAGTTTATGAACGCGCTTTCCGGATACGCTCCGGGCGACAATATTGAGATTACAGTCAAAAGAAGAGGCCGCGATTCGTATAAAGAGATTGTATTCAGGGTGACTTTGGGAGTACAATAGACTTATAATTTATTTTAAAGGCGGGAACAGCGATGAAATATATCGAGACCTTCAGGGAGGGCGAGCGCATCTCCGGAATATATTTTTGCAAGCATAAAACAATTGCGGTCGCCAAAAGCGGCAAGGAATACGGCAGCATTGTTTTACAGGATAAAACAGGTAAAATAGACGGCAAGATATGGGATTTGGGCTCGGCGGGAATCCGCGAATTCGACAGTCTTGACTATATAGAAATAAAGGGCGACGTCACTATTTTCAATAACGCGCCCCAGCTCAATATCAAGGAGGTACGCCGCGCCGACGCCGGAACATATTCGGAGGGCGACTATCTTCCCACCTCCGCATACGATACGGAGGAAATGTACGCAGAGCTGATGGGCTACATAAACAAACTGACCAATCCATATCTGAGCGCCCTCGCCAATAAATTTTTTGAGGAAAATACGGATTTCATCAAAAAATTCAAACGGCATTCCGCCGCAAAAAGCGTTCACCACGGCTTTGTGGGCGGACTTCTGGAGCATACTCTGGGCGTTACAAGGCTTTGCTGTGTGCTTGCGGACAACTATAAATTTCTGAACAGGGATTTGCTTGTGACGGCGGCTGTTTTTCACGACATCGGCAAGGTGTACGAAATTTCGGAGTTCCCCGAAAACGATTACACCGACAGCGGCCAGCTTCTCGGGCATATCGTCATGGGAAGCGAGCTTATAGGAAATGCGATACGCACGATAGACGGCTTTCCCGCGTCGCTCGCCCGCGAGCTTAAGCACTGTATTCTGGCGCATCACGGAGAATTCGAGTTCGGCTCCCCCAAGAAGCCCGCGCTTATCGAGGCGCTCGCTCTCCACTATGCAGACGACCTTGACGCGAAGCTTGAAACCTTCAAGGAGGCGCTTGACGCCCCGGGAATCCAGGCGGGAGAGTGGCTCGGCTTTAACAGAATGCTTGACAGCAATATCAGAAAAACCATAGGTTGATTCATATGAAAATATCGAAAAATCAGGATTACGAGATTATAATTGAGGATTTAACCCAAAACGGAGAGGGCGTAGGCAGGATAGACGGCTACGCTCTTTTTGTGAAGGATACCGTCATAGGCGACAGAGTAATCGCCAGAGTGACCAAGGCAAACAAAAACTACGGCTACGGCCGCCTTATGGAAATAATCGAGCCATCGCCCGACCGTGTCATGCCTCCCTGCCCCGCGGCGCGCGCCTGCGGCGGCTGCACGCTCATGGCGATGTCCTACGCCTCGCAGCTTGAGTTCAAACGAAAACTTATCCGCGGAAATCTCGCCCGCATAGGAGGGCTTACGGAAATTGAGGTTCCTCCCGTTATCGGAATGGACAAGCCCTACCGCTACCGCAACAAGGCGCAGTTTCCCGTCGGCTCCGACCGCGACGGCAATATTGTCATAGGCTTTTACGCCGGACGCACCCACTCCATAATCCCCTGCGACGACTGCCTTATAGGCGATTCCGTAAACGCAGGAATTCTTGCAGAAATAAAATCTCACATGTTAAAATACAAAATCAAGCCCTATGACGAGCTTTCTCATACCGGGCTTATCCGCCACGTCTTAATCCGCGTCGGCTTCGCAACCGGAGAGGTTATGGTCTGCCTTGTAATTAACGGCGAAGCCCTTCCGGCTTCGGACGAGCTTGTTAAAGCCCTTCAGAATCTGCCCCTTCCCGATGACAGAAAAATTGCAAGCGTCATGCTAAACCTGAACCGTGAGAGCACAAACGTGATCCTCGGCACGGAGTGCCGCCTGCTCTGGGGCGCTCCATACATAGAGGATTTTATAGGTAAAATAAAGTACCGCATCTCGCCGCTTTCTTTTTATCAGGTCAATCCCGTCCAGACAAGGAAGCTTTACGGTCTAGCCCTTGACTTCGCGGAGCTGACCGGGAACGAAACCGTCTGGGACCTTTACTGCGGCATCGGCACAATTTCTCTTTTTCTCGCGCAAAACGCCCGCAAGGTCTACGGCGTCGAAATTGTTCCTCAAGCCATTGAGGACGCCCGCCGAAACGCTGCCATAAACGGCATCACTAACGTCGAATTTTTCACCGGACGCGCCGAGGAAATCCTGCCCGACTTCTACGCCCGCGAGTCGGCGCGCGCCGGCGCGCCCATGACCGCCGACGTAATCGTGGTTGACCCGCCCCGCAAGGGCTGCGCTGAAACCCTGCTTGCCACCATGGTGAAAATGCAGCCCGCAAGGATTGTTTATGTGAGCTGCGATTCCGCTACGCTGGCGAGGGACTTGAAGTATCTGACGCAGAACGGGTACGAGGTGAAGAAGGTGCAGGGGGTGGATATGTTTGGGATGACGGGACATGTGGAGACGGTGTGTTTATTGTCTAAACTTCATGCAGACCAACATATTGGGGTGTAAAGGTAGTAAGAACAGGGATTGAATAAGCAACTTTTTTTGATGTGGAAAATAATTTTGTTTAATATTATATCAGAAAAATGAGAATGTATGTTATAATGTCTGAAAAGAACGTAAATTTTGAAAATTGATAAATGTAATCCGGATAGAAAAGAGAATAAAATTTTAAGTTATCAAGAGGAGAATAGCAGATGAAAATAACAAAAGCAACAAAGGAAATTATTTTGAGTGCGAAACAGAAAAATTTGATAACAATAAGTGAGGATTTGTCTACAATTACATATATAAATCAAAATATTTCAAGAAATTACAATAATCCTGAAGAAAAAATACAGGCAGAGACTTTTTGTGAGCTTGTATTAAAATATAATTATCCTGTAGAACAGGTGAAGCAGTATGTAAAGGTTACTGTCGGCTCAGATGTGAAAGAAGCGGATATTATTGTATATAATGACAAGGAATGCAAAAAACCACACATAATTGTAGAATGCAAAAAAGAAACAATTACAGAGCAAGAATTTAAGCAAGCAGTACGTCAGGCATATGCGTACGCTTTTGCTACTGCCGGAACAGTAAAATATATTTGGGTTACTTCCGGTATTAAAAATGAATATTATGCATTTGACAAGGAAATTGACAGTAGAGAGAGCATAACGGATATACCTCAATATAAGGTAGATAAATTAGCAAGCTATAAGTTTGCAAGAAACGGTGGGACAACTAAAGACGGACAAAAACTGTTTCCTTTAGTTAAAGTTGAAGAATCTGAGCTTACCAATCGATTTAAACAGGCTCATCAAGCATTGTGGGGAGGCGGCGAGTTAAATCCGTCGGAAGCATTTGATGAGTTGGATAAACTTATTTTCTGCAAGATCTTTGATGAAAAGAAAAAACGCGGAAATGGGCAGCCATATGATTTTCAGATTATTAAAGTAGAGCCCAAAAGTAAAGATAAGAGAGATATAGAGAAAGCAGATAAAGAAACAAGTGAAAATCTGTTAAAAAGGTTGATTTTGCTTTATGAAGAAGGCAAACATATTGGAGAACGAAAAAATGATACAGAAATTTTCAGAGAAGGAATCAAATTAAACGCTGCAAAAGCAAGAATGGTTGTCAGTTATCTTGAAGGGATAGATTTATTACATACAGACCTCGACAGTAAGGGACGTGCGTTTGAGACGTTCATGGGTTCTTTTTTTAGAGGAGATTTCGGGCAATATTTTACACCTAGAAATATTGTCAGTTTTATTGTGGATAGTTTGCCGATAAATGAAAACAACCGTGTATTGGACACATCTTGTGGTAGCGGCGGTTTTTTGCTTCATGCACTGGATAAAGTTAGAAAAGCAGCAAGAGATTTTTATGATGTAAAAGACGGAGAGGAGGAAACTTTTGAATGTCATGACCAATGGCATGATTTTGCGAAATATAATCTTTATGGAATTGAAATAAACGAACAGATTTCAAGAACAGCTAAAATGAACATGATTATCCATGATGACGGTCATACGAATGTTGTTACATCGGACGGTCTTATTTCTGCTGAAGATTTATGTAAAGCGACGAATAATGACGGATTTAAGGAAAATTCATTTGATTATATTATTACGAATCCGCCTTTTGGTTCTACCGTTAAACAAACGGAAAAGGCATATATGCATCAGTACAAATTAGCAACAAAAGAAATTGATTGGTTAAACCCAAATAGTAAGGCTTCTGAAAGACCTAGCCAAAGTACAGAGGTTTTGTTTATAGAGCAGGCAGAAAAGTATCTTGTGGACGGCGGTTATTTGGCTATTGTTGTTCCTGACGGGATATTGACGAATTCCAGTATGCAGTATGTCAGGGATTATATTAGCGATACATTTAGGATTGTAGCGGTCGTTTCTTTACCGCAAACAGCTTTTTCTGCTAATGGTGCGGGTGTAAAAAGTTCTGTGATGTTTTTGAAAAAATACTCTACTGATAAAAAACAGTTGAGAACAGATTTGAGGAAAAATATACAAAACAGTTTGATTACAAATTCGGAAGATGGAAAGAAATTGTTTGAACTGCTAAAAGATAAAAAGGATAAGATTGCTGAAATAAATAAACAGATAAAGTATGCTGAGCGTTGCGGTGATTCTGATGCAGTTCAACAATTGACAGATAAAAAGCTGACTGTAACAGATGAATTTGATGAACAGATAGAATTTACTAGAGAAAATCTTTCGGAAAGTTATATGGAGCAATATAAAAAATCTCTTACGGATTATCCTATTTTCATGGCAATCGCAGAGGATATAGGATATGATGCTACCGGTAAGGAAACCGGTAAAAATGAGTTGCCTGAAATAGCAAGGGAACTTTCTGAATTTATTCAAGCAATAGAGGAAGGGACAGACCATTTTTTTCAGTAAGCCCCAGTTTTGACGAAAACAGAGTCTTTTTAAGAAATTGGGGCGATATTGATGAACGTTTAGACCCTTTGTTTTATTTATATATGATTTTATTGAAAAAAAATATTATAAATCAGTCTAAACATCCGCTGACTACTTTTAAGCAGAAAATCGATATGCAGAGGGGGAGGTTTGGGCATAGACCTAGAAATGACGCTCGATATTATAATGGTATATATCCATTTATTCAGACAGGAAATATTGTAAATGCAAGCGTATCAAATGAAAGAATTCAATATACTCAAACTTTGAATGAATTGGGGCTATCTACAAGTCGATTATTTGATGAAAAAGTTTTAGTTATTACTATAGCAGCGAATATTGGATATACAGCTATTCTTGATTATCCTGCTTGCTTTCCGGATAGTTTAGTAGCGTTAAAGCCAAAAGATAGTGACTTGACTTTAGAGTATTTAAATATATACATAAGATTTATACGACAATATATTGAAAATCTTGCGCCACAGGCAGCACAGAGAAATATAAATTTAAAACAACTAGGGAAATTGCCTATTATTATACCTAATAGAAATGTTCAGCAAGAAGTCGTTTCTATAATGGAGGTAGCATATTCGGAAAAGATGAAAAAGGAAAAAGAGGCACAGATTCTTTTAGAGAGTATTGATACCTATTTATTACAGGAACTGGGAATAAATTTACCTTCACAAGAAGAAAATACACTTGAAAGCAGAATGTTTTATGTTAGTGCAGACAAAACCTTAGGAAATAGGCTTGATCCTAGAAAATACACTCAAAAATATCAGCATCTTTTTTCTGCTATTGAAAATGCACCATTTCCAAGAAAGTGTTTAAGAGATTTGCTTGTTGATAGTGTTTCTGGAAATTGGGGCAAAGATGATTCCGTGGCAGATGAAAACTTAGTTTCTTCCTTAGCGATAAGAGCTACAGAATTTGACAACAAGTACAATCTTAATTTGGACAATAAGCGGATGAAATTTCGAAAGTATGATGCGATGATTTATGAAAAAATTAAATTAACTCCGAATGATATTTTGATTGAAAAGTCAGGAGGAAGTGATAATCAACCTGTGGGGCGAGTGGCATTTATCGAGAAAGAAATGGTTGAAACTCGATCATTAGCATATAGTAATTTTATTCATAAAATAGTTATTAATGAAACAGAGGCAGTGCCTCGTTATGTGTATGAATATTTAAGATTAATACATAACATAAAGATTACAGAAGTTATGCAGACTCAAACCAATGGAATTAAAAATTTAATAATGGGAGAATATTTTAATTTAACTATAATTTTACCTGAAAAAGAAAAGCAATTGACAATAGCAAGGGAAGCATCAAGGAAACGAAGACAGGCATTAGAAATAGAGATGAAAGCTAGTCAGATTTTAGAAGCGGCGAGAATACAAGTGAAAAAGATATTATTAGGAGATAGTTTATGAGATTAACAGGAATTATTGATTATACAATGGACAATTTTTTGTGTATTCGTGGTTTTGCACCTATGCTACAATTGGCGGAAATCTCAAAAGCAGATGAAAACATTCAGAGAGATTTAATTGAAGACCACAGAGGTGATATGGAGGCATTTTTATCTGATGGAAAATTTACTTTTTTTCCAGAAGTTATTTTAGGGACTAATATGGAAGGCTCTGATAGCGATATCGATAAAATAAATCTCCTGCGTGAAGAAGTTCGTGCCGAAAGGGGTCTGAAGAAAATAGTAATCAATGACATTAAGTATACGATAAAAAGGAATGCAGTAAAAAAAGAAAATAATGATTTATCTTTTGATGTTACACTGACAGTTATTATGGAGTTTGAAAAATCATCAATCATTGGAAAAGAATTTCTTAGAATTGATGGAAATCACCGCTTGAGTGCCGTTAATGAGCAGTCCTCTTACTCAGACAAAAGAATACCATATTGTTTGTTACTATTTCGAGATAATATGGAAACAGATAAGTTTTGCAGAGCCCTTTTTTATAATATAAATGCAAAACAAATTTCATTAAAAATGGAACATAATTTAAAAGTTATTATTGAGAGTGAGCAAGCTTTTGATGATGACACATTAAAAAATTCATTTGGATTTAATTATTTTTTGACTAGAAAGATAGTAAAGACAGTTGATTTCGATAAGTTTCCTTTTGTTAAAATGCTTGTGGGAGAAAACACGTTTACATATTTTGTGGATGTTTTTGAACTTCTATTAAAAAAGAATTTGATTAAAAAGTGCGATGAGGATATAAATATAATTTTGGATGTTATTTCTAAAATAGATGAAGCTTTGAAAAAAGCTTTAATAGCAGGTACTCCTAAATGCTTGGCAATTATTGGAGCATTTACATATTATGTTTTGTCAGATGAAGATAAAGCGAACAAGTTTTTGAAGTGGGCACAGCGAAATAGCCTTATTGATATTTCAGAGTTGCATATATGTGACGTAATTGATATTTATGATAAAATATATAATAATGCACCTAAGAAAATTTTTATGTCCATGTGGTTTAACAAAAAGACAGAAGATACATATAAGGAAGTTAAGGATGTAAAAAAAATCGTAAAAGAGAAATATAATGTGGAGATTGAGATTATCAAAGTTGATGAGCATAAGGATGGTTATTCTGATTTTATAAGCAAAAGAATTATTGAAGGGATTGATAATTGTGATTTGCTCATTGCAGATTTATCGTATGGGAATAAAAATGTACATCACGAAATTGGATATGCGCAAGGGAAAGGGAAGAAGGTATTGTTATTGTATCACATTCGTGATGATGTAAATTCAACTGATGAAATAGGTTCAAATCTTTCGATGCATGACCAACTACGATTTAGCACATATGGAGAATTAAGAGAAGGTTTGCTCGAAAAGATTAAAGATTGTTTTGCTTTGGAAAAATAGCTTAGTGTAAAGTTTATGGAGGATGATAATGCTAATTGATGTTTCAGATACAAATGCGATTCCAGTCGATATAGAGCAGAAAATCATGAGTTATTTTGCTTTAATGTCTGAGAGGACAATTGCAGATATAAAAAACCAGAAACTTGAATATGACCGTGATGTGTTATGCGCAATTGAAAAATATGTATCTCCATATACTGCATACGATTTCTATCAGGAGCTTATCTCATTATTTGATCAGTACGAAATAGTTTGCTATCATTCTACAAAAATACTTGATAAAAGCATAATTCTTCTGGATGGACTTAAAACAAATGATTGGAGCACGTACAGCAGGAATATTATTAACACTTTCAAGAGGCTGAATGTGAAAGAAAACAATATAGGCAAAGCTATTAAAGCTATAAAAAAGCAATACGATTGGAAATATCCGTCGTTTGATAGAGAGCCGCAATTGTGTTTCTATTCAGATGTAGGACAGTTAAGTAGTGATATGACTGCCGGTTATGAGCAATTTTGTGAAAATATAGGTGGAGAACTGGCAAGGGACGCATTAAAGATTGATTATCCCCAAATATATAGATATTTGAGAGAAAATGGGGATGCAATTTTGGTTAAGTTTAAAATCCCGTTTATTGATGTAAAAAGTTACGATAAGGTTTCTGTTGCATATCATTTTGTTGCATACTTTGCAGGAAAGTATTTTTGGAATTATAATTATGAAATTCATTTCCACGGAAATACCGACAAGGATATAGCACCAAATAATATTTTAGAAATTATTCCGTATACGGTGGATAGATATTATTTTCATAGTAATGATGAAACGGAAGGAGAAGCTTAGAAAGTGACAATGTTAATTGATGTTTCAGATACAAATACAATTACCATTGATATAGAGCAGAAGATTACGGATTATTTTTCTCGATCGTCTAAGAATATAGTTGTAAACATGAAACATTGCAAATAGAATATGACAATAATATTAAATGTGCAGTTGAGGAATATGTGAGACCGTTTCAAGTGAGAGATTTTCAAGTTTTTTCTAAACTCAAAATCTGGTATAATATATTTACATACGCTCATCCAATCCCCCTCTCAAAATGACTCCCTATATTCCTTTGGTGACACCCCCACATGCTTATGAAATAACCTGCTGAAATACAGCGCGTTATCGTATCCTACGAGCAAGGCTATTTCCTTAATCGGGAAATTGGTGGTTTCAAGCAGCTTCATTGCGTTTGAGAGCCGTATATTCAGGAGGTACTGGAGCGGCGTCATGCCGGTGAACTGCTTGAATTTGCGGAAGAAGGAGCTGACGCTGTACCCTCTTGCCGAAATAAAATCCTCTACGTTTATGTTTTCACGGTAATGTTCATGAAAATAAGCCGTCGCGGCTTCGGTTTCATTGGACGGAATTGCGCTGTAATGGTACAGCTCCCGATTGTGGCGGCCGACCGTCATTAATAAATGAGAAAGTAACAAAGCAGTTGATTCCTCGTAAAACTTTTTTTTCAGTTGAAGCTCAAGCATTATTTGCTCAAAGGTTTGCGCGTAAAATGATTTTATTCCCGATTGTATGATGCTTTGCGATAAATCGATTTCGTATTTTCGGAATAAAGCGTCAAGACTGCTGCCCGTAAAATGGAGCCAGTATATGTCCGTATGGTCCTTGCCGTAATACACATATTTCTGAAATTCGTCGGGATGATACAGAACCATGTTTCCGGCTTCGACTACGGTCGGCTTTGCGGAGTCGTTAAAGTAAAAGTATCCTTTGCCGGATGCAATATAAATCAGCTGATAGTCAATGCGCCCTTCGGGCCGGCAGGTTTCAAGCTCATTTCTTGTAATCAATCGGTATGTACCGCAGCTGTTTATACATATTGCGTCGTTTTTGTTTATATATCCGTTAGGAGTATCATGTAAGGAATTCGCGTAATTTATGAACATAAAATCCACCTCTGTGACAAGAATGTGCATATATTATACAACTTTATCCATTGAAAATAAAGGGCGGCGTTGATAGAATTATTACAATAATTATTCACGGAGGTTGAGAAGCTTATGAAAAGTACTGGCAAGAAACTGTTAGCGCTTTGTATTGCGGCAAGCCTTGGGGTTGCCGGGCTGTCAGGATGCGGAAACAAAGCCGAAACGTCGGATAACACGGCAAATAGTACGGAAGCCGGCGGGAATAACAATACGGAAGCTGACGGGAACAATTTCAGCGTTTCGCTTCCCACGGGACCTGAGGACTCGGCTGTTTATGTAGAGGCGGTGCCTGATATTTCCGACGATTTTATTCGCGGAATGGATGCGTCATCTGTACTTGTTGAGGAAAACAGCGGAGTAAAGTTCTATAACTTTGACGGAAAGGAGCAGGATGTATTCCGCACCTTTGCCGAAGCCGGAGTAAACTATATCCGTATCCGCGTGTGGAATGACCCGTATGATGAAGAAGGAAACGGATACGGCGGCGGAAATAACGATTTGGCGACGGCTGTCGAGCTGGGAAAGAGAGCCACACAGTACGGAATGAAGGTGTGCATTGATTTCCATTATTCGGACTTCTGGGCTGACCCGAAGAGACAGCATGCGCCCAAGGCTTGGGAAAATATGACCTTGGAAGAAAAGTCCGACGCCTTGTATGAATATACAAAGGAGAGTCTTACAAAGCTGCTGGACGCCGGAGTTGATGTCGGAATGGTGCAGATTGGAAATGAGATAAATTACGGAATGGCAGGAGAAAGCTCCTCCGATAATGTAATTACATTATTAAAATCGGGAAGTAAGGCGGTTCGTGAAATCTCGGATACTTACAATCGGGATATTCAGGTCGTAGTTCACTATACGAGAATAACAGAGCCTGCGAAACTCTACGGTCTGGTAGAGAAGCTTCAGACGAAAGAGCTGGATTATGACATTATCGGTCTTTCTTTTTATCCGTTCTGGGACGGAAGCTTTGACAATATGCAGACGGTTGTATCAAAGATTAAAAAGGACTACGGTAAGAAAGTGATAATTGCCGAAACCTCATATTGCTATACATCGGAGGACGGCGACGGTTTCGGAAACAGCCTTGTGGGCACAACGGATTTGGTTGACGGATATCCGGCAACGGCACAGGGACAGGCAAGTATGATCCGTGATGTGATTGCAGCCGCAAATGAAGCGGGTGCGTCAGGAACCTTCTATTGGGAGGGCGCATGGATTCCGGTAGGCGGTGCGGACGAGGATAATTCTTCTGTTTGGGAAAAATACGGAAGCGGCTGGGCAAGCAGCTACGCATCAGATTATGACCCCGAGGACGCAGGACTGTATTACGGAGGCTCTTCATGGGATAATCAGGCATTCTTTGATTTTGAAGGTCATCCGCTTGCGTCGATAAATGTGTGGAAATATTTGAAATACGGAACAACGCTTGAGTCTGCGGTAGATTATGTACCGACAGAGAAACCGACTGCCGGGGATGACGGTAAAACTGATTTGTCGGATCTTACAAATCTTGTTCTGAATCCGGGATTTGAGGACAGTGATACTTCAATGTGGAATGTAAAATATGAAGGGGATACAAATCCGACGGATTTCTTTGAGAAACCCGAAGACGCTTATGCAGGAGATATGTCCTTCCATTTTTTCTCCGCTGATTCGGATATGGACTTTTCGATTGAGCAGGAATTTACGGAGCTTGAGCCGGGAACATATTATTTGACGGCATATTCTCAGGGCGGCGATTTTGACGCAAACGCAGCGTTTGAGCTTTATGCGGTAACAAGTGACGGCGAGCTGACAGATGCATTTCAGTTAACAACATATACTGATTGGAAAAACCCGACAATTCCCGCCATAGAGGTTACGGACGGTAAGCTGACCGTAGGAGTCCGTATAAAAGCCAACGCAGCAAGCTGGGGAACAGTGGATAATTTCGAGTTATATAAAATTTCGGATTGATTTTTGGTTTTCCGATTATAAGATAACTGCCGTGCCGACAGATTTGTAAAAATCTTACGGGCGGCAGTTTCTTTTTGCAAAATATTTTCCCGGCATGGAAAAAGTCGGGAGGTTGGTGTAAAATCAGAGTGTCAACGGATTTGCAAGGTTATAAAACGGAATAAGCTGAGGCGCTTTAGAAAGGAATTCGGAAAAATATGCAGACGGACATGACACACGGACCGATTATGAAATCAATGCTGCGCTTTGCGGTTCCGATGGTGCTTGGAAATCTTTTGCAGCAGGGCTATAACGTGGCTGACACGCTGATTGTAGGTAAATATCTTGGCTCCGACGCTTTGGCGGCGGTGGGCTCTTCGTTTACGCTTATGACCTTTCTGACATCGATTCTGCTGGGGCTTTGTATGGGAAGCGGGGCGTTCTTTTCCATCCGTTTCGGAGAGAAGGACGAAAAGCGGTTGAAGGAGGGTATCTGCGCCTCTTTTTTGCTTATTTTCATATTGACGGCAGTCATCAATATTATCGCTTTTTTATTCCTTGATAAAATACGGATATTTATGAAGGTGCCGCGGGAGGTCTGGGGAGATATGCGCGATTATCTTACGGTTATTTTCTGCGGGATTTTTGCGACATTCCTTTATAATTATTTTGCATCCCTGCTGCGGGCAGTCGGAAATTCCGTTGTGCCGCTTGTATTTCTGGCTGTTTCCGCAATACTGAATATTGCGCTTGATTTATTTTTTGTAATCGGATTAAATCAAGGCGTGTCGGGAGCCGCTCTGGCAACCGTAATTGCGCAGTATGTTTCGGGAATCGGAATCGCAGTGTATTCGTGGAGGCGTGTTCCGTGTCTGAAAATGAAAAAAGACGAGTACCGGATTCGACGGGGCTGTATGAGGGAGATTGCCGGGTTCTCAGTGCTGACCTGCGTCCAGCAATCCGTTATGAATCTCGGAATCCTGATGGTGCAGGGCGTAGTCAACGGCTTTGGTTCCGCGGTCATGGCGGCATTTGCCGCCGCCGTTAAAATTGACGCATTCGCGTATATGCCGGTACAGGATTTCGGCAACGCTTTTTCCACATTTATCGCTCAGAATTACGGAGCAAAAAAGGAAGAGCGGATACGCAAAGGGTTAAAAGGAGCGGTTGCGGTCTCCGTGATTTTTTGTGTAATTGTATCTGCCGCCGTATGGATATTTGCGCGTCCGCTCATGCTTATGTTTGTGAACGCCGAAAAAACGGAGATTATTGCCGAGGGAGTCCGTTATCTGAGGATTGAAGGCGCATTTTACTGCGGAATCGGATGCCTGTTTTTGCTGTACGGACTTTATCGGGCTTTGGGCAAGCCCGGAATGTCGGTGGTTCTCACGGTGCTGTCTCTCGGAACGCGTGTAATACTGGCATATACGCTTTCTGCCATTCCGCAAATTGAGGTTGCGGGAATCTGGTGGTCGGTTCCGATTGGCTGGCTTCTGGCTGACTCGGTCGGAATCGTTTACTATATCATAAGGCGGAAACGACTGTTGAGCGGTATAAAAGCATAATTCCCGTTTTATGTCGTGTACTTTTTTCATCCGAAATGCCATAATAATCGCGAAAGGAGAGCTGAATCCGATGAACCAAAAGAAAACAGGTATGTTTTTAAAGGAGCTTCGTAAAGAAAAGCAGCTGACTCAGGAACAGCTGGCGGAAATCCTCGGTGTGACAAACCGAAGCGTTTCAAGGTGGGAAAACGGCGTAAATATGCCGGATTTGGATTTGATAATCGAAATAGCAAATTATTACGGTGTAGGTATCGAAGAAATTCTGGACGGAGAAAGGAAAAGCAAAATTATGGATAAGAAAACGGAACAGACGCTTTTGAAAGTGGCGGGTTATGAAAATCAGGATAAAATAAAGCTCTCAAAGAGAATGTGCGTGCTGTTTATTGCGGCAATCATCGCGTTTATTGTATATGGCGTCATAGAAATAAACGGTCTTGCGTCAACGGGAATCTATGAAATAGCCGCTTCCGCCGCACTGGGTATTGTATTCGGTGTTCTCTTGCTCGGCGCTTTATACACAAGCCGCTATATGGCAAAGATTCAGGCGTTTAAACGTAGGCTGATTTACAAAACAAGAAAGCTGAATCAGCAGACGGAGGATAAAAGCGATGACCAAGAGCGGTAAAATTATCAGACGCTTTCTTCGTGTCGCTCTGTTCGCGGCGGGATTGGCTTTTCTTGCTGCCGCATTTTTGGGGCACGGCGACGGATACTCGACAGCCGCGATATGTTTTGCCGCCGCCGTGATAATTTACTGAATATGTCCGTGCTTTTCCGATTACGGTCTGACGGAAGCGTAAAACCTTCCGTCGCGCTGTGAGGCACGGAATACTATGCCGCAGTCGGCGTTTTTATTGACGGCACATTGAATCGGCTGGTTCTTCTTGAGAATATTTCGCGCAGGAGTTATTTTTGCGGTTAATCCACTCGGTTGACGCATCCATAGCGGTACGGCAGGCATTTGTCTTATCAAGCGCGTTCAGCATCACAAAATCATGTATGATTCCCTGTACCCGCAGGGCGGTTACCTCCACGCCTGCACACCGGAGCTTTTCTCCGAAAGCCTCTCCCTCACTTCGTAAAACATCCGCCTGACCGTTGATAATCATAGTCTGCGGTAAACATTTCAAACAATCCGTGCCTGCTCTGAGCGGAGAAGCAGTGATTTGATTCCGCTCACACATGGAGGTCGTATACTGCCGCCAGAACCACTTCATTCCTTCCCGATAGAGATAATAGTCCGTTGCGAACTGACAGTAGCTGGGCGTATCAAAGCAGGCGTCCGTTACCGGATAATACAGCAACAGCTTGTTAATATACGGCCCCTGACGCATCTCTGACATAAACGCCATTGCGATTGCCATGTTTCCGCCCACACTGTCGCCTGCAACCGTGAGCGTACATCGGTTTAACATAGGATAGCGGTTTTTGGTGATTTCCCATAGGTGGGACAGTATAAAATAGCACTGTTCAATTGCGGTGGGGTATTTTGCCTCCGGCGAGCGGCTGTATTCGGGGAATACGACCAGTGAATTTGTTCTTGCGGAAAGTTCTCTGACAAGCTTCTCGTGCGTATGAAAGCTGCCGAATACCCAACCCGCGCCGTGAATATAGAATATAACATTCCTGACCTCGGCGTTTTCGGGCGCAATAAAATACACGGGTATGCTTCCCCACATTCCGGTATTTATATATTCCGAATATATATCGGCAGGATATTTATATACCGGGGTATCCTGAGCTTCCTCCAATATCATCCTGCCCTGTTCGGGCGGCAGCTGAAAAATCAGAGGAGGCACGGAGCTTTGATTGCAGACGGCTTCTGCGGCAGCCTCGAGCGGAACACATCGTTTCATATGGAATTCTCCGTTTGTGATGTGAATTGTTAATGTATAATATGCGGGTTTTCTGTTTTTGTATATTATAGGAAATATTGACAGATAAATTATTTTTTGATATAATTAATTTAATAAATGCTTTTACATATTTTTCGACACCAAGTTTTCATAGAACGAGGGTATGAAAATGTGTCATGGAAAATCTTAAGCATTTAAACTATAAGGTAAATCTGTGAAACTATTAATCTCTGTAAGATTCTCGTTATGAGATTGAGAAAGTAGTTGTGTGTGACTTATAGTAGTTCCCCTATTGTTTCACTGCTTTACACCACAATTCGAACTGATGAAATTTTCGTTGGTCTTGTTTTGGTGCGTGTAAAGCGATTTGTTTTAAGTAATTGTGATCCACGTACTGTCAAGGGTGCGTGGATTTTTTAGTTCAGAAAGGAGCAAAATATGGGCGTTAAAAAAGTATCGGGTAAGACTCATTCAAAGGAACAGCTGGATAATTGGGCAAATCAAAACAATCCAAATAACAAAGCTTATAAAGCAAATTTGGATAATCACGCAAATCAGATGAATCCCAAGAAAAAGACTCACGGTCAAATTCACAATTCTCAAAGGCGTTATAAAGATCAAATGATGCCTGACTGGGCACCGGATTATATTGAGTATGATGATTGAATGAGGTAGTTAAAAGCGGAGGTGTTAGGCATCTCCGCTTTTGATATGTGAATTCAAAATTTGCGACGTAGCGACAAAAAAAGTTTTTTTAACAGAGAAACACTTTGAGTCCTTTGAACATTCCTCAGTATTATGCGGATTTTCTGAATTTCATACTGGGCATATAGAAAAACGTAAAAATGACACAAAATGACGCCCGAAAGAAAGACGTATAAAATCAAATAATTGTTTGAATTTTCCTGATTGACAAATGAAATTAGTCAGAAAAGTTGGGTTATTTTATCCAATAATCCTGTGTTGCAAATAATCCCCATTTTTCATATCCCGCGGTTTGCAGCTCTCCAAGATGCGAATAATCATTCAAGCGAACTAATTTATATGTATTGCTTTCTTTTTCCCAAAAAAGTTCGGTCAACGCAGTATTTTCCATCCAATTTAAAAAATTTATATCTTCGTCCGGACGTTTTAGCAGAACGTTTGTCAATATTCTTAATGTAATGCCGTGGGAAACAATGATTATGCTTTTTTCATCTGATTCTTTTTCTAAATGCTTTTCTGCAAACCTTTGGCACCGGTTCTTTACATCTTGATAAGATTCTCCACATGGAGCCCGGAGCAGTGACAGTTTTTTATCCAAATCTATTTCAGGATATTTCTGTCGACGCTCTTCCCATGTCATTCCTTCAAGCAATCCTAAATCCATTTCTTTTAAGAAATCGGTTTCTGTTATCTCAGTATTTTCGTGACCGATGCAACGAAGAATCTCTATGAGTGTCTGTCTGGCTCTGGCAAGAGAACTGCAATAGGCTGATATCGGTTGTTCTTTCAATTCTGAACAAATTTTTTGTCCGATGCGCTGTGACTGAGCTATTCCTTTTTCTGTCAGTTCAAAGTCTGTGGTGGATATTATTTTTCCCTTTATATTTCCATAGCTTTCTGCATGACGTATTAAATAAAGTTTCAACTCTTACCTCCTTCAAAGAATCAGCAATTCTTTAGGAATTAACCCTTGTTTGAAAATTCGGTTTTTGTTTGTTCAAATAATACACATTCGAGAATTTGTGGTAATATTTCTTTTCTTACAAGTTTACGATATTCCTGTTCTTCCTGACCGTTAAGATCGGTCATTAAAGATTTGTGAATAATAGAATTATCCGATACCTGCAATAATGCCGCAATAGGTATATCCATCATTTTTGCAGCTTTAAACGCCACTGCACTTTCCATATCTATGCTGTTATACCCCATTTTAACAATGCTTTCCAAGTGACTATATTGAGCCATTATCGTATCAACACAAAGAGTTTTGCCCAGATGCCATTTAACGCTATTTGCATCACAGATTCTTTTTGCTTCGTTTACAAGTAACTTAAACAAATCAGCATTTGGATACTGCTTATCGCCAAAAGTATCATTACGCAGATTGTTTGAAAGAAATCTGCTCGCACCATCTCCGGAAGCAGAATATTCCGGTATCACAATATCCCCTATATTAATTTCAGAAGACAGAGCGCCAACCGAACTCACAAATAAAATTTTTCTGCATTTTGTTAAACCTAAAAGTAATAATGCGTCCAACATCACAGGTGAGCCAAATCCGGTATTAATATACGATATATCAGTATTGTTGTGTTCTATATTCCACACTTTATATCCAAATAAAGGACTTGATTGAACAATTTGAGTGATATTGTTTGTTTTAAACAGTCTTTCAGGCTGCCATCCCGGAGAAATAATAACGTTTTCATTTATATTATCTGCGGAAATTCCTAAAGTATTAAAACATATTTCTTCAACAGAAGAACCAAACATAGTCATGCCTGACAATAAGCTATTGTAATCCATGAAGTTCGCCCTTTTTCAAAATACATTCCTGCCAAGGTTGTCTATTAGTTAAGAAGTGTTCCCGAAAAACCAAAATGACTATGTGACAAGCCGGAACTGATACTTGTTATGTGCCAATTATTCACATTGAATCCAATACCGCCTATAGGTTTTTCCTGAGTTTATGTCATAATAGTCATTTTCATATACTCCGCCATTGGATTCTATAACTTTTGCCGAACCGATATTGTCATTTCTGCAAGTCACTAAAACTTTTTGAAGCCCTATATCTCTTGCTTTTTCTAATGCAAGTTTCAATAGTATCTTTCCGTATCCCATTTTTCGTTTACTCGGTCTGACTAAATAACCGATATTTCCCCCATTATTAATTAACGTACCTTTTAATGTATGCCTTAGAACAAAACCGCCTACCAGTTTTTTATCATCGAATACGCCAAAAGTTGTTTGAGGAGAAAAATTGGGGTTAATCAATTCTTGATGCTTCCATTCTCCTAATTTCTTTAGGAAAAGATTATAATCTTCAATGCTCCTTATAACGACCAATCCTTCGAAATCTGCGTCATATTTATTTATTTCATTGACCATATCAAGTAATTGCTCTTTATCTTGTTCAGCAAACTCTTTCGCAATTATCATAAAAAATCTCCTGATATTTATGTTAATCAGTATAAAAAGAATCTATTTTTAGCACATACACAGTGCCGAAAAGGGAAAACTTGTTTACAACACTGATTTTATCACGGGCGGTTCCGGACTTCAACATACGATTCAGAGAAATCTATCAAAGCGGAGATTTTCCCCGCTTTGGAGATTTGCGCGGTTTGTAAGCGGTTGCAATACATAAACCGCACTGTCAATCCTTTTTACTTTATATTCCTGAACACTGTTATGACCTGCAGCACGGCTTCCTTTTCCTTTGCGCTTAAGTCCGACACGTCAAGGTACTCATGCTTCTCTATGCCGAGAAGAAAATCAGTTGACACATGGAAAATCCGTGCATATTTTATCAGAATTTCATAGGAGGGGCGGCGCGAGCATGATTCATAGCTCGATATTGCGCTCGTGGCAAGCCCCATCATTTCAGCGAGATTCTCCTGTGTGAGATTCCTGCTGTTTCTTAGCATTTTCAGTTTATCTCCGAATAAAACCATAAAGCCTCCTCATTTGTATTATTTACTGATAGTAGAATAAAATTACACGACAGTTGGTAGAGCTGATTTCACTGAACGATTTTTAAAAACTAAATTACCGAATATGTTGACAAATTACCGAATGCGTGGTAATTTGGTATTATCGAATTCGATTATTAAAAATTTGGAGGAAAAATTATGTTTATTGAGGAACGTCATCAGGAAATATCGGAAATAATCAAAACAAACGGTAAGATTACGGTTGCGGAAATTACCGACAAATACAAAATATCGGACGAATCCGCCCGCAGGGATTTGCGCCTGCTTGAGCAGAAGGGGGTGTGCAAAAGAACCCACGGGGGCGCGATTGCCGCGCCGCAGGTCAGCGTAAGGCCTCCCGTGGACCGCAATTTTGAGAAGATGCCCGTTTTTGACAATTACAGGGAGATTGCGCGCGAGGCGGCGGGAATGATTTGCGAGAATGACACAGTTTATCTGACGGGAGGCTCCCTCGGGTATATTATGGTTTCTTTCCTGCCAAAAAATATCAAATATACCGTGGTGGTGAATTCGGTTGACATAGCCAGAGAGCTCAGAAGCTTTGACAATATCGACGTTTATGTCGCGGGCGGCAGAATGAGACAGAGCGGTTCGCTGGTTGACAGCCTTGCCAATGAATTTGTGAGCAGACTTCATTTTGATTTGTGCTTTATTACCGGGGCAGGTCTGACTGTCGGTTTCGGACTTTCAAACGGAACGGACGAAACGGCGGCGTTCCAGCGGGCGGTTATTAAAAACAGCCGGAAAAAATGCCTGCTGCTTCCGGGAGTTAAAATCGGAGCGGACTCGTTTATCAAGGTATGCGACGCCGAGACCTTTGATTTGATTATTACGGATTGGGACTGCGTGGAGGAACAGCTTTTGGCTATTGAAGAAAAAGGTGTTAAAATAAAGGTAGTGAACAATGGGCGCTAAGCGGAAAAGTTAAGGAGGGCTGAAATGAAAAAATTTTTGGATGAAGACTTGAGCGCAATGGAGCGTGCCGAGGCGTTGGTTGATGAAATGACGGTTGAAGAGCAGGCAATGCAGCTTCGTTACGACGCTCCGGCGTTGAAAAGGCTCGGTATTCCGGCTTATAACTGGTGGAACGAGGGACTGCACGGACTTGCGCGCTCGGGAACGGCAACCGTGCTTGCGCAGGCAATCGGGCTTGCGGCGACATTTGATACGGAGCTTGTGAAAAAAGCGGGAGAAATTACCTCGTTTGAGGCGAGAGCCAAATATAACGCGTATCAAAGCTTCGGGGATACGGATATATACAAGGGGCTTACAGTCTGGGCGCCCAATATCAATATTTTCCGCGACCCGCGCTGGGGCAGAGGGCATGAAACCTACGGAGAGGACCCCTATCTGACCTCCGAAATGGGAAAAGCATATGTTGAAGGTCTTCAGGGCGACGGCAAGGTGCTGAGGACGGCGGCGTGCGCCAAGCATTTTGCGGTCCACAGCGGCCCGGAGGCGCTGCGCCACGAGTTTGATGCCAAAGCGTCTCCAAAGGATTTGGAGGAAACCTACCTTCCCGCCTTTGAGGCGTTGATAAAGGAGGCGGGAGTAGAAGGGGTCATGGGTGCGTACAACCGCTTAAACGGCGAGCCGTCCTGCGCGAGTGACTTTCTTATGAGCAAGCTTGAGGAATGGGGCTTTGACGGCTATTTTGTGTCCGACTGCTGGGCAATAAACGATTTTCACGAGCATCACAAAATTACGTCGAATCCGGTTGAGTCGGCGGCGATGGCGCTGGGGGCGGGCTGTGATCTGAACTGCGGCTGCACATATTCGTATGTACTTGCGGCGCTTGAGCGTGGGCTTGTGGACGGGAACGATATACGAAGGGCGTGCGTGCGTCTGATGAAAACAAGGATACGGCTCGGAATGTTTGACGAAAAGACTGAGTTTGACGGTATTCCCTACAGCGCGGTATCAAGCCCCGAAAATAAAGAAACGGCGTTAAAATGTGCCGAGGAATCCATGGTGCTGCTCAAAAACAACGGGATTCTTCCGCTTGACGAAAATAAAATAAAGACGCTTGCGGTCATAGGACCGAACAGTGACAGCCGCGCTGCGCTTGAGGGGAATTACTGCGGAACGGCGGACAGATACGTGACATTTCTTGAAGGAATAGAGGACAGATTTTCGGGAAGAGTGCTGTATTCGCAGGGATGCCATCTTTACAAGGACAGAACATCGGGGCTTGCCGCAAAGGGCGACAGGTATTCCGAGGCTGTCGCGGCTGCCGAAAACGCCGACGCGGTGATTCTCTGTGTCGGGCTTGATGCGACGCTTGAGGGCGAGGAAGGCGATACCGGAAACGAATTTTCCTCAGGCGACAAGGCGGATTTGCGCCTCCCCGAAAGTCAGAGAAAGCTGCTTGAGCTTATCGTCGGAACAGGAAAGCCGGTGATTACGGTATGCGCGGCGGGCAGCTCCGTAAACACGGAGATTGAAACCGACGCTCTGCTTCATGTCTGGTATCCCGGGCAGGAGGGCGGAACCGCTCTTGCGAGAATTCTTTTCGGCGACGTTTCGCCGTCGGGCAAGCTTCCGGTAACCTTCTATGAGGACGCCGCAAAGCTGCCGGAATTTACGGATTATTCAATGAAAAACAGGACGTACCGCTACGCGCGGGAAAATATACTTTACCCGTTCGGCTACGGGCTGACCTATTCCGAGGTTGTCTGCACAAGCCTTGAGTATTGTGATTATACCGCAAAGGTCACAGCCGAAAACAGGGGCTGCCGCTATACTGAGGAGGTCGTTCAGCTGTATATAAAGGATTACGGCGAAAACGCGGTGCCGAATCACAGCCTTTGCGGCTTTATGAGGATTGCGCTTAAGCCCGGGGAGAAGCGCTCATACAGCATTCCTGTGCCGCCAAAATGCTTTACCGCAGTCAGTGAGGACGGAGAAAGGAAAATCTATTCGGACAGATTCACGCTTTACGCGGGAGTATGCCAGCCGGACGGGCTGAGTGAGAGGCTGACGGGCACGAGGTGTGTGAGCGCGGAGATTGTGTTGTAAATCCGATACAAAAAAACTCGCTTTAATTTCCGTAATCTGGGATAAAACGCGGGAATTTAGGGGATTGGCTGTTTTATAATAATGTGATACAATAGTACTGATTTTTTTAAAAATCGGCAAAACATACAACAGCATTGGCAGGGAGCGTTAAGATGAATCAGCTTGAAAACTATACGGATATAACACAGTGGCTTTTGAATGCCGCGGAATCGGACAGAGGAATCGAAATAATTTTTTCGGAGGATGAGAAGAAAAGAATTTCCTACCTTGAACTTGCAAGACAAAGCGGAAAGATTCATAGGTTTTTACAGGATTCGGGAGTGAAGCGTCAGGAATATATGCTTCTTTATTGCTCCGAATTGGAAAATCTGCTCTACAGCTTTTGGGCGTGCGTACTGGGCGGATATGTGGCTGTAATGATAAGCTACAGTCCTCACGAGCCGTTGGAGGAGGCGTTTGTCAGGAAGTACGGCTTTGCCGGGATACTTACCGACGTTGAGCTTTCAAATCCGGAATGGTTTGATCTGGTTGTCAATCCCTCCGGTGCGGAATGGGATTTAAGGCAAGAGTGCGAGCCTGACTGCCTAGGTGATCACGATATGGAGGAAATTCTGTACGTTCAGTTCTCGTCGGGAACGACGGGCGAGGGAAAGGCGATTCCGGTCAAAAGAAGGAATCTGTATGTCAGCGTATCCGACGAATGTAAATGCTTTAATGTGACGGATAAGGATGTTATGCTGAACTGGCATCCGATTACCCATTCGGGCGGTCTCGTTATTTATCATATGCTCGGAATGTATGCGGGACTGCCGCAATATCTGATTCCGACCGGCACATATATGAAGAATCCCCTGCTTTGGGCGGAAATGGTTTCACGGTACAGGGTGACGATTACGGGAGAAATTCCGTTTGCGATACAGCATTTCATGCGTTATTTGAACAATTCAAAGAGGCGCTTTGAATGGGATTTGTCTGCTCTTCGCATAATCGGAATCGGAGCCGAGAACGTGAGCTGGGAATTCCTCGGAAGATTTTATGACGCATTAAAGGAATACGGGCTTTCAAGGGCAGTGCTGTCGCCGATCTACGGACTGAGCGAGGCAACGTGCCTGCTCGCGTTTTCCCTCGGAGCGTCATACACATACCGCCCGATGCACCAGAGCATTAATTACGGCGAAAAGGTTGTGCGCTCGGAGGACAACAGCCCTTCGTTACAGGAATATATTCCGTATACAAAGCTGTCCGAGCATATGGAAGTAAAAATTACCGACGACGATTATAATACTTTGGGCGATAACGAAATGGGCAGGATGTGGATAAAGGGCTCCGCGGTTGTGGATGGGTATCTTTCGGACGGACAGCTTATTAAGACGGAGCAGTTTCGCGACGGCTGGTTCGATACTGGTGATATAGGCGCGCTGACGGACAAAGGAGAGCTTGTCATTGTCGGAAGAACAAAGGAAATTGTGGTTTCCGGCGGCGCTAATTTTGAATGCGCGGCTCTTGAAAAATGTATCGGCAAATTAGGCGAGAGTGACATGGTACAGAGCGCGTTCGTCTGCAATGTCCCCGATAAGGACGGCATTGAGCAGGTGGTTGTTTTCTGTGAGTCCGACAAAGCGGATTCGCCTGGTTTTGAGAGCTTTTTTGCCGGATACGCGCAGCGGGTGAGAAGCATACTGTTTGAAACCTTCGGCGTTGCGGCGGGAGAGGTTATCCCGATAAAGAAGGCTCCGCGCTCCGCGCTCGGAAAGCTTAAGCGAAGAGAACTGCGCATAAACTATCTTCAGGGCGATTATGGTAATGTAATCAAAGAAAACGTGTCTAAAGACAATGCGGTTAAAGACAGTGCGGCAAAAACGGACGTCAATTCCAGAGTACATGAGATTCTGAAAGAAATCCTGAATGCGGAAATAACGGACGATTCGATGACATTTCAGGAGTGCGGCATTGTATCCATGAACATTATTGAGCTGGTCGATAAGTGCAACGACTCTTTCGGAATAAATATAAAAGCGTCCGAGGTGTTCGGGTATCCAGTACTTGCGGATTTCATCGCGCATATAGAATCGTTGGTGTGCTCAAATGAGCGGCCCTCTTTATCTCAGACAGCCGCGAGCGCATGGGCTGAGACGGAACGAAACGGCGATATTGCAATTGTCGGCATGAGCTGCCGCTTCCCTAACGGCGCGAACAGCGCCGAGGAGTACTGGCGGCTTCTTATTGACGGAACGGACGGAATTACGGAGGTTCCCAAGGACCGTTGGGACAAAGAAAAATATTATTCCGAGGACAAGAGCGAGCCCGGTAAGATGTACTGCAAAAAGGGCGGCTTTCTGAATATACCGGTCAGTGATTTTGACGCCAAGTTTTTTAATATTTCCCCGAAGGAGGCTGTGGAAGTTGACCCGCACAGCCGTATGCTTCTTGAACTGACATATGAGGCGTTTGAAAACGGCGGAATGGATATTACCGAATATAACGGAACGAAAACGGGAGTTTTCATCGGAGCAACTACGGGAGACTATTCGCTTGCCTCGGTAAGCTCGGGAGATTTGCGCAATATTGATTCCTACTCGCTTACAGGCGTGTGTGAAAGCACGTTATGCGGAAGGATCTCCTATACCTTCGGTTTTCAGGGAACCTGTCTGTCGGTCAATACCGCCTGTTCCTCGGCGCTGACCGCGCTGCATACGGCGGTCAACGCGATTCACGCGGGGGATGTGGACACGGCGGTTGTCGGTGGCGTGAGCCTTATGCTTTCACCGGCGGTTTCGGTCGCCTTTTCCAAGCTTCAGGCGGTTTCGCCGAACGGACACAGCCTTTCCTTTGACGCAGATGCGGACGGCTACGCGAGAGGAGAAGGCGCCGGCGTAATCGTTATCAAGCGTCTGGAAGATGCCCGGAAGGATCATGACAATATACTCGGAGTGATAAAGGCTACGGGAGCCAATCAGGACGGGCACAGCAACGGACTGACTGCGCCTAACGGAGAGGCACAGAAGACGCTGATTTTTGACACTCTGCAAAAATATAATCTTGAGCCGCACAGTATAGGCTATGTTGAAGCCCACGGCACCGGCACGCCGCTCGGAGACCCTATAGAGGTCAACGCGCTCATAGACTCCTACTGCGCGGGAAGAAGCAAGCTCAATCCGCTGCTTATCGGCTCGGTAAAGTCAAATATAGGGCATCTTGAGGCGGCTTCGGGAATGGCGGCGATAATCAAGGTACTGCTTTCCTTTAAGCATAAAACGATACCGGGAAATCTGAATTTTAACAAGCCGAATCCCCAGATAAGGTGGGATGACGCGCCGATTCGCGTGGTGGACTCCAATACGGAGTGGACTTCATCCGGGGCTCCCAGAAGGGCAGCGGTTGACAGCTTCGGCTTCGGCGGCTCCAACTCCCATGTCATTCTTGAGGAGTATGTCAGTGAATCGGCTAAGGAGGCCGCACCCGAAACAAACGGAAATTATTTCCTTAAAATATCGGCAAAGAGCGAGAGCGCAATAAGGAGGCTTGCGTCTGAATATATCAGTGTTGTGGCAGAGACGCCTGAGAGCGATTTGGAGACTCTGCTTGCGACGGCAAACATGGGAAGGGCGGATTACGCATGCCGCGCGGCGGTTGTCGGAGCGGACAAGGACGAGCTGATTAACGGACTTATGAAGGTGGTAAACGAACCCGCCTCCAAGACAAAGCGTCCTTCAAAAGCCGCATTCCTGTTTACCGGACAGGGCTCGCAGTATTTGGGAATGGCTTCGGGATTATATGAGAAAAATCCCGTTTTCAGGGGATATATGGACGAATGCGACGCGATGTTCCGCCCGTATCTGCTGACTTCGCTGTGCGGACTTGTTTACGGTTCAGATACGAAGGACGGGCAGATTAACGATACAGCGTACGCGCAGCCGCTTATTTTTTCAGTTGAGTACGCGCTGGCAAAAACGTGGATGGAATACGGAATTGAGCCGGAGCTTGTAATCGGTCACAGCATAGGAGAGTTTGCCGCAGCGGTTATCGCGGGCTGTATGAGTCTGCAAACAGCAATCGAGCTGGTTGCGTGCAGGGGACGGCTTATGGGCGCGGTGACCGAGGAGGGCACTATGGCGGCTGTATTTGCCGCAAAATCCGTTGTTGATGAGCTTATTGACGGAATGGACGGCTGTACGGTTGCGGTTCTTAATTCCGAAACAAACACCGTCGTATCCGGCGAGCGCGAAAAGGTTGAGCTTGTTATTAAAAAGGCGGGCGAACGCGGAATTAAGGCGAAGGAGCTTGTTGTATCGAATGCTTTTCATTCGCCTCTTATGAAGCAGGCGGCGAAGGATTTCGAGTTTATAGCTGGACGCGGCGTTTACAGCGAGCCGAAGATTCCTTTTATTTCAACCGTATACGCAAGAGAATTCGGACCCGGAGAAATTCCGGACGGGACTTACTGGAGCGAACAGATTATGCGTCCCGTAAACTTTTATCAGTCCGTACTTTCGGTTCGTAATCCGGAAAAATATTTCTTCCTTGAAATAGGAGCGACGAATACTCTCAGTATGCTCGCCGATATGATTCTTGAAGGAGGGGCGGAGTGCGCGCCCTCGCTGATCAGAGGAAAGGATGACTGCCGTCAGCTTGGGATGGCGGCGGCGGAGCTGTACAGGAGCGGTTTTTCGTTTAACTGGGAAAAGCTTCTCGGTATAGCGGGAAGCAGATGGACGCGCAATTCAACGCTTCCGAATTATCCGTTTGAAAGAGTACGCTACTGGAAGGAACTCCATTATGACCGCAGCAATAATGCGGAACTTGCGGACGGCGAGATACACTCTCTGCTCGGACAGAGGTTTGAGTCCGCAGCTATGGAGGATACCGTTGTTTTTCAGCGTATCTATCACTGCGACAAACCGTTTTTTATGGGTGAGCATATTATTTTTGATACGGCGATTGCGCCCGCGGCGTCATACGTTTCGTTGATTATCAGCGCTATGCGGGAAATACGCAGTCCGAAAAATATTACGATTCAGAATATGGAACTGAGGGAGCCGCTGATTGTCGGTGACGGCGAAACGCGCGAGGTTCAGGTATGCATAAAGCATGCGTATGACAGAGTATGCGAATTTGTGATTGCGAGCCGGACTAACGGTGTAAAAAGAGCTCCGTGGACTACGCATACCAAAGGAAGTGTGTTTGTAGACGATACGGAATATCTTGGCGGGGAGACCGACATAGACAAATTGGAAGCGTCAGGCTATGACGAAACCGCCGCTCCCGGACAGGATCATTCGGTTTACCGGGCGATGGAACGCGCGAGCTTTTCGTTGGGAACGGGCTTTCGGTGCCTTACGAAATCCCGCTGCGGCGACAGCAAGGGAGTATGTTTTGTCGAGCCTAAGAAAAATCTCGGATACAGGGAGGAATACCTGATTTATCCCGGAATCGTGGATTCGGTATTTCATTCGATGCTTTGCGTAAGTCTTGCGGACGGCTTCAGCTTTGAGGGGAAAATGACGGTAATTCCGTATTTCATTACGAACTTCAGCTTCAATTACCGAAGCTTTGACAAGCTGTGGTGCGATTCGTACGCGCATATTGAGAACAAGAGCATGATGGGCGGAACCAAGGCTTATAACAGCCGGGGCGAGCTTGTAATAGAAATAAATCAGATGATGACCAAGCTTACTACGGAGGAAAACCTGATTACGAACCGCCGCGCCAGCCGCGGTTGGTATTATAAGGAGGATTGGAAAAAAACGGACGTACCTATTGGCGCGGAGTGCGAGGCGGAACGTATTTGTCTGATTACCGACTCGGAGGAATTTTTTGCAGATGCCGCGGAATTCTGGCGCAGAGGGCAAAAAGAAACCGAAATCCTTTATCCGGAGAAATTTGAGGTTGAAAAGAGCAGAATTTTTGAGGAAATTTCGTCAACAAACCGGAAAACCCGCTTTATATACGGTGCGGGCTGTGCCGACGAAAACATAAACGGGCAGTTTGACGGTGCTGTCTTAAGGAAGCTTGTGGAGCTGACGCAGGAAATCCAGAAGCGCGGCTTGCAGAGCCTTTGTACCGTGCGCGTTGTCACGAGATACGGATGCAATTTTGAAAACAAAAATTCGCGCTTTAATCTGACGCAGTCGGTTTTGTGGGGCTTTATGCGCGGAATGAACATGGAGCTTCCGGAGGTTTACGCCGGTATAATTGATTTTGACGGGCAGGGTACAAACGGCGGCGAAACGCGGCTTGCGGGTCTTATGCTTGGAGCAAAAGAAGCGGAATTATGCGTCCGTGGGGGCGATATATACTGTTCGAGGGTTGAGAGGCTTTCCGCTCTGTCGGAAAACGACGCGAAACCGGAGAAGGAGCTTTTAATTTCCGGTGAAAAGACATATGTAATCGCGGGAGGCACCGGAGCTTTGGGATTTCATTATATGAAAACCCTGCAGAAAGCGGGCGCGGGGCATTTTGCCGTGATATGCAGAAAAGAGCCCTCCGACGAGGTTAAGGATAAGTTCAAAGCATTGGAGGCGGACGGAGCGCAAATCGGACTTTTTTACGGCGATATATGCGACAGGACGCAGACGGCTCGTGTTATGGCGCAAATCTCGGAGAAAATGCCGGAGATTGGCGGAATCGTAAATGCCGCGGGAGTAATCCGTGACAAAATGATTCGCGACCTGTCGTGGGAGGATTATCTCTTTGTGCTGAATCCGAAGGTGTCGGGAAGCATAAACCTTTATGAGGAGGCAAAGGGACATAAGCCTGATTTCTTTTTGCTTTTGTCGTCGATAACCTCGGTGTTGGGGAATATCGGGCAGAGCAACTACGCGGCGGCAAATTATTTTGAAAATATTTTTGCCTCCTATGTAAGCGCTCAGGGAACCGGCGGCTGCGCTATATGCTGGGGGCCCTGGCTCGGTGACGGAATGGCTCAGGAGGATGCTGCACGCCGTAATATGGAGATTATGGGACTGCATGGATTTTCTTCATCTCAGGCGGTTCTGGCATTGGAGGAGTTTCTTACAAGACCGTACAAAAATCTGATGATAGCCGATATAGATTGGGATATTTTTGTAAAGAACGCCGGAAATACCGCGCTTCAAAGCAGATTGGAGAGCCTTACGAAAAAGATGCCCGCAAAAGAAGTCCGCAAATCGGACTGGGACGTGAGCGGACTGACGAAGGATGAAATCATCGCAAAGCTTAAGGAAAAGCTGTGCCTTATCTGCACGGATGTTATGGGCTATGACAGTGCGGGAGGAATCGAAACCGATGTTTCTCTTATGGAGCTCGGAGCCGATTCGCTTATGATGTTTTCCGTCAGAAGCGAAATAAACGACCTGCTCAGTGTAGATATGAACGTATCGGTTCTGTATACCTACGATACGATAGACAAGCTCACCGACTATCTTTTCTCGGAGTACCTGGAGGAGAGGGGAAAAGATAATGAGAGCGCGGATTCCACAGTACCGGACGGCGCGCCCGCCAAGCCCAAGATACTGTTTTTCCCGTATGCGGGAGGCTCCGTATATAATTTTGCAAAATGGAAAAACAGATTGCAGGAGCGTTTTGACGTTATGCTTATGGAATATCCGGGGCGTGGTGTAAGGGTGAATGAGCCTTTTCACTCAACTGTAGAGGAATTGGTAAGCTCCGTAATTGAAGAGGTAAAGGACGAGTTGAGCAAAGGCGAATACTATCTGTTCGGTCACAGCATGGGAGCTGTGGTCGCGTACGAGTTCATGATTCAGATGAAAAAGCGGAATCTTCCTATGCCGAAAAAGGCATTTCTCTCGGGACGCGAGCCGATACGCTTCTGCAAGGTCTCGGCTAATACGGATTCCATGTCTGATATGCAGTTTATGGAAGTAATATCCCGCTACGGCGGTATTCCGAACGAATTTTATCAGGACGAAAGGCTCAGAGAGCTGTTCCTGCCCGTTCTCAGAGCGGACTTCAAAATTTTGGCGGAATATCTTTACGGAACTCACTATGAAAAGGTGGACTCCGATTTGGTCATTATGTACGGTGAGAGCGATACGAACACTCCCGAAAACGAGATGGACAGATGGCGGGAGTACACCGACAGGGAAGTAAGCTTTTACCCGTTTGCGGGAACGCATTTTTACTGCATGGAGGAGGAAAATACCGAAAGGATTCTGGAGTTAATCTGCCGCCTTTGCGGTGAGCGGTAAATTTTCGGGAGGTGTAAATGAAAAACTCCGTTTATGACATAATAAAATCGGCGGTGGATGAAAACGGTCTTCTGCCGCAGGATTTCTCACTGCCTGATTATGACAGTGAGACAAAAATTCGTTTTGCTCCCGGTGCCATGGACGGAATAATGATGTTCCACGGCGCTTTGTCGGGGAATTCCGGAGGCGACGGGTATAATCGGCTCTGTAAAATTATTGAGCTTGCGTCCGATGGAGATTACAATGCAATGTACGAAGAAGCCGACAAATTTGCGGTTAAAGGCCATGTGCTTGCGGATATCGACGGCTTGCAGGAGTATATAATAGCGCAAAAAGACAGGCTTAACGCGGAAAATCTTTATAATTGTGCGGCGCTTCTGACAGTGGAAGCCGTCAGAAGCGAGACGGTAAAAGTCGGCATGGCAATTATGGAGCTTTTTAATACCAATGCAAACGAGGAGTATAAAAAGCGCGTTCGCACGCTTGCCCTTTGTGATGAATTCACACTGTATTCGGCTTATATTATGCGCGGATGGGATAACAGCAACGAGGAATTTTTTGAGGCGGTTAAAAAAGTAAAGGGTTGGGGAAGAGTTTTTCTTGTCAACAGCTTTCTTGAGGCGGACGATGAGGAAAAGGAGCTTTGGCTTTTGAAAAACGGAGTCGATAACGAAGTTCTTCCGAATTATTCCGCTATTGACTGCTATACAAAGACGCATCTGTACGAAAGGCTGCAAAAACCTATGTTGCCCGATGAGTATATGGGAGCCGCCGATATAATGAACGCAATGCTTGACGACGAGCCGGAGCCGGGAATTTCGTCGCTTGAGGACGGAGCCGACGTGCTGAAGGCGTTTTTGGAGCGCAGCGTCCGGTCGGATTTCCTTGAGGCGGAGGATTATTCCGTTATTTACAGAATAAGGGAATATGCCCGCGGCAGATATGGGACGGATTCCGATGTTTTCACGCAATCGGAGGCGATACTTTCGGGTGACGGCGTGCTGGGAGTTATAAAAGACGCGATTAAAGAAGGCAGAGCGATAGAGCTTGCAAGAAATCTCGGGATAGATTATAAAGAAGCCGCTTTTAACGCGCTGACAAGGGATTTTGAGAATAAATACTCCGTTGCCGCTTTGTTAATTGAGGATAATTACAGGCTGGACGATGTGCTGCAGCTTATCCGGGAACGGCTTGAGGTTGATAAAATAGGTACGGGAAGCGCGGACGAGACAGTCGGTGCGGAGTTTGTCAAGCACAACAAGCTTTCGTACCTCGCTCAGTTTCTCGGGGCTTACCCCGGAAAGGGAACCGATATTATAAAGCAGATGCTGCGCTCTCCGGTTGTGAACAACAGATTTACCGCGCTCAGGGTAATTGAAGGCTGGACGGATAAAACAGGGCTGCCCCTTAAGGACACGGAGCCGTCGCTTCATAGGTATATCTGTGAAATTCTTGCCGGGGAGGTAAGAGACGACGTGCGCGGCAAAATGAAAGATCTTATAAAATAATTTGAAATTCTTTAGGCGCAATGCGCCCGAAAAAGATTGGAGTTTGGACTATGTGTGTTGCTTCACCGGGAATTGTAAAAAAAATCGAAAATAATATTGCCGAGGTTGACTACAACGGAAATATCGTAAGGGCGCATACCGGAATTGTCGATGTGAATCCCGGGGATTATGTGCTTGTTCACGCCGGAATGATTCTGCAAAAGATGAAGCAAAGCGAGGCGGAGGATATGCTTTCGCTTTTTAAGGAATTGGAGGAGCTGTAAATGCGGGATTTGCGGGAAATAGCAGAGGCGCTCGGAAGCTATGACAAAGAGCCGCTTACCTTTATGGAGGTCTGCGGTACGCATACCGCCTCCATATCAAAAAACGGCATTGCGGATATGCTTTCCCCGAAAATAAAGCTGGTGTCGGGACCGGGCTGTCCTGTGTGCGTTACCGTGGCGTCGTATATAGACAGGCTGATTGAATTAAGTCTTGAGCCGGATACCTGCGTCGTGACCTTCGGGGATATGCTCAGGGTGCGCGGCAGCAGGCAAAGCCTCAGGGAAGCGGCGGCAGAGGGCGGAAACGTCCGCATGGTTTATTCGCCGGTTGAGCTTATTGAACTTGCGTCAGAAAATCCCCGTACCGAATATGTTTTTGCGGCTGTGGGCTTTGAAACCACCGCTCCGGTGTACGCCGTTTTAATGGAAGAAGCCGTTGCGCGGGGGATTTCCAATATAAGGCTGCTTACGGCGTTGAAAACCATGCCCGCCGTTATCGACAGGATATGCGGGGAGCCGAACGGGCTGTCCGGCTTTATTGCGCCGGGTCATGTGAGCGTAATAACAGGAAGCAACGCGTTTGCGGCTTTGTCGGATAAGTACGGACTTCCGTTTGTCGTGGCGGGCTTTGAGGGCGGCGAGCTTCTCGCCGCGGTTTACGCGCTTGTGAAGCTTAATGGCAGAGCGGGAGTTTATAATTTTTATCCCCGCGCGGTGACCGGAGAGGGCAACGTAAAGGCACGCAAAAAGGTGGCGGAATATTTTGAACCGTGTGACGCGGCATGGCGGGGAATGGGAATTATTCCCTCGTCGGGAATGAAACTTAAGGCGGAGTACGCGGCATTTGACGCGGGCAGCGCGGAGCTTTTTGAAGATGCGGCTGCGGATAACGGATGCTCCTGCCCCGATGTGATTGCGGGACGTATTTCCCCGACAGAGTGTCCGCTGTACGGCGCGGTATGTACTCCGGACAGTCCTCAGGGAGCCTGCATGGTTTCGACGGAGGGCAGCTGCTTTAATTATTTTGTCAATAAAAGAGGATAGAATATGAAAATTACACTGGCTCACGGCAGCGGCGGAAGGGCGACTGCCGATTTGATAGAAAGCGTTTTCGCGGGAAGATTTTCCAATCCCGAGCTTGATAAAATGGAGGACTGCGCCATGGTAGGGGGCAGCGGGAGACTTGCCGTGACGACTGACAGCTTCGTGGTTACGCCGTTGGAGTTTAAGGGCGGAGACATCGGACGGCTCTGCATCTGCGGCACGGTAAACGATTTGCTTATGCGCGGGGCGGTTCCGAAATATATCACCTGCGGCTTTATAATAGAAGAAGGGATTGACTCTGCTCTGCTTGAGAAAATTGCGGATTCCGCCGCGGAAGCGGCTAAAGAGGCGGGAGTTATTATCGTTGCCGGAGATACGAAGGTAATTGAGGGCAGCGGAGGACTTTATATAAACACGGCGGGCGTGGGATTTGTGGATGAAAATATCAGCATATCGGCGTCGAATTGCGCGCCGAAAGACGCGGTGGTGCTTTCGGGAAATTTAGGAGACCATCATGCCGCAATACTCAGCCACCGCATGGGAATCACGAACGGTATAAGAAGCGACAACGCGCCGCTTTGCGAAATGGTCAGGGCGATGCTTGACGCGGGCTTGCAGATTCATGCAATGCGCGATGTGACAAGGGGAGGTCTCGGGACCGTTCTGAACGAGCTTGCCTCGGCGTCGGGCTGCGGATTTGAGATTTATGAGGACAAAATTCCCGTGTCCCTGGAGGTGGCGTCCTTTGCCGAAATTCTCGGACTGGACATAATGCATATGGGCAACGAGGGAAAGATGGTCGCTGTTTTGCCCGGAGAACAGGCGGAGCGCGCCTGCGAAATAATGCGTGCCTGCCGTTACGGGGAGAACGCGAAGGTAATAGGGCTCGCAACCGAAAAAAGCGGAGTCAGCATGAGAACCCGTATCGGGGGACGGCGGAATGTGAGCGTGCTTATCGGAGAAGGCCTTCCGAGAATATGCTGACTTATATGACGGAAGGTACAATTTTGAGAATATTTTTTAAGGAAACCTCTCATATTAGATTTAGATGCATGACATCAAAATCAGGTGTGGGAGGTTTTTTTATGAATTCGGACAGCATAAATCTATTGAAGGAGTGCAACAGCGGGTGCAAGAACGCTACGGACAGCATGGAGCAGGTTCTTTCTTTTGTAAAGGATGAAAAGCTAAAGAAAATTATAGAGGATTACGACGATAAGCATATAAAAATCGGTGACGAGTGCCATAAGATACTTAACAAGGAGGGCGAGAGCGAGGAGGACCCGAATAAAATCACGATGGCGATGGCATGGTTCGGCACGGAGGTCAAGCTTATGATTAACGACGGCAGCGACAAGATTGCCGAGCTTATGGTTGACGGCTGCAATATGGGAATAAAGTCGCTCAGCAAGTACAACAACAAATACAGGAACGCCGATTCAAAGATAAAGGATTTGGTTTTCGAGCTTATAAGCGTTGAGCAGGATTTCATGAACGAGCTGCTTGCGTTTTTATAAAGCTTATGTCTTTACGAGTGTCTTGACATAAAGGACAAAGAGGTTTACGATGTATTAAAATATTTTATTTCAGAGGAAGAAAGCCAATGAACAAATTTTTTAACGATACACGTAATCTCACGATGCTTATGGATTTTTATGAGCTTACCATGAGCAACGGCTATTTCGTAAAGGGACTTAAGGAAAAAAAGGTAGTTTTTGATATGTTTTACAGAAGGAATCCCGACGAGGGAGGCTTCGTAATCTGCGCCGGACTTGAGCAGTTTGTCGAGTATATTCAGGGACTGTCCTTTGACGAGCAGGATATAGAGTATCTTCGCGGACGGAATATGTTCGACGAGGGATTTCTCGAGTATCTTAGGAATTTTAAGTTTACCGGAGACGTTTACGCGGTTCCCGAGGGCACGATTGTATACCCGAATACGCCGTTAGTTACGGTGGTTGCACCGCTTATCGACGCTCAGCTTATCGAAACGATGCTTCTTCTGACAATCAACCATCAGTCGCTGATTGCGACGAAGGCAAACCGCATCGTCAGGGCGGCGGGAAGCGCGTCGGTCATGGAATTCGGAGCGAGAAGGGCGCAGGGCGCGGACGCCGCCGTATACGGAGCGAGGGCTTGCTATATCGGGGGAGTCGGGGCTACGGCTACGACGCTTTCGGACGAGATGTTCAAGGTTCCGGCGGTGGGAACAATGGCGCATTCCTTTGTACAGTTTTTTGACAGCGAATACGAGGCGTTCAAGGCATACGCCGAGGTGTATCCCGACAACTGCGTACTGCTGATAGATACCTACAGCGTGCTTGAGAGCGGAATAAAAAATGCAATAAAAGTTGCAAAAGAGGTTCTTGAGCCGATGGGAAAGCGGCTTAAGGGCGTCAGAATCGACAGCGGCGATTTGGCTTATCTGACAAAAAAGGTCAGAAAAATACTCGATGCGTCAGATTGCGCGGACTGTAACATCGTTGTTTCCAACAGTATCGACGAATATCTCATTTCCTCGCTGAATGAGCAGGGTGCAAAAATTGATTCATACGGAGTAGGCGAGAGAATGATAACCGCCAAATCCGAGCCCGTTTTCGGCGGGGTATATAAGCTTGCGGCGGTTCAAAAGGAGGACGGAAGCTTTGAGCCGAAAATCAAGATTTCCGAGAACGTAGAGAAGATAACAAATCCCGGCTTCAAAGCTCTCTGGAGAATATACGATAAGGACAGCGGCTACGGTATTGCCGACGTTATCACCTTCGCGGACGAGGAGATTGATTCGTCAAAGCCGTATCCCTACATGGACGAGATAAAGCCGTGGAAAAGGCGCTCGTTTACCAATTTTACATGCGAAAGACTTCAGAAGCAGATTTTCGCGGGCGGCGAGCTTGTGTATGAGCTTCCGAGCCTTAGCGAGATTCAGCAGTACGTCAGAAATCAGCTCTCGACTACGGTATGGCCCGAGGAGCAACGTTTTGACAACCCCCACGCTCATTATGTGGATTTGTCGGTTGAGCTTTATAATACCAAGCATGAGATGCTTTCGAGGTTTGCGTAAAAGTTTATCAAAACCTCTTGACAATTTGTCACATTCATTGTAGAATCTATCGTGTTGCAGTGATTCTGCAATGGATGCGCCAGTAGCTCAGCTGGATAGAGCGCACGGCTACGGACCGTGGTGTCGGGGGTTCGAATCCTCTCTGGCGCGCTAGGGGAACCTGCCATTATCGGCAGGTTCTTTTTTTACAGTTTGGGAGGGGTAAAATGGTCAGGAATTATGGATTCCGGCAGAGGAGTTGGAAAATTTTAATCTCCATATTGTCGGAAATATACAGATAATAAAGGAGTATGCGAAAAATTAATTTTTACGAGGGGAATATACATGAGCGATAAAGCGAAGAGAAGCATAAAAATAATTGTTGAACTGGCAATAATTGCGGTCATGCTTTTGATACTTTATTTTCTTTTTAAAGACTCATACAAGGATATATTAAAGCAGCTTTCCCAGACGAATCTTTTTATTCTGGCGGGTATGGTTGTGTTGGGCAATATGTACTATTTTATAGACGCGATTCTGTATTCGTATCTGCTGCGCCGTGAAGGACATCCCATGAAATTTCGCGTGTGCGTAGCGGTTGCGTATATGTGTGTGTTTTTCAATGTGACGACCTTCGGGGCGGGAATCAAGCCGGCGCAGATGGTTTATCTGCATTCAAAAGGGATAGATTCGGGAAGAAGCTTTGCGATTACGGCGATGCCCTATGTTTTCCACAAGACGGTGATAGTTGTGTACGCGCTTGTGATGCTGGCGTTCAACAACGCCTTTGTAGTAAGGAATTTTTCGCAGACCTTCATATATATTTATCTCGGAGCGGGGCTCAGCATAGGGATTATAGTATGCATGATTCTGATGTGCGCGGCTAAGGGGTTCCATAATTTTGTGCTGAAAATAATTGATTTCATTTTCCGAAGCGAGCGTTTTGAGGGAATGAAGCAAAGGCTCAGGCGATGGGCGGAATCGCTGCGCGAGGCTACGAAGGATATTGTCAAAAGTCCTAATGCGTGGGTAAATTTCAGCCTGATGAATATACTTAAAATGACCTGTTGGTATGTAATTCCGATGATTGCGATATATGCCTCGGGCGGAAATATGAACGGAGTTTCCTTCGGACAGGCATTGACCGTGACCGCGCTCATGCAGCTTGTTATGGGAGTTATCCCGACCTCGGGAGGTGTCGGCTCTCTTGAGGTGGTATTTTCTCTGCTTTTCGCGGCAGTTTTCGGTAAGGTGTTAGCGGGCTCAAGCGTGGTGCTGTACAGACTCTCCACCTATTATATACCGTTTTTGGTGAGTGTTGCGATTATGCTGATTGTCGGACGTGACATAAAAAAATCCAAGGAAGCAATGAAAAAAGATGAGCCTTGCGATGATAAATAAAAAGCATAAAAAATGAGTGAATACAAGGTAAAAGGCAAGTGGGGGGAACCACTTGCCTTTTAATGAGGGGAGTATAAATAATTAATAAGGGGTTATAGTAGGAAGCTATTTCCGTACGCCTCCTACATTAAGAATAATATCACTATATGTCGAAAAATGCAAGCTTTTTTAATAAAAAATTGCATAAAATTTATAAAATTACACATAATACATTGCGAAGGGATTGAAAAAAAAGCAATTCAAGCACCCAGAAGGAGGCATTATTATGGCTAAAAATTCATCAAACTCAAACAACTCGACAAACGAGTACAACAAGACTTCTCAGAACTCGTCCAAGAATACAACTGAGAACGCAACTCAGAACTCGTCCAAGAACACAACTAAAAACAGCAACAAGTCCAATAACAGCAGCAACGACACGTCAAAGAACTGCAACTAATACGGACGCGGGGCGGATTTGCAATCCGCCCCTTATCATTTTTAGCGGAGGAAATCCGCAGGCATTTATCTGTGACGGGACAAAAACGGTCTGAATATAATACATTATTAGTATTG
>JAAVHB010000051.1 GCA_014799955.1 Butyrivibrio sp. | reverse complement strand
CAAATCATTTTTTACCTCAAGAGAAGAGTGCCAGTCAAGGCTTGTCGAGCTTGAAAAGGAGCGCTTCAGGCTTTCGCAGAACATGGACCGCCTTGAAAGCACGAGGGATTCCCGCATAGACTATATGTGGAGCGAATACGAAATAACTCTCAGTCAGGCTGCGGAGCTTAAGGACGATTCGCTCACCGACGAATCCGAAATCAAAAAAGCGGTGGGCGAAATCAAGAGCGATATACGAAGACTCGGTGACGTGAACGTAAACGCCATAGAGGACTACAAGGAGGTGTCGGAGCGCTACGAATTCCTCAAGGGACAGCATTACGACCTTATCAATGCCAGGGATAAGCTTATCTCGGTTATCGAGGAGCTTGACACGGATATGAGGACAAGGTTCTCCGAAAAATTTGAGGAAATAAAGACGGAGTTTGCCAATGTTTTCAGACAGCTTTTCGGCGGCGGAAAGGGTACGATAGAGATTGACGAGGAGGCGGATATTCTTGAGGCGGATATATCGATAATATCACAGCCCCCGGGAAAGAAGCTCCAGAATATGATGCAGCTTTCCGGCGGAGAGAAGGCGCTCACGGCAATATGTCTTCTTTTTGCGATACAGAATTTAAAGCCATCGCCGTTCTGTCTGCTTGACGAGATTGAGGCGGCGCTTGACGATTCAAACGTAGACAGATTTGCGAAATATTTACATAATCTGACCAAGAACACTCAGTTTATCGTGATTACCCACAGGAGGGGCACGATGGCGTCGGCGGACAGGCTGTACGGAATCACGATGCAGGAAAAGGGTGTGTCGGCGCTCGTATCCGTTGATTTGATAGAAAACCAGTTGGATGCGGACGAAAAGAAAGAGCAATTAAGTTAGAGGTGAAAACGATGGCGGGATTTTTTAAAAGACTTGTGGCGGGACTCAGCAAAACAAGGGATAACGTGGTATCGGGACTCAACTCGATTTTTCACGGCTTTTCCAAAATAGACGACGATTTCTATGAGGAAATCGAGGAAATGCTCATTATGGGCGATTTGGGAGTTGCCACTACCGAGAAGATAATAGAGGATTTGAAGGCGAAGGTCAAGGAGCTTAAAATAAAGCAGCCGGAGGAGTGCCGTGAGCTGCTTGTGAATTCTATTAAGGAGCAGATGGACCTCGGAGAGAACGCCTATGAATTTGAGAACCGCAAGTCGGTTATTCTTGTAATCGGCGTGAACGGTGTCGGCAAGACCACCTCAATAGGCAAGATTGCGGCGGGGCTTAAGGCTCAGGGCAAAAAGGTCGTGCTTGCGGCTGCGGATACCTTCAGGGCTGCGGCAATCGAGCAGCTTGCGGAGTGGGCAGGCAGAGCGGGCGTTGACCTTATAGCGCAGCAGGAGGGCTCGGACCCCGGGGCGGTTATTTACGACGCCGTACAGGCTGCCAAATCCAGAAATGCCGACGTGCTTATATGCGATACCGCCGGAAGGCTTCACAACAAGAAGAACCTTATGGACGAGCTTAAGAAAATCAACCGTATTATAGAGCGGGAGTATCCCGAGGCGTACCGCGAAAATTTCATTGTGCTTGACGGCACGACGGGGCAGAACGCGATTTCGCAGCTTCGCGAATTTAAGGAAACCGCCGACATATCGGGAATTATTCTTACCAAGATGGACGGAACCGCCAAGGGAGGGATTGCCGTTGCAATCCAGTCCGAATTCGGCGTTCCCGTAAAATATATCGGCGTCGGAGAGAAAATCGACGATTTGCAGAAATTCAATTCCGACGATTTTGTAAACGCACTATTTGATGTAAAGGGAGAAACGGAAAATGATGACTGAATTAACGCTTGAAAGTTTTGAGGAGGCGTCGGAGCGCGTCAAAGAGGTGACCACCGACACAAGGCTTGTTTACAGTGAATATTACAGTAACCTTACGGGAAACAAGGTTTATTTTAAGCCGGAAAATATGCAGTATACCGGAGCGTACAAGGTAAGGGGCGCATACTATAAGATAAGCACGCTTACCGAGGAGGAGCGTGGCAGAGGCCTTATCACCGCCTCAGCGGGAAACCATGCTCAGGGCGTAGCATATGCCGCAAAAATATACGGTGTGAAGGCGGTAATCGTAATGCCGACATCCACTCCGATAATCAAGATAAACAGAACCAAAAGCTACGGCGCCGAGGTAGTGCTTTACGGCGACGTTTACGACGAATCCTGCGAGTACGCTATGAAGCTTGCCGAGGAAAAGGGCTATACATTCATTCATCCATTTGACGATTTGGACGTAGCGACGGGGCAGGGCACCATAGCCATGGAAATAATAAAGGAGCTGCCCACGGTGGATTATATTCTCGTACCTATCGGCGGCGGCGGACTTGCGACGGGCGTATCAACTCTTGCCAAAATGCTTAATCCCAAGATTAAGGTTATAGGCGTGGAGCCCGCGGGAGCCAACTGTATGCAGGTATCCTTGGAAAAGGGAGAGGTAACGACTCTTCCGAATGTAAACACAATAGCCGACGGCACGGCTGTAAAAACTCCGGGAAGCAGAATTTTTGAGTATATCCGTAAGAATATAGACAGTATAATAACGGTTGAGGACAACGAGCTTATCGTCGCGTTTCTTGATATGGTCGAGAATCACAAGATGGTGGTCGAGAATTCCGGTCTTTTGTCGGCGGCGGCTCTTAAGCATCTTGACGTTTCGGGCAAAAAAGTAGTCTCAATCTTAAGCGGCGGAAATATGGATGTTATAACCATGTCATCGGTTGTTCAGCACGGGCTTATACAAAGAGGCAGGGTATTTTCCATGTCCGTTCTTTTGCCGGACAAGCCGGGTGAGCTTCTGAAGGTCGCTGAGGTGATAGCTGCCGCGAAGGGCAATGTAATTAAGCTTGATCACAATCAGTTCGTTAGCATAAACAGAAACGCGGCTGTTGAGTTAAGCATCACGCTTGAGGCTTTCGGAACCGAGCATAAGGATGAGATTATTGCTGCAATGAAAAAGGCTGGATACAGCCCCAAGCTTATTCAGACCAGTCTTTAAGCTGATGTTTTAAGAGGCAGGATACAGATTATGAGGTCGGGTATAAGGGTTAAAAACAAGCTGTCACAGGCGCAGTTCATAGTGGTCGGCTTTCTGATAATAGTCATGATAAGCACCGTTTTGCTGATGTTTCCTTTTGCGTCAAGGGACGGAGAGTATACTCCGTTTCTTGACTGCCTTTTTACCTCGGTGAGCGCGACCTGCGTTACCGGACTGGTGGTTGTGGACACCTTTACGCACTGGAGTATAGGCGGGCAGCTCATAATTCTTCTGCTTATACAAATCGGCGGGCTTGGCTTCATCACCATCGGGGTTATTTTTTCAATGCTTTTAAGGCAGAGAATCGGGCTTAAGTTCAGGGGGCTTATGCAGGAGAGCGTCAACTCCCTCAAAATCAGCGGAATAGTGAAGCTGACGCGCAAGATTATCAGGGGAACGTTTATAATAGAGGGGACCGGCGCGCTTATACTCGGCATAAGGTTTTCGGTTTATTTTAAAAACGCGGGCAAGGGCTTTTATTACGGCATATGGCATTCGGTGTCGGCGTTCTGCAATGCGGGCTTTGACTTGATGGGAGTGTCAAAGGAATACGCCTCGCTGACGGATTTTACGGGTGATTTCATTGTCAATACCGTGATTATGGCGCTTATAATCATAGGCGGAATCGGTTTTGTCGTGTGGGACGATATTTCGCGCAACAAGCTCAGATTCAAAAAATATTCCCTCCATACCAAAATAGTGCTTGTGACCACGGCGTTTCTGATTATAGTGCCGACAGTTCTTTTTTATCTGGTTGAGTACGGCAATACGATGGCGGGAATGAATGTCGGCGAGCGGCTTCTCGCGTCGGCTTTCTCGGCGGTAACGGCGAGGACGGCGGGCTTTAATACGGTGGATACGGGGGCGCTTTCGGGAGCGTCAAAAATGCTTACGATGATTCTGATGTTCATAGGTGGTTCGCCCGGCTCTACGGCGGGAGGAATCAAGACCACCACGATTTTTGTCCTTATCGTGAATCTTTTTACGGGAATCAGAAACGGAATGGGCGGGAGCGTGTTCAAAAGGCGTTTTGAGGAGGACGCAATCAGGAAGGCGAGTACGGTTTTCATACTGAATCTTGTGCTGGCGGTGACGGCGATTTTCGCTGTGCTGGCGGTGAATAAGCTGCCGCTTGAGGACGTGGCGTTTGAGGTTTTCTCTGCAATAGGCACGGTCGGAATGACCACCGGGCTGACGAGAAGCCTGAATACCGTTTCGAGAATAATAATCGTGATTCTGATGTTCAGCGGCAGAATCGGCAGCCTGTCCTTTGCGATGTCGATTATGAAGACCAAAAAGCGGGCTCCGGTATATTATCCGGACGAGAAAATTTCGATAGGATAGCCGAAGGGGGAAATTTTATGAAATCTTTTTTGATTATAGGATTGGGCAAATTTGGGCATCATCTTTGCCAGAATCTTGCCAAAACCGAATGCGAGATAATGATAATCGACATTAATGAAAGCAAGGTGGACGGTTTGCTGCCGTTCGTCACAAACGCGAAGGTCGGCGACTGCACGAATCCCGAGGTTCTTGAGAATCTCGGAGTGACCAATTTTGATGTGTGCTTTGTCTGCATCAGCGAGAATTTCCAGAATTCCCTTGAGGTCACAAGCCTTGTCAAGGAGATGGGAGCGCCGTATGTCGTGAGCCTTGCCTGCCGCGATATTCATTCCAAATTTCTGCTCAGAAACGGTGCGGACTTTGTCATATATCCCGACAGGGATATTGCGGAGCGAATGGCTAAGCGTTTCAGCAAAAAATCGCTTTTCGACTATATAGAAATAGACTCTGAGTTCGGAATCTACGAGATTCCCCCGTTTGACGAGTGTATCGGCAAAACTATCAAGGAAGTGAACTTCAGGGCGCGCTACAACGCGAATATCATCGGCTACAAGAAAAACGGCAAAACGCACGTGATGCCGGGTGTGGACTATGTTTTCAAGGAAAACGAGCATCTGATTGTGGTCGGAAAAAATTCGGCGATGGACAGATTGATAAAATAAAAGCGGACAGTTTTATATATGGGAAAAAGGCTTTTGGCGGTTATGCGCTGGAAGCCTTTTTTGTATTTACTTTGGGTGATTTTAACCTCAGGATATATTGATTTTTTCATTATAAACACCTATAATTTAAATAAGAATTGAAAATATTATAAATGGTATAATATATGAAACAAATAAAAATTGTTTGGCGCATTGTAACCTGCGTGAATGTTAAAGGGGGATTTGTACATAAAGATGAAAATACAGGGAAATACCGATGTGATACTTAATATAGATAATGTATACAGTGTAAATAAAAATGCAAGTATACCTTCAAATAAAATTACGACAGCGGATAGCGACGGATTACCGGGAGTTATTTATGAAAAATCCGGCGAAATCGAATCCGAATATCCGACGTATAATGCAAATGGTACAGTCAACGGAATAAGTGCGACAAGCTCCACATGCTCTAACCGGAATATACAGACAGCTCTGATTAATTTAGGCTTTTACTCCGGACCGGCTAACGGAAATCTTAATTCCGATTTGATGAGGATAGCTATAGGTAATTTCCAGACGGTTTACGGACTGAATAAAACCGGGGCTATGAATCAGACAACGCTGTCAAAGCTTCAATTGGTGGACGGATTCAGAAACAGGGCTATGAATATCCTTGCTGAAAATGAAAACAATGTTATAACTCATCACGACCCAGATTATGTGTATGATGTAAACGACGAAAAAGGCTATGGAATAATGCAGTGGACATTTTGGTCAAGAAAACAAGGATTATTAAATCAGGCGAAGTCAATGGGATTGCAGCCTAAGGATTTGAACGCACAGTTAGCTTATTTCAGAACAGAGATGAATACGCTTTATAAAATTCAGTGGAACGAATTTAAAAGTAAGACAACATTGGCTGACTCTACAGATTATTTCCTTAAGGAATTAGAATCTCCGAAAGATAATAATTCGGAAGAGAGAATAGGATTTGCCAATGAAATTTATCAGCTAATGTATAAATTATGATGGGGGAGTTATGAAATGAAAAGGACATCATTAATTATCACGTTAATTATTTTGACATTTTCCATTATCGGATGCACAAAGGGAAGCTACACCTCCAGCACGGTTGATTTAAACCAGACAAGGGAGTCCATAACAACCGACGATAAGGAAACGGTGACGGAGAAAGCCACGGAGGAGCCAACAACGGAGTACATAAGGGTTGAGTATAATCCCGATAATGCAAGGAAGGAATTCGAGGAATCGGATATTCCTGGCTCTATTAAGAAAATATTCCTGTCGGACGGAGAATTTATTGACACTCAGACGCGGAAGGAAATGAAGCTGTCCGAATATAAGTTATATGATATAATATATTCATATGATGAGCATTATGATGTAGAAGCAGAAACCTATGATTTGAATAAGTGGAGAGAGGTTTTTGAATGGCTGTCATATATTGCTGTTGATTTTGACGGTGACGGAAAAAAAGAGCTGTTTTATGCAGTTAATGGCGGGACAAACGGAGTTATTTTCCATGAAAACTCTGACGGTAAAGTATATGCGTACAGACATCCATCTTTGAGGGTAAACGTAAGTAAGGACGGCGACGTATTGGCTACTGCCGGAGCAACTTCTCCGGATTGGCTGCTCAGATACAGCTTTAATACCGACAATATTATTGAAACAATAATTGCCTATGCCAGACAGCAGGAGAATGGCGAATATAAATATTATGCCGAGGGGCGAGAAGTGAATCTTGCCGAGTTTGAGACTTATTTTCGTCTTCTCAGTGAGGGCAGTCTGAAATGGACGGAGTTCAGAATTACGCCAGATTCCGAGGAAAACCAAACCTCCTTAAATTAGCATTTTAGGGATTTTTCAGATTTTTTACGGTGTCAAGAAAAAATACTTGACACCGTTCTTTTTATGTTGTATTCTAAGCAAGGTGTTTAAATATGGAGAAAATAGTTGAACAGGCGATGCTCTACGATTTTTACGGAGAACTGTTGGGAGAGCATCAGAAGTCGGTGTTCGAGGAATATGTGCTCGACAATCTTTCTCTCGGCGAAATAGCCGAGGAGCGCGGAATAAGCAGACAGGGCGTGCACGATTTGATTAAGCGCGCGGACAGGACGCTTGCCGGGTATGAGGCAAAGCTCCATCTTGTAAGCAAATTTATGGCAGTCAAGGATAGGGTGAACCGGATTTACGATATTTCAGGCGAGCTTGCCAAGGAGGGAAATCCGGAGCTTGCGCAGAAGATTCGTGGCATTGCGGACGAGATAATGGACGAATTCTAATCGGGTTTAGGATTTGGGGGATAATATGGCATTTGACAGTTTATCGGATAAATTACAGAATATTTTCAAGAACCTGAGGAGTAAGGGAAGACTGACAGAGGCGGACGTCAAGGCGGCGCTTAAGGAGGTCAAAATGGCTCTTCTGGAGGCGGACGTCAACTTCAAGGTTGTAAAGCAGTTTGTAAATACGGTTACGGAGAGGGCTATCGGACAGGATGTTATGAAAAGCCTTACTCCCGGACAGACGGTCATTAAGATAGTTAATGAAGAAATGGTTGCCCTTATGGGCAGCGAAACCACCGAGATTGCGCTGCGCAAGGACGGAAAGCCCACGGTTATCATGATGGCGGGACTTCAGGGAGCGGGTAAAACCACGACCACGGCGAAAATAGCGGGCAAACTCAAGGAAAAGGGTAAAAGACCGCTGCTCGTCGCGTGCGACGTATACAGACCCGCGGCAATCAAGCAGCTGCAGATTAACGGCGAGAAGCAGGGCGTTCCGGTATTTGAGATGGGCGATAACAATAAGCCTGCGGACATTGCGAAGGCGGCGCTTTCCCACGCCGAGAAAAACGGCAACAATGTCGTGATTCTCGATACGGCGGGCAGACTTCATGTAGATGAGGACATGATGAACGAGCTTAAGGACATAAAGGCTCAGGTTGAGGTTTTCCAGACACTGCTCGTGGTTGACGCGATGACCGGACAGGACGCGGTGAATGTGGCGAGCTCCTTTAACGAGCTTATAGGAATAGACGGAGTTATTCTGACGAAGCTGGACAGTGATACCCGCGGCGGTGCCGCGTTATCAATAAAGGCAATTACAGGCAAGCCCATCCTCTATGTGGGTATGGGCGAGAAGCTTTCCGATTTGGAGCAGTTCTACCCGGACAGAATGGCGTCGAGGATTCTCGGAATGGGCGATGTGCTCACGCTTATCGAGAAGGCGCAGGCAAACATTGACGAAGAACAGGCGAAGGAGATGGAGCGCAAGCTCCGCAAGTCGGAATTTGATTTCAACGATTATCTGGAATCCTTCAGGCAGGTAAAAAAACTGGGCGGTCTGGGCAGCGTAATGAATATGATGCCGGGCATGAACAGCCAGATGAAGGGAGCCGTTGAAAATGTTGACGAGCGCCAGATAGACAAGGTTGAGGCGATTATCCTTTCCATGACGCCTAAGGAAAGGGCAAATCCGAATCTTTTGAATCCTTCGCGCAAAAACCGCATAGCAAAGGGCGCGGGCGTCGATATAGCGGAGGTAAACAGACTTGTCAAGCAGCAGGAGCAAATGAAAAAAATGATGAAGCAGTTTCCCGGCTTGATGGGCGGCAAAGGTAAAAGAGGAAAATTCAAATTTCCTTTTTAATACACAAAATCAGAATATTTTATGGAGGTGAACTAAATGGCAGTAAAGATCAGATTGAGAAGAATGGGACAGAAGAAGGCTCCTTTCTATAGAATTATCGTAGCTGATTCAAGGTCTCCCAGAGACGGTAGATTCATCGAGGAAATCGGAACATACGACCCTAACACTGACCCCAGCACATTCAAAGTTAATGAAGAGCTTGCTAAGAAGTGGCTTGCGTCAGGCGCACAGCCCACTGAGGTAGTAGGCAAAATCTTCAAGCTTGCCGGAATCGAGAAATAATCTGCCTATGCAGGTCAGGAGGTAATCAGATGAAGGAGTTAGTTGAAGTTATTGCAAAGGCTCTTGTCGATAACCCGGACGAGGTGGTTGTAACCGAAACCGTTAAGGAAAAGGCAATCGTTATTGAACTTAAGGTTGCCGCATCCGATACGGGCAAGGTAATCGGGAGACAAGGCAGAATAGCCAAATCAATCCGCGCGGTTGTCAAGGCGGCTGCGACAAAGGAAGATAAAAAGGTTATTGTAGACATTATGTAGCCGATGTAGAGCAGGCTGTCCCGTCAAGGGACAGCCTTGTTTGGTTTCGGAGACGAAAATTTACGAACGGAGATTACTATGGACGATTTGCTGAGAGTCGGGGTTATTGCGTCAACCCACGGAATCGGCGGCGAGGTCAAGGTTTTTCCGACCACCGACGACCCGCAGCGCTTTAAGAAGCTTAAGAAATGTATTTTATTTTTTAAAAACGAAAAAATCGAGCTTGACATTACGGGAGTGCGTTTTTTCAAAAATATGGTGATACTGCGCTTTAAGCAGTTCAACAATATCAATCAGATAGAAAAATATAAATCCGCGGAGCTTTATGTGACGCGCGAAAACGCTGTCGAGCTTAAGGAGGACGAGTATTTTATATGCGACCTTATCGGACTTAAGGCGGTGGACGAGTCGGAAACGGTAATCGGAACGGTTACTGACGTGCTTCAGACGGGCGCAAATGACGTATACGAGATTACGGCACAGGACGGTAAGCAGTATCTTTTTCCGGCGATAAAGGAATGCGTGTTTGGCGTTGACCTTGAAGCCGGGGTTATTAAGGTTCATGTGATGAAAGGACTTTTGGATTTATGACAAATTTTCACGTTCTTACTCTTTTTCCAAAAATGGTGCTTGACTGTCTCGGCGAGAGCATTACAGGAAGGGCGGCGCGTAACGGGCTGATAGATATAAAGGCAACCGACATACGGGATTTTTCCGAAAATAAACACGGTCATGTGGACGATTATCCTTACGGCGGCGGCGCGGGAATGGTCATGCGTCCCGAGCCGATATACAGGGCGTATCGGTCGGCGGCGCGGGAGATGAAGGGCGAAATAAGAGTGATTTACCTCACTCCTCAGGGACGTCTTTTTAATCAGTCCATGGCGGAGGAGCTTGCAAAGGCTCCGAATCTTATTTTTCTCTGCGGGCATTACGAGGGTGTGGACGAGCGTGTCCTTAACCGCATTGTGACCGATTATGTGTCCGTCGGGGATTATGTCCTGACAGGCGGAGAGCTTCCCGCGATGGTGATGATAGACGCGATTTCACGAAAGATTCCCGGTGTTCTCGGCAATGACAGCTCATCCGAGATAGAAACCTTTTACGACAATCTGCTTGAATATCCCCAGTACACAAGACCCGAGATTTTTGAGGGAGAAAGCGTGCCCGAGGTGCTTTTGTCTGGCCATCATGCCAATATTGACAGGTGGAGGCGTGAGAAATCGCTGGAGCGGACATATGATAACAGACCGGATTTGCTGGAAGATGCGAGGCTAAGCGAAGAGGATAAAAAGTATTTAAGTGATTATAGCAGGAAAAATGAAGAAGCACGGTAGGGCTATGAGAAAAATATTATATCTATTCTGCGTTTTGTGTTTTACGATTTTGTCTTTTGCTGCCTGTGCCAAGCGAGACAACCATAGAAACAGTATTCATGACGTTTATTTATATACCGATAAATTCTCGGAGCCTCAGGATGACAACTATGGATATTCTGCTAAACTTGAATCTGACGGATATAACGCTAAAATATATATATCGGCAAAGGACGGAAGCATTCAGGAAACCGTTATTCATGTTGACGCCGGATTTGCTGACAGTTATGCGGAGAGATTGTTTCTGGATATGAAAGATGACGGCTTCGGAGTCCTTCTTTCCGGCGGAAGTCCGGGAGCCGGTACGATGGGAAAAATGCTGTATATCACCGAGGACGGCTGGAGCACTTATGAAACCGTGGATATTTCTTCACAAATAAAGCCGTATCCGCGCCATATTGCGATGCTTTCAAGGGAAATCGGATATATCGGAGGCGACAGGAGGGATGCCTCAACATTATACCGTACTGTTGACGGAGGCAGGACATGGAGCGAGGTCGCCATAGGAAACAATACCCGCAATGCTTTTGCGCCGATAGAGGGTGAGGACGGAAAATATTACGAGCTGATAGAAATAATGACCGACGAGCCCGAAAAATCGGCGTATAATCTGTATGAATCATACGACGGACTCGAATGGGAGCGTCTGAAAAACTTTTCTTTAAATTCGGATATTTCCGGGTATTATTATGCCGACGGCAGAGTTTATTTTGTCTGCAGAGACGGTACAATCTATGCCATGGAACTTTAATTTAAGAATATTTCTTGTTTTACTTCTCGGATTATTTCTGCTAAAATATCATGTATGGAAGAGAGAATAAACAAATTTCTCAGCAGCGCGGGATTTTGCTCCCGCCGTGAGGCCGACCGTCTGGTGACGGAGGGCAGGGTGACGGTGAACGGGCAGACTGCGCTTCTGGGGACAAAAGTAACGGAAGAATCGTGTGTTCTGGTGGACGGGCAGAAGGTCGGCGCGCCTGCAGAGCGCAGGGTTTTTGCGCTGTATAAGCCCGTAGGGTATATAAGCTCGCTTTCCGACAGTCAGGGAGAGGGTATAGCATGTTTTATCCGTGAAAAAATAAGGCTTTATCCCGTCGGACGGCTTGATAAGGATTCCGAGGGGCTTATGCTTCTGACAAACGACGGCGGACTTATGAACGAAATTCTTAAGGCGGCGGGAGGTCATGAGAAGGAATATCGTGTCGCGGTGAATAAGCCGATAACCGAGCGGTTTTTAAGGGAAATGGAGAGCGGCGTTGTGATTCGCAACGGCGCGACGGGCGAAAAAATCATGACCGCGCCGTGTAAGGCGCGTCGGATTGGCGAACGGGAATTTAACATAACGCTTATTCAGGGGCTTAACAGGCAGATACGGCGGATGTGCGGATATTTCGGATATAAGGTTGAAGCACTGCAAAGAATAAGGATAATGAATATAACGCTTGACGGGCTCAAACCGGGGCAGATGAGGGAAATTTGCGGGGAGGAGCTTGAAAGGCTTAAGGGGACGGTAAGGCATGGACAAAACTGCGAGAATTAAGGAACTGACGGCGGTGCTTAACGAGGCGGCGAAGGTATATTACTCGGGTACCGACGAAATAATGAGCAATTACGAATACGATAAGCTTTACGACGAGCTTGTAAAGCTTGAAAAAGAAACCGGAATCGTGCTTGCGGGAAGCCCGACCAACAGGGTGGGATATGAAACTCTGGGCTCGCTCCCGAAGGAGGAGCACGAGACGCCGATGTTAAGTCTTGATAAAACCAAGTCCGTCGAAGCTCTGGCGGATTTTGCGGGGACTCACAAATCGGTTCTGTCATGGAAGCTTGACGGGCTGACGGTGGTCGTCACATACAGGGATGGACGGCTTTTTAAGGCGGTAACAAGGGGCAACGGATATGTCGGAGAGGTTATAACGCCGAATGCGCGCGTATTTGTTAATCTGCCCACGGAGATACCGTATAAGGGCGAGCTGATTATACGGGGCGAAGCAATCATCACTTATTCCGATTTTGAGAAAATAAACAGCGCAATCGACGGGGAGGCGGAGAAATACAAGAATCCGCGAAACCTTTGCAGCGGCTCGGTCAGACAGCTCAATAACGAGATTACCGCGTCAAGAAACGTGAGGTTTATAGCTTTTGCGCTGATTCGTGCCGACGGGGTTGATTTTCGCAATTCAAGAGAAGCCCAGTTTGAATGGCTCGAGGAACAGGGCTTCGAGGTGGTGGAAAGAAAAACGGTTGACGGCACCGACATGGCGGAGAAGGTAAATTATTTTGCGGGGGCGGTTGAAAGCAACGATTTTCCGTCGGACGGACTGGTGCTTATGTACGATGACATCGCCTACGGCGAATCTTTAGGCGCAACCGCCAAATTCCCCCGAAACGCCATTGCTTTTAAATGGGCGGACGAACTGGCGTACACAAGGCTCAAGGATGTCGAGTGGAGCGCCTCAAGAACGGGCTTAATCAATCCGGTGGCGGTATTTGAACCCGTCGAGCTTGAAGGAACGACGGTTTCCAGGGCGAGCGTACACAATGTGAGCATCGTGCGCGAGCTTAAGCTCGGCATCGGGGATGAGCTTACGGTTTACAAGGCAAATATGATAATCCCGCAGATTGCCGAGAATCTTACGGGGAGCGGCACGCTTGAGATACCGAAGACCTGTCCCGTCTGCGGAGGCGAGGCACGGATAAAAAGCAGCGCGGGCGCGGATTCGCTTTACTGCATGAACCCTCAGTGTCAGGCGAAGCAGATTAAAAGCTTCGAGCATTTTGTTTCGAGAAATGCCGTCAATATCGACGGGATTTCCGGTCAGACGCTTGAAAAATTTATTGACCGCGGTTTTATAAAGGACTATACTGATTTGTATCATCTGGACAGACACCGCGACGAAATCGTTGGCATGGAGGGCTTCGGAGAAAAGTCCTACGAAAATATAATCAAATCTGTTGAAGCGTCAAGAAAAACAACTCTTGACCGCGTTATTTACGGGTTGGGCATAGCGGGAATAGGGCTTGCAAACGCGAGGCTCATATGCAGACAATATGACGGCGAGCCGGACAGAATCGTTTCCGCGACTGCGGAGGAGCTTGCGCAGATTGACGGAATCGGAGAGGTTCTTGCGGCGGCTTTCTGCGAATATTTTGCAGACGAAGATAAAAAATCCGCTTTTTATGAGCTGATTTCGGAGCTTGAGCTTGAGCGGGAGATAAGGGAAGTATCCTCGCCGATAGCGGGCAAAACCTTTGTCATAACAGGAAGCCTTAACGGCTTTGCCAACCGTGACGAGCTTAAAAACTATATTGAAAAGCTCGGCGGAAAGACGTCGGGCAGCGTATCCTCCAAAACGGATTATCTGATTAACAACGATGTGAACAGTACGTCGTCCAAAAATAAAAAAGCCAGAGAGCTCGGAATTCCGATTCTGTCGGAGCGGGATTTTCTGGCGCTTACGGGAAGTGATTAAAATGCCTATCAGAACACAGAATAACCTGCCCGCAAAGGCAGTTCTGGAAAACGAAAATATTTTTGTAATGGATGAGGACAGGGCGCTATCGCAGGACATAAGGCCTCTTGAAATCATTATACTTAACCTCATGCCGCTTAAGGAGGATACGGAAATCCAGCTTTTGCGCGCGCTTTCCAATACCCCTGTGCAGATTAACATAACCTTTTTGCAGACTGCGTCGTATGTACCGACTCATACTGCGGAATCGCATCTGAACAGGTTTTACGAGGTTTTTGAAAATATAAAGGACAAACGCTACGACGGAATGATTATCACGGGCGCGCCGGTGGAGCATCTGGCGTTTGAGGAGGTTGACTACTGGCAGGAGCTTGTGAAAATAATGGAGTGGTCCAAAACCAACGTGGTTTCCACTCTGCATATATGCTGGGGCGCTCAGGCGGGGCTTTACTACCATTTCGGGGTGCGTAAAATATGGCTTGAAGAGAAGCTTTCCGGCGTTTACAGGCATAAGGTTCTGAATCGCAAGAATCCGCTTGTCAGAGGCTTCGACGATGTTTTTATGGCTCCTCATTCAAGGCATACGGAGTCCTCAAGGGAGGATATACGGAGCCGCAGGCAGCTTATCGTGCTTGCCGAGTCCGACGAGGCGGGCGATTTGATTGTGATGAAGGAGGACGGCCGTCAGATTTTTGTTCTGGGGCATCTGGAATATGACCGCATGACGCTTGATAAGGAGTACAAAAGAGATATGGCAAGGGGAATAAATCCGAAGCTCCCGGTGAATTACTATCCGGATGACGACGCGAAAGTACGCCCGTATCTTACATGGAGGGCGACCTCAAACTGCCTTTACAGCAACTGGCTCAATTATTTCGTGTACCAGATAACGCCGTATCTTTTGTAGGAAATGCCTGAAAAATCTAGGTTTTAAGTGGTTTTGAAAGAGTGTTGAAATAAAACCTCCTTGTCGAATTTGGCAAGGAGGTTTTATTTTCATATGTTTGGCATTTAGATTTTAAAAAACTATTTCAGGCATCTTCCGCATCTGCTATATCCTTCTTCCTCTAATTCCGGAATGGATAGATTAGTAGTGGCATAGTTTTTCGGCGAAATTCTATCCACCGAAGAACAGGAAGGTACATGGATTTTCATCGTGTTTGTATTTAAAACATAAGTGATTTCCTGAACCGGAGGTATAGGAGTAGCAGGCGATTCGATTGTTTCTTCCGGAGCAGGAGGGACAGTAGGGATTGCCTGTGTTTCTGCCGGAGCAGGAGGAACAGTAGAGATTGCCTGTGTTTCTTCCGGAGCAGGAGGAACAGTAGAGATTGCCTGCGTTTCTTCCGAGGCAGGGGGAACAGTAGTAACTTCCTGCGTTGTTTCCTGAACAGGAGGCGCAGTAGTAGGAATTTCCTGCGTTTCTTCCGGGGTGGCGGGCTGTGACGAAGTTTCTACAGTTTCCTTTTTAGCGGAAGTTTGCGTTTGTTCAGAGTTGTAATTTTGATTATAGATTTGTTTTTGCGTGGTATCATAATTTGCGATGTCGGAGCATCCGGTTAGAGGTAATATGAGCAATGAAATTATGCAGGATAGCATTATACAATTATACACTTTCTTTTCATAAGTATTTTGGTCCTTCTTTCTGTTTCTAAGTTAAGAAAATCTTTTGTAGATATTTTTTATAATTATAGTATATCAAATATTTAAGCGTCAAGTAATACTAAAATATTTTGATGATATTTTAGAAGTATAATAAATGATAATGATATAATGAATAAAAAACCTTGGCTTTATATGAACCGAGGGTAGGGGAGATGTTATCCGATATGGATTTGAGTTTTTAGAGTGTCCTGCAATACCTGTGAAAGGTTGATATTTCGTTCAAGAGCGGCGGCATTGAGCAAAGTCATGAGTGTCACTGTTTAATTAACAGCGCGGTTTAAATGAGCTTGGCGAACAGAGGGCATATATACATCAACTAATACGGCGCGCTCGTTTGGATGTGTTTATATGGTTGCTAAAGGAGTAGGAGTGGGGATAAGCACAAATTTATCAAGCTTGACAGACGAACCAATGTTCATAATTAAAAGCAAATCATTACTTTAGAACGTGGATGTTACAAGAGATAAGGATTATTGACTACAAAAGCGTATCTTTTGCATGAAAGGGATACGGTGGTGCTGCCATTTGCGCGATTGCGCAAATATAGATTGAATCGGGGTTTAATCTGTGATATTATTATATTACAATTAGACCTTTTTTATTTGAGGATGAATAAATGAGCTACGGGTATATATTTTGGGACTTGGACGGTACGCTCACCGATTCCGGAGAGGGCATAATCAATTCGGTTGTGTACGCGCTTAAGCGATTCGGAATTGAGGCTAAGCGGGAGGAGCTTTATAAATTTGTCGGGCCGCCGCTGTTTGATTCGTTCAGGGAGTTCTGCGGATTTTCGGAAAGCGACGTTGAAAAGGCGGTTGCGTATTACAGGGAATATTTTGCCGACAGGGGCATTTTTGAAAACCGTGTCTATGACGGAATTGAGGAGGTGCTTACAAAGCTTAAGGAGAACGGGCGTAAGCTGTATGTCGCAACTTCCAAGCCGGCGGAGTACACGGTCAGGATTCTTGATAAATTCGGGCTTTCAAAATATTTTGAATATGTATCGGGAAGCTCGCTTGACGAAAAGGACAGCAGCAAGGCGGCGATAATAAGGCGTGCAATGGAGCACTGTGAGGCATCCGCTTCGGAGATTCTCATGGTGGGCGACAGAAAATTCGATATTGAGGGCGCGAAAAAGAACAAAATTGCTGCGGCGGGCGTTTTGTACGGATACGGAAGCCGTAAGGAACTTGAGGAGGCGGGAGCCGACTATATTGCGGAAAACGCGGAGGATTTGCTCCGGATTGCCGGATGCTAGAGAGGTGTTATCTTGAAAGAGGTATTTATTTTTGATCTTGAAGAAGGTATGGTAGTCGGCAGAGATTTGCTTACCTCTACGGGGATAATGATTATTCCTGCGGGGGTAATGCTTACGCGGGCAATAATCGAGCATTTAAGGGCGCTAGGCGTTGACAGCGTTGATATTGACGAGAACGCGAAGCAGGATATCGGAGCTTTGGATGCTTCCGAGATTGCTACCGAGCAGTTTAAGAAATTCAATAAAAAATATGTTGAAACAAAGGACAAACTTAACAACACCTTCGGTAAAATCCTTAACAGGAATATAAACAAAAGCGAAATTGAGCAGATGGTTGAGGAAAGCTGGAGTATGCTCGGCAAAAACTACAATTCCTACAATATGCTGGGAATGCTTTACTCCATGCACAGCTATTCGGATACTACATATATGCACAGCATGAACGTAGGCATGATTGCCTCGCTCATAGGCAAGTGGCTTGGCTGGGGACCCAATGAAATAAAAGTGCTGAACGCCTGCGGAATGTTCCATGATATCGGAAAGCTTATGATTTCAAAGGACATTATTGACAAGCCGGGAAAGCTTACCGACGAAGAATACAAGACAATGAAGTCGCATACGGTTAAGGGATATGAGCTTCTTAAGGATATGGGGCTTGACCCGAGGATTGTCAACTGTACCCTTATGCATCACGAGCGCTGTGACGGAAGCGGCTACCCGTTAGGTATTAAAGGCGATAAGATAGACGCTTACTCCAAGATTGTCGCCATTGCGGACGTCTATGAGGCAATGACTGCCAACCGCATATACCGCGGGCCGATTTGTCCGTTTGACGTTATCGCGCAGTTTGAGACAGACGGTTTCCAGATGTATGAGACAAAATACCTGCTTGTATTTTTGCAGAATATCGTTGATTCTTACCTTCATACCGACGTTAAGCTCAATAACGGCGAGAGGGCAGAGATTATCCTTATTAACAGGCAGCGCGGCTCCAAGCCGGTGGTCATGACCACCAGCGGGAAGCCTGTGGATTTGTCGAGGGAGCCCGGACTTAAGATTGAGCATGTTTACGACTGATTTTATTTGTCGAACGGTAAAAGCCGATTACGCTTAAGAGCGCGTTTACAAGCTGGCTGATAAGCATTCCGGTGAGGAACGCGTAGATTCCGAATCGCGGAATCAGAAATACGACACAGGCAAGATTTATTGTTTCCGAGAGCATATTGTTCGCAAAAACAAGGGCGGTTTTGCCCAGCGCGTGCAATATGCTTTTAAATGTTGAGCTGATGAAAATAAACGGGCACAGCCACGCAAGTATTTTCACATAATCCGCCACGGTTTTTTCTCCGAAAAGATAAGCTCCTAGCGGCGCGCCGGCGGTTATAAAAGTAATTATACATACAAAACCGAAGCATACGGAGAAAACAATGGCTCCTATACTGCCGCGCCGAAGCTTTTCGGGAGAATCCTGAAGCTTTGACATGGATGGCAGCAGCATCTGGGCGACGGAATTTGAAAGCGTGCACGGAAAAAGGATTATCGGCATCGCCATTCCCGTGATTATGCCGTAGACGGACAGCGATTCTCCCATGCTCATACCGTAGGTCTGAAGCATCAGCGGAATTAACGCCGCCTCTACGCTTTGCAGTCCGTGAAGACTCAGCCGATTCAGCGAGACCGGAATTGCCGTTCCCGAAATCTCCTTTGCGTGGGTGTGAAAAGAAAGCGCAAGGCTTTTCCTTGATATGCCTGTTCTGCGTCCTCCGGTGTGAAGTGTTATGACGCTTAAGCAGAAAAGCGCTGCGCCGATTTCGCCCGCGATAAGTCCTGCTGCACCGATTAGGGCGCTGCACGGCTCACCGGACTGCTTGTATATTTTAATCATTATGTACACCGTTCCGATTCGTATCAGCTGTTCAAAAAGCTGTGACAAAGCGGGAATTCCGGTTTTTTCCTGTCCTATGTAGTAGCTGCATACCATGCAGTGTATGCACGCAAACGGTACGGAGACTGCGGTGATTCGGATGAGCAGAGCGCAGCTTTGGTTGTGGAATACATGCATTGCCAGCGCGTCGGCAAGAAAATATACGCTGACGGCGCAGATAAGGCAGAGAAGCAGCGAGATAAAGGTGCAAAGCACGGCAATTGAGCGTGCCTGCGCTTTTTTCTGTCTGAAGCAGTAATAGGCGGTAAAGCGGGAAACCGACACCTCAAGCCCTGAGATGCCTATTGCGAAGCATACTGCCGAAACAGGCATTACAAGCTGATAGATTCCCATTCCCTCGGCTCCTATATTTCTTGATAGCAAAATCCTGAATACAAATCCGAGAATTTTTGTGGCGGCTCCCGCCGCGGTCAGAATGAAGGTTCCTTTGATAAAAGTTTTTCCGGACATAAGATTTCTCTGTGTACTTTTTATCATTTTATTCTTATCCGGCATATTATATTATTAAGAAAATGACATGACGAGAAAAAATGAGCATAAATATCTATCTTGACAACGCGGCTACGACCCCTTTGATGCCCGAGGCAGACATGGCAATGAGGCGGTATTATTCCGAGGATTTTTTCAATCCGTCGGCGGTTTATTCCAAATCCAAGCGGGTTAAGGAAAAACTTGAGGAGGCAAGGAATATAATTGCGGGGCTGATCGGAGCCGACGCTTCGGAGATTTATTTTACCTCCGGCGGGACGGAATCCGATAACTGGGCCGTGAACGAGGGCGTTCGGCGCAGAGGGCATATAATAACCAGCGCGATAGAGCATAAGGCGGTGCTTAATCCGGTAAAAAATTATGTCAAATCGGGCGGCATGGCGGAGCTGGCAGGAGTTACTGAGGAGGGCTTTGTAAATCCCTCGGATATAAAAAGAAGAATACGCAGAAATACCGTTCTTATATCCATTATGACCGCAAATAACGAAATAGGCACGATTCAGCCAATCGCGCAGATGAGCCGCATCGCGCATGAATATGACGTGCTTTTCCATACCGACGCGGTTCAGGCATTCGGACATATTCCGCTAAATGTCGAGGAGCTGGGAGTGGATATGTTAAGCGCATCCTCCCACAAATTCAACGGACCAAAAGGCGTCGGCTTCATATATATAAGGAAGGATTCGGGGGTGCGCCCTTTTATATGCGGCGGAGGTCAGGAGAAGGGAATGCGCGCCGGAACCGAAAATGTGGCAGGTATAATAGGAATGACGGAGGCGGCAAGAATATCCTGCGAGCGGCTTGAGCGCAACGCCGCGTACTGCCGTAAAATATGCCGTCATATAACGGAGCGCATAATGTCGGAAATTCCGGATACGGTAATCAACGGGACAACCGACGAGAGCAGGAGACTTCCCGGAAACATGAGCTTCGGCTTCGGAGGCATCGACGCGCAGTCATTGCTGGTGCTGCTTGATATGCACGGTATTTCCGCCGCCGCGGGCTCGGCATGTAATTCCGAAAGCGCAGGCTATTCGCATGTTCTTGAGGCGGTAAAGACCCCGAAGGAATATATCGGAGGTACGCTGCGCATGAGTATCGACGCAAAAATCACATGGCAGCAGGCGGATTACATTGTTTCCGTTTTAAGGGAGATAATAAAGAATATCAGAAGCAAAAACGACTGATTATTGTTTTTTTAAAAGAACAAAGAAACCTTGAAAAAAAACTTGCATATTTATAACTATGTGATACACTAAGCTTAGATAGCAAAGTGTTTTCATTTCACAGTTTAATAAACGATGGGCAAACTTATCGAAAGGTGAGGACGCAAAGCCAAGGGCCTTAGCGTAAAAGCATGGCAGCCGGTTACGGATAATCAGTTCCTCATACGAATCAAGCTCATATGTTTAGATTTCGGGAGGACTTTTTTATGAAAAAAATTTTAAAAGCTATTAAATTATTAGGAATTTCAGTAACGGCATCGTTTGCCATACTTGCTATAATATATTTCTTCCAGACAAAGTCGGTAGCCGCTGACAGCGGACGCTACACGATAGTTGTCGAGGACGTTATGAAGCCGGGTACCGAATCCGCCAACGAATCACCCAAGATTGTGGATGAGGTTAT
>JAAVHB010000050.1 GCA_014799955.1 Butyrivibrio sp. | reverse complement strand
CATCATGGGATTTCCCGGCGTTTCAACATATATAGCTTTTGTCTCCGGACAAATTGCCGACAATACGGCAGACAGATCGGTCGTATCTACATAATCGATATTAAGACCGTTTTTGATGCTGACCATATTGTGCAGACGAATCACTCCGCCGTATAAATCTTCAGAGCAGATGACTCGGTCTCCCGGCGAGAACAATTCAAAACAGGTGCTGATTGCCGCCATTCCCGACGAAAAAGCCGTTGTTCGCGCTGCGCCTTCCAATGATGAAACTATTTCTTCAAGCCGTTGACGGGTAGGATTTGACTCTCTTGTATAATCAAATCCGCTTTCATTGTGACCCGTCTTAATATGGCTGAAAGATGCCGTCTGATAAATAGGGAAGCTTATAGCCCTGTTTTCATCCTTCAAAGATACATCGGGATCGCCATGAATACATCGGGTTTCAAATTTCTCATTCATAATAATCTCCATTCTACCACGGTAAAACTAATTTTTCAGAAGTCTGCAATATTATGACAGTCAGTCTTTACGCCTTCCGGTTACATGAATATGAATATGTTCTTCATCCTGACCGACACTGATTTCGTCATCAAAATCCAAAACAGTAATGTCATTTTCAAGATTTTCAAATTTTACGATCTCCGGAACCGCTTCCCGAAGGTCCTGCTTTGCCTGCTCAAGTTCATGAGTCCCGTTCTGCTTAAATCCGATATGCTTTTTTGTATACGCTACAACATGGACACCCTCCCAGTTGTTCCAGTCAATAAATGATGCCACATGATCATTTTCATAAGATTTAGTGCACTGAACCTTTCCTTCCAAGAACTCACAGAAAATACATCTATGCATATTTACTACACCATTCCTTCTTTATTTTTATAGTTACATTTCCTGATTCTGACTGTTGATTACTGCCAAAATATTTCTGATACCTACGGGACATGCCATCATGCAGCGGCAGCAAGCAACTTTTTTCCCGACATCCGGAATATCCACACTATCGTTATTTGATGCAAGATAACGGGATACACTGCAGCCGTGATAATCAACCAGATCATCCCGCGTTACGCCCTCATGCCATGAATTTCCGTAAATATTATGCCAAGGGCAGGCATCTGCACAGCGATGGCAATTTCCGCAGCTGTTATCTGTTACCGGTGTTCCGACCGTAAAATTATCGGCATAAAACAAAGCTCCCAACGTGGTAATCTTCGGTCCGTATTCAAAAGTAATCAACAAATCGCTCTTTCCGATCCAACCGGCACCGCCCTTTGTCCCGACTGCTTTTACCGAAAGCGGAGTAATGTACGGAGGCGTCATATGATCTTTTCCAATCGGAGGTCTGTAAAACGGAATTCCCGCCTCATCGCAAAGCTTTTGCGCATACACGCCGAGTCTTGTTGCATTCGGAAAGCATCGTGTCTGCAATGTAGCCATACGCTCCTCTGTATATCCGTCCCAAACATTTTCATCTAACGGGAAATAAAACATAACCGCATAGTTGTAACCCTGTTTCTGATAATGTCCGGAAAAATCCAGTTCATCATCCAGTTTGCATACAACATACTTCGTGCCCGGGAGGAACTGCGCTGCCTTATCAAATACCTCCCTGATTTCTTCTTCTGATATTTTATTCTCAGTCATTTGTTGTAATATCAAGTTCACAGTATTCATCTCCCTTCGCCAGCTGTTTAGGAAACTTCAGTGTAATCGGGAAATTACTTGCCCTTCCCTGATCACCCTTGCAGGCATGCCGACAAAGATCTGCAACCCGTTCTTCGGAAAGACCTTCTTTAATCCATGCAGCGACCAACGGGCAGTAATGGAAATGGATAACCGCATGTTTATCGTTTGCTTCAATGAGCTTAGCATTAAATGCCTGTTTACCGATTTCACTGCCTGTCATGCTGCGCGCAAAATCACCTGCCGTTTTGCCTTCCCATGATGCAGTAGCAGCCTTACCGTTTTTAAAAATCGCTTCATCGGTCAAAGCTTCAACGTCATATCCCAGTTTTTCTGCGGTTTCCAGCAGATAATGAAGCCACATTGCGCGGTCATGCGTGCCCTCAATATAGCCCTTTGCGCCTTCAGACATATCGGGATATTCTTCAATATAATATTTTTTCATCTTTTTTCTCCTTATTTGATTTTTTCATAGATAACCGAATTAAGATTCAATTCCCATATTGCGTTTTGCATTTCTTTCAACTTTTTTAAATATTTTTTCGGTGATAAAGCCTATAATGACATACAAAATTCCGACCAGCACATAAGCTTCGATAAAACGGTAACCGTCTTCCGCAGCCAGCTTGGCTGTAGCCATCATATCCATAACCGATATGGTGAATACGACAGAGGTATTCTTCAATGTACTCAATGAAAAGTTAAAATAGTTCGGAAGCGCTACAATAATGGCCTGAGGAATGATGATGCGCATATAGCTGTCTTTTTTCGTCATTCCGACGGAATGAGCCGCCTCCATCTGTTTCATATCAACAGAGCTAAGAGCGCCGCGGATAAGCTCGGTAATATATGCACTTGCGTATAACGTCAGTACAATCAGCGCTACCGCAAGCGGAGAAAGCCCGGTCACTCCAAGCACTCTGTTTCCCCCGTAAATCACAAAATTGCTCAATTTAGGTATTCCGTAATAAGAACAGAACAGGAGAATTATCAGAGGTACACTTCTGAAAAAGGAAATATACAAACCTGTAAGCTGATAGATTACCGGTGGCTTTTTTATTCTCAAAAGAGCAAGAAAAAAACCGATTACAGCACCGACAATAACAGGAAATGCTGTCAGAAACAACGTCATTGGAATAGCGGCAATAACATCCGGTAACGTGTCCCATATAAATGAAAGCTTAAAATCCATTTACTGCCTCCTTATCTGGTGGTTGTGGCAAGAGTCCGCATACCTTTGCCGAATTTCCATTCCAACCATTTGAAAACTGCACCGATCAAAAAGCTTATCGTCCAATAGATTAAAGCCACAGCCAGATAGGATTCAAAGGTTTTAAGACTCCCTGCATTTGTATTGATAATTCTTGCTTTCCCTGTGATATCCATGATTCCCAAAGTATATGCCAGAGCGGTTGCCTGCGTAATTGCAAGGCAGGCACTTGCCAGATTAGGCAGAATAACGAAAAAACCCTGCGGAAAAATAATTTTCCTGAATCTCTGCCACCTTGTCATGCCAATGGCATGAGCAGCCTCAAGCTGACCTTTTTCAAGAGAATTATATGCGCTCCTGAACATTTCGCCGGCAGTTGCAGACATTCCGATTGCAAGAGCTATTATCACAAATGTCTGCTTTTGCCATGACGCGAGGGAAACCCCGAATACATTTTTCACTAAAATCGGAAGTCCGAAATATACGATATACAAAAGTACAACATCCGGAACCGTTCTCAAAACTGTAGTTAATACATTGATAACCGATTTCAGTATTTTCGGTCCGCAAATCTTTGCATATGCCAGCAGAAGACCTGCAAGACAGCCGAAGAGAATCGACACGACCGACATTTCCAACGTCAAAGGAACAGCCTCTAAAAGCTTTGGGAGTATTGTCCTTATAAATTCAATATCAAAAGATTCGCGGATCATAAATATTACCTCGGTGAATTTTAATCATTCTTAAGCTCGAATACGTCATATCCGAATGCGTCTACAGAAAGTCGGGACAGCGTACCGTTTGCCTGTAACTCTGCGAGCGCAGCGTTTATCTTATCATTCAGTTCAGTTTCTTCCTTGTTGATAATCGGGAACGTAGGAACTACGGCTAATGGATCGGATAACGCAAGTCCTGTCTTTGACTCCTCGCTCCAGAGGTTAATAACGGGAATAAGCTGGAAAAATACGTCATACTCTCCGGCACGGACAGAATCCATTCCTTCGTTATTATCCAAAGTAGCGACGATTCCCATCTCCAGAGGAGTGTCGGGATGATCTGCTGTCCATGCATCAATCACATTCTGGATTGAACCGGATGGGGTATTCGGATGGATACGAAGCTGTCTGTTATAGATGTCTTCAAAGCTTTTAATATGTTCTTCTCCTTCACGGTATAGGCAGCCTACGGCTGTGTATCCCATGTTGTTTTCGGGCATGATGTAAGTTTCAAGACGTTCTTCTGTCTTGAACATAGAATTGATTCCGACCTGATAGGTTCCTGTCTGAACGCCTACATTCATTGTTTCCTTATCTACTACTTCGAAAATAAACTTGTATTCCGGAAGCATCTCGTCTATAGCTTTGAATACTTCCACATCATAACCTGCCGCATTTCCATTATCATCTGCGTAAGTAATCGGAAAGAATCCCGGAGCAACCGCGACCGTAATGGAACGGCCGTCTCCGTCATCTGTTTTTTTGTCTGAACCGCAGGCCGTTACACCCAGTAATAATATGACAGCAAAACCAAGTGCCGAAACTTTTTTTATAACATTTTTAATTTTCATAATTTCACTCTTTCTCAGCGGTTAAATCTGATAATCCATCGGGTAAAGCCGCTGTATAAAACTTTTTGTTCTTTCTTCCTTGGGAAATGTAAATATATCCTTTGGAGGACCCTGTTCTACAATTTTTCCGTTCTCCATAAAGATGATTCGGTTGGAAATTTCCCTTGCAAATTCAATTTCATGAGTCACAATCAGCATGGAAATACCTTCTCCCGCAACCTTGCGGACAGTGTTCAGTACCTCCTTGGAAAGCTCCGGATCCAATGCTGACGTCGGTTCATCCAGCAGTAAAATCGAAGGTCCCATTGCAAGCGCTCTGGCAATAGCAACTCGCTGCTGCTGTCCGCCTGAAATCTGACTGGGATAGCTGTCTTTCCACTCTGTCATGCCGACCTTATCCAATTCAACTCGGGCAATTTCCAACGCCTCTTTTTTAGACATTTTTTTCACAACCGTAAGCCCCTCCGTAACATTCTCTGTCACGGTTTTGTTACGGAACAAATTATAGGTCTGAAAAACCATTCCGCTTTTACGGACAAGACGCAATATATCACGGTGCGGGGCATGGGCACAGTCTGCCGAAGCATCGTCTATGGTTATCCGTCCACGTTCGGCATGTTCCAAAAAATTTATACATCGCAGCAAGGTGGTTTTTCCCGTTCCGCTCGGTCCGATAATGGTAACGATTTCACCGTTATCAACTTCAAGGCTGATGTCATCCAGTATCTCCTTTTCACCGAAGGACTTTTTAAGATGTTCTATGGTGAGCATGATAAACGCTCCTTTCAGTGTATTATTGCTTTAGTATTTATGGAACATCGTGCCTTTGACCGCACCGTGCACATGAATTCACTGTTTTGATATTGGGTTTTTAAAATTGTCATGTTATGCCGCCTCCTTTTTCGTGATGATTTTATTATGCTCAAAGCGCACTCCGTTGTCCAATATCATATAGGTATAGTAGGTAATAAGCTGAGCCTATACCGTGATATAAAAAAGCGCCCCTGCGTTTTACGCAGAAGCGCCGTTTGATTTTATCAGGTTTTGCAGGTATTTTTCCGTTTCTTTAATATACAGACTTCCCATGCTGCTTAATATCTGATTCTTTTTTACAATATATCCGATCTGCATATGTCCGTTTTCTGCGCTGTCTTCTCCGCTGTCTAACGGTACCGCTATATAGTCCCCGCCGTTTAGTTCCTCACAAATGATACCTGAACACAGAGTATAACCATTCAATCCAACCATTAAGTTCAACATGGTAGCCCGGTCATTTGCCTTGATCGTTCTCGGATATTCATTGGTGCTGAATATTTCCTCTGCAAAATAAAATGAGCTGCTTTCTCCCTGCTCAAATGTTAGACATGGATATTCGTACAGCTTCTCTATCTTTACCGAACTTTCATTTGCCAGAGGATGACCCTTCCACAGATATGCGTATACACGGCAGTCAATCAGCTTATGAAATTCAAGATCATGAGCTTTCAGAATCTTTGATATTGCCGCTTGATTAAAATTGCTAAGATACAAAATACCGATCTCACTTTTCAGCGTGCTGACATCCTCGACTACCTCTTTTGTTTTCGTTTCACGGATAGCAAACTCATATTCTTCCGTATCAAACTGCTTTACCATCTCAACAAAGCTCTTTACAGCAAAGGAATAATGCTGCGTAGACACGCCGAATTTTTTCTTCCGCCTATCGGAATCTCCGTATTTATCACGCAGAGCTTCATATTGAGAATAGACCTGTCTTGCATATGTTAAAAACTCAACACCGTCGTTCGTCAGTGTGACGCCGCGACCGCTGCGATGAAAAATAGTAATGCCGAGTTCGCTTTCCAAATCATGTATCGCACCGCTGAGAGACGGCTGTGCTACATATAAAATTTCGGCCGCCTTATTCATTGACCCGGTATCGGAAATTGTAATGGCATAATAAATTTGCTGTAAAGTCATCTTAAGTTACCGCCTTAGTATATTAAAATACAAACAACCGTGTATTTTTCTGCATAAACTTACAAAACCTATGTGTATAGTATATTATATCAAAAATTCGGCTGATGTCAAGATATTCTGAGCATCCGTCCGAGTTCAGGCGTAAATTATCGACACGTCTCTTGAAAGCCTATTAAATACATGTTATTATAGCGTTATCGTAACAATGAGGTGAATCAAATGAAAATTTCTACCAAAGGCCGATATGCACTTCGTATGCTGCTGGATTTAGCAGAGCATCAGAATTGTGGCTTTGTTGCTCTGAAGGACATTGCAAAGCGTCAAAATATATCCAAAAAGTATCTTGAGCAGATTATTCCTATTTTTAACAGTTCAGGTATTTTGAAAACAATCCGCGGTTCGCAGGGCGGCTATCAGCTTGCAAAAACGCCGGATAAATATACAGTGGGTGAAATCCTCCGTTTGACGGAAGGCTCGCTGGCTCCGATTTCATGCGCGGAAGAACCGACAGAGTGTGAGCGCAGCGGTGACTGTGCTATGCTGCCGGTATGGCAGGGACTTTACAGTGTAATTAATGAGTATCTTAACGGAATTACTTTGCAGGATATTTTGGATCAACACAGACAACGGTATATGAATGACTATGTGATTTAAAAAATAAAAAGCCGGAGAACCGTGTTTATATTGGTTCTCCGGCTTTTCGAGCAATAGCCGTTTTTCGAGAGTTCACTTGAAATTCATGAAATTTTTATCAAAGTTTTATTATGTTCCTCTCTCCCCGCCTATTTCCCCGCTCTTATTATTGTCGCGTTTTTATCATAAAGCACGCGGACATCCTTAAAGCCCGCTTTTTTCATAAGCTCCGTCTCGTGTTCAAGCGTCAAGGGAATGTCAATATGGACAAAAACATCTTCGGGTATACGGTTTTCTTTGCGTCTGAACTCATACTGTTCAAGGCAAATCTCTTCCTCCTCCGGACAGCAGGCAATATAATCGCACTCAATATAATATCCGCCGGGTTTAAGCGTTTCAAAAATCTTTTCATATATCCTTTGCTTTTTCTGATACTTAAAATGATGAAGCGTTTCAAACGAAAGAACGGCATCATACTTTTCCGGTTCAAACGGATATTCAAAATAATCTGCCTGAATAAGCTCAATATCCTTGTCCGGGTATTTAGTCCGCAGCTTACCGAGCATGTCCTTTGATAAAT
>JAAVHB010000049.1 GCA_014799955.1 Butyrivibrio sp. | reverse complement strand
GCTTATGGGGACGGAAAAGGTGCGTTTTTCATGGGGAAAGGTCATCGGCGCGCTTATTTGCATTGTCGGAATCGTGATTTTCTGCATGAGCGGAAAAGATGTTGCACAAAAATAAATAAATCTGTTGTAATTATATTTTTTGTTGGTTAAAATAGAATTGTGCATAAAGGGGAATTATGCTGTCCGGTAAGGAGAGCTTATGCATAAATACACTAAAATTTTATTTGGATTGGCGGGAGCGTGTGTAATCTTTGTCGGTCTGTTTTATATGCTGCGCCGTTTCGGAAGCGCGAAAGAGCCGGTGCAAATCGCGACGAATGTATTCGGTACGGTAACTGCGGCGGACGCTTCCGTGCCGTCCGAAAAGGAGCAGGTAACCGCGGCGCGTATCTGCGTATATGTGTGCGGAGCGGTTGTAAGTCCGGGGATATATTATCTTGAAGAGGGCGCCAGAGTAGCGCAGGCGATAGATGAGGCGGGAGGTACGCTGCCGGATGCCGACCTTTCGGCAATCAATCCGGCGTTAAAGGCATCGGACAGTCAGAAAATCTATATACCGACTGTTGCGGAAAGCGCCGGATTCAACGGGGAGGCGGGTGCGGACGTCGGTTTATCTGGCGGACTGATAAATATAAATACGGCGGACACCGCGCTTTTGTCAACGCTTCCGGGCATCGGGAAGGTCAAGGCGGAGAGCATCGTGGCGTACAGGGAGGAAAACGGCGGCTTTAAGACCGTTGAGGACATAAAAAACGTATCGGGGATAAAGGATTCCTCCTATGAGAAAATAAAAGAATTGATATGTATCTGAATGACGAAAGGGGAACGGCATGAGCAGAGTATTGGTAGTTGATGACGAAAAGGCGATTGTAAAGGGAATTAAGTTCAGTCTTGAGCAGGACGGTATGACCGTTGACTGTGCTTACGATGGTGAGGAGGCATTGAAATACGCAAAGGAGAACGATTACGATATAGTTCTTCTGGATTTGATGCTTCCCAGTATAGACGGTCTGGAGGTTTGCAGCAGGATAAGGGAATTTTCGGATATGCCCATAATAATGCTTACAGCAAAGGGCGAGGATATGGACAAGATTATGGGACTTGAGTACGGAGCGGACGATTATATAACCAAGCCCTTCAATATTCTTGAGGTCAAGGCGAGAATGAAGGTTATTATGAGACGTAACGGGCACATGAGGCAGGATAAAGACGAAGAGAAAAAAGCGAGGATTCTCGAGTCGAAGGAGCTTAAGCTTGACCGTGACAACAGAAGGCTTTACATATGCGGGAACGAAGTGAACCTTACCGCAAAGGAATTCGATGTTCTGGAGCTTCTGATGATGAATCCGGGAAAGGTATACAGCAGGGAATCCCTGCTCAACATAGTATGGGGGTACGAGTATCCGGGAGATGCCCGTACCGTTGACGTGCATATCAGGAGGCTTCGCGAAAAAATAGAAGCTAATCCCTCAGAGCCCGGGTATGTGCATACCAAATGGGGCGCGGGATATTATTATCAGGCGTAGCGGTGCGGTGTTATGAAGAACAGGGTTAAGGAAGAAACCGGCAGAAAAAACGGCGGAATCCGCAAATTCACACGCAGGCTCATGAGCCTCCGCATATTGATTATTATTGCAATAGTGACAGCAGGAACTCTTCCGGTAATTTTTGCGGGAAGATGGGTAGTGTACAGCTACGCTTCAAGAGAGATGGAAGATCTGGTAATTGAGGTTCAGGGACAGTGCAGTCTTATTGCAGCAGATGTGGCGACGCATTCCTATCTGAAGGACCAGACCTCGGACGTCGTGAACGCAGAGCTTGAACAGCTTACGTATACCTATTCGTCGAGAGTTATCGTCATCGACAAAAGATGCCAGATTGTCAAGGATACATACGCGTATGAGGAGGGCAAAACTCTCATAAGCGGAGAGGTTATTTTCGCGCTGAGCGGCTCCGTGAGCAAGTATTACAGCTATAAGACCGGATACGCGGAAATATATATGCCTATTTACAATACGGACAGCGAGGATGTAATAGGTGTAATCGGAATTACGGTTACCGATACCGACGCACCGAAGATACAGGAATACGTCAACCGCCTGTTCAAGGCGATAACGCTTATTTTTGCCATGCTTGCGATTACGTTTGCCGGAATTTTTTCTCAGGCTGTAGTAAAGCCGCTCAACAAGCTTAACAAATCAATAGTAAGGGTCTCGGCTGGAGCCAAGGATGCCCGTGTCGAAAAAAGGACGCTTTATGAGTACGACAGGGTTGCGCAGTCCGTGAACCTTATGCTTGACAGAATCAGGCTTATGGACGGTTCCCGTGACGAATTTGTGTCAAACGTATCCCACGAGCTTAAAACACCGATGACCTCTATGAAGGTTCTTGCGGAATCGCTGCTTATGCAGGAGGAGGTTCCCGCCGAGGTATACAGGGAGTTCATGGGCGATATAGTGAACGAGATAAACAGGGAGAACCAGATAATAAACGATTTGCTTGCTCTCGTTAAGGTTGACCGGGCGGGCGCGTCTTTGAATATCTCCGCCGTAAACGTCAACGAGCTTGTCGAACTGACGCTTAAAAGGCTGAGCCCCATTGCGGACTCGCGCAATGTCGAGCTGGTTTTTGAAAGCTTCAGACCGGTGGCGGCGGAAATCGACGAAGTAAAATTTACCCTCGCAATCACCAATCTTGTTGAAAACGCCATAAAGTACAATAAGGAGGACGGTTGGGTACGGGTATCCATAAATGCCGACCACAAATATTTTTATGTGAAAGTTGCAGATTCCGGCATAGGTATTCCCGACGAGTGCAGGGAGCATATTTTTGAACGCTTTTACAGAGTGGACAAGGCGCGCTCAAGAGAAAAGGGAGGAACCGGACTGGGACTTGCCATAACCAAGAGTGTAATCCTTATGCACCACGGAACCATAAAGCTTTACAGCAAGGACGGGGACGGCTCGACATTTACGGTCAGGATACCGATTCGATATGTGAAAAACGGAGGTGAGCAGGCGTGAAAAAAATTATGTGCGTAATTTTGGGCGCCGTGCTGCTTATTGCTGCGGCTGTTACACTTACGGCCTGCGGCAGAAACAGAGACAGCAGCTACGAACAGGGCTATGTGATGTATTATTATGATTCCAATAATATGGAACTTGCCACGGAGTCCTGCGATGATTTTCTTTATTATGACGACGAGATTGTTCAGGCGGCTTCGCTTTTGTATCAGATGCTTTATCCGACCGACAGCAGGCATGAGAGTGTTTTCACATGGAACAGTCAGTATCGGGACAACAGCACCGGACAGCAGCGGGAGGCGCTTAACTCGCTTAATGCCGGGAATGTTCCTGATATATTGGGAATAAGCTCTCTTCAGAAAAATAAAAGCATACTGAATATTTATTTTAAGGATGAAGGCTACTATGAGATGGACGAGCTTGAAGAGGTTATATGCCGCGCGGCGATTGTCCAGACACTGCTCCAGCTTGAGTCGGTGGATTATATAGGCATATATATCAACGACCAGCCCCTCACGATTGACAACAAGGTTGTGGGGCTTATGAACGAGTACAACTTCATCATGGATACGGACGCTTCGCTCAACCAGACAAATTATTTTGATACAAAAATTTATTATTCGGACAGCGAAGGAAAAAGTCTGGTCGGGGAAACCGTGCGCCTTCAGTACAGTAATAAGACCTCCATGGAGCAGACCGTTATCGAGCGGCTGTTAGCAGGTCCCGGCGTTAAGACAAGCAAGGCGACGCTTGCGGCGAACACTAAGCTTTTAACCGTTTCGACGAGGGACGGCGTGTGCTATGTGAATTTTGACTCAGCGTTTATGAGCTCGCTTGCCGATGTTTCGGCTGAGGTTACGCTGTATTCGATAGTGAATTCGCTTTGCGAGCTTACGAAGGTCAAGAAGGTTCAGATTCTTGTGAACGGAGCGCAGGACGGCACATTCAGGGATACCTATTCTCTTTCTGCAACCTATGAGCGCAATCTTGACATAATTTCGGAGATATACGAAGAAACAATACAATAGAACAAAAAAGGAAAGTCCCGTTCGACGCATGGCGTCTCGCGGGAATGTTAAGGAGGAGGTTTTATCAAAAGACCGTTATTCGGGGCTGCAATTACGGTGTCGCTCGGAATTATAGCGTACCGGCTTGCAGTCCCATGGATTATCTTATTATTTTTTCTTGTTTTATCAGCAGTCATTTATACGGTGCGAAAGCGCCGGGTCAGTTATTTTTATCTTATTTTTCCTATTTTACTAATTGCAGGATACATACTGATGCTTTCGTCTTCGCGTGAAAGCACCTTGGTTCGCGCTCTGACAGAGGAAAAAGAACGCCTCTGCGAAATATCGGGAACTGTCCAAAAGATTCAAAAATCCGGAAACGGATATAGAATTACGCTTAAAAACGTAAAGCTCTCTGCTGACGGAGAGAGGCTTGAAAACTGTATAGTCTATACAGACGAGGAGTATGAACGGGGCGCGCTGTTACGGATAAACGGTATGGCCTCCCTGTTTGATACCGTAAAAAATCCCGGGGAATTCGATATGCGCCGATACTACCGCACAATGCGTATTGGCTTCAGAATATATCCGGATGAGGTCGTGACCGAAAAAAATAACGGCAACTTTTTGTTGAAAGCCGCAGCCGGACTTTCAGAAAAGCTGCGCTCTTCGCTTTATTCCGTTACGGATTCCGCAAGCGCGTCCGTGTTTACCGCGATGCTTCTCGGTGATAAGGACGAGCTGGATCCGGAACTTTCAGACCTTTTTACGGAGTGCGGAATAGGGCATATTCTGGCTATTTCGGGGCTTCATGTGTCGCTTATAGGCATGGGACTGTACAAAATTCTCAAAAAATGCGGCGTGGGCTATGTCTTTTCGATGCTAATCGGAAGCGCGGTAATCCTTTTTTACGGAATGATGACGGGTAACGGCACATCTACGGTGCGGGCGGTAATAATGTACATAACCGCCGTATACGCCAACGCGGCGGGGCGTACCTACGATATGCTTTCCGCGGCTTCACTCGCGGCGATTATCATGCTTTTCGGAAACCCGATGCTTTTGTATAACGGCGGCTTTTTGCTTTCCTTCGGAGCGGTTTTCGGAATCGTTCTGATTGCGGGAAATGTAAGCAGGGCGTTTAAAATTACGAAAAAAATTCCCGCCGCCCTTGTGACGAGCCTTTCTGTGCAGGCAGCCACGCTGCCGATAATAATGTGGAACTATTACGAAATTCCGGTTTTGTCGGTTCTCATAAATCTGATTGTCGTGCCGCTCATGAGCGTTGTGACGGTAAGCGCCGTTTTCGGCAGCGTTGCCGGGATTTTCAGTGTTCATGCCGGAAGCTTCTGTATAGGACCGGGAGTGCTTGTTATACGGCTTTACAGGTTCTTGTGCGATGCATACGTCAGGCTTCCGTGGGCTGTCTGGATTTGCGGCAGACCGAAGGAATGGCAGATAGCCGTGTATTATCTGCTGCTTGCCGCCGTTATTTTTGCTCTGACAAAATATGACGGCAGGCGCAAAGCGTTCGCTCCGGCGTATGCTGCGGCGCTTACGGTTCTTATGCTGAGATTCAACAACGGCTTTGAGGCGGATTTTCTGTATGTCGGGCAGGGCGACGGCATTTTTATACGAAGCGGAAACGGAGTGACCTTTCTTGTGGACGGCGGAAGCTCGGACAAAACGAGCCTGTACGAATACACGCTGGAGCCTTTTCTGATGTCCGAAGGAGTAGCGAAGCTGGATTACGCCATTGTGACGCACTGCGATAACGACCATATAAGCGGGCTTAAAGCTTTATTGGAAAATGGCAAAATCAAGGTGGGCACCGTCTATATGCCGGACATAGGATTTTATGACAACGCATACGGCGAGCTATGGGAAACAGCCCAAAAATCGGGCGCGCAGGTCAGTACAATATACAGCGGTATGAGGCTTACGGCGGGCAGCACCGAGATTACCTGTCTTCATCCCGAGCAGGGAGACACAAACGGAGAGCGAAACGCAAGCTCAACAGTGCTTGTCGTGCAAAATAAGGATTTCCGTATGCTTTTGACGGGCGACATCGGAGAGGAACAGGAAAAATCGCTCTGTGAGGCGGTGTCGGAATTCGCCCCGTTTGATGTGCTTAAGGCGGCGCACCACGGCTCGAAATTTTCAAACTCCGGGGAGTTTATTTTTGCGGTAAAACCCGAAATCATCGTGATTTCCTGCGGGCAGAACAACCGCTACGGGCATCCGCATGAGGAGGCGCTGGAGCGTATGGAGGATTTTGGCGCGATTATTTACCGTACGGATGAGCAAGGAGCGGTTGTTTTTGAAGAATGAATATGTTAAAATAGAAACGATAACCGGAATGATAGGGGGCAGAAGCGCGGATGAAGGAAATAATGAAGCATATCAAGAGCAATTCTTTCGCCGTGGTATATCTGCTTTTCGGTGATGAGGACTATCTCAAGATAAGATACAGAAACCGCCTTCGTGAAGCGGTATGCGGAGAGGACACAATGAATCTGTCCGTGTATCAGGGGAAGGACGTATCTGTGGCGGAGGTGGCGGATTTGGCGCGCACGATGCCCTTTTTTGCAGAACACAGGCTTATCATAATAGAGGACAGCGGTATGTTCAAAAGCGCCTCCGAGGAAATGACGGAGCTTGTAAAGGAGCTTCCCGACACTGCCATAATGATTTTTGTGGAGAGCGAGGTAGATAAGCGAGGGAGGCTCTACAAGGCGGTGAACGAAAAAGGCTATGTCTGCGAGATGAAGAAGCAGACAGAGGCGGCTCTCAGGGATTGGGCAGTCCGTATTTTCGGAGAGGCGGGCAAGAAAATTACCCGCAGCGATATGGAAAGCTTTCTGGAAAGAGCCGGAGACAACATGAATAATATATATAATGAGGCATGTAAGCTGATCTCGTATACGGGAGAAGCCGATGTGATACTTGCGAGTGATATTGACGCAGTATGCCCTCCGAGACCGGAGGACAGGGTTTTTGATATGATAAACGCCATGTCGGCAGGTAAAAGGGACGAGGTTATCAGGCTTTATTCCGATTTGCTGGCGCTTAAAGAGCCGCCGATGAAGCTTCTTACCCTGATAGGCAGACAGTTTGCTACGCTTATGTCGGTAAAGGATCTGGCGGGACAGGGAAAGAGCGGACAGGAGATAGCGGCAAGGCTTGCTCTCAGACCTTTTTTTGTCGGAAGATATATTTCGCAGGCAAAAAACTTTTCCGCCGAAAGCATTAGGGAAGCGGTACGGGACTGCGTTGATGCGGAAACGGCGGTCAAGACCGGAAGGACCGAGGATAAATACGCGGTTGAGATGCTTATAGTAAAATACAGTTCACAGTGACAGGAGAGATATTATGAGTGACAAAGAAAATTACGGAGAAAATCAGACACCGATGGAGCAGGAGCCGCAGGAACAAGGCTCAAAATGGAATTCCCAGAAAACGGTAATAGTAATACTTTCGGTTATTATTGCCGTGCTTGCGGTAATGTACGTGCTTTTGTTTACGGGGCGCGGATGTGTGCCGAAGAATGCCGTAAATGACGCTACCTCCGAACAGGAGGCGCTGGCTCCGGCTCAGAGCAATGATTTTACGGATGAGAGTACCGGTGCGCCGGATAATACGGAGGATAACTCAAACGGCAATACGGAAGGAAATACGACCTCATCAAAGACGGATGCTTCCACCGAAAATAATACTACAGCCAAGGGCGATTCCGCCACCAAGGACGCGGAAACACTGCCGTCAGGCGAGGGACAGACGGTGCCGGAGCAGACACCTGATTCAGGGCAGCAAAGTCCGGAGCAGCCGCAGAATCCGACACAGGCTCAGAACCCCGCGCAGCCGCAGAATCCGACGCAGGCACAGACTCAGGCATCGGCTACGCCTTCAGCTAACCAGAAGGGCACCTACAATGCGGATGTGAAGATAGTTGGTTCGTGGGAGGAGAACGGCAAGAAATGCTACCAGTTAAGCGGAACCGTATCCAATACCTCCTCCGTAGGTATAAACACATGGAAAATAGAAAAAGAAATCGGAGCTGACAGTACGATAGTCAACTCGTGGAACTGTAACAGCACGCTGTCGGGTGGAAAGCTTGTTCTCACTCCCAAGGATTATAACGGAGCGGTGGCGGTAGGCGCAAGCGCCAATGACATAGGAGTAATTATTTCTACCTCTTCTACGATAACGGCGTTTACCTATTCGGGAACGACCACGAATGTGGCTTCGTCGGGAGGTTCACAGGGCGGCTCGCAAGGAGGCAGCACGTCTTCTTCGTCGCCCTCAACGCCGGTAACTCCGTATGAGCCGCCGAAGCTTGAAAGCGGGACCCCCGTCGGCAACCACGGAGCGCTCTCTGTCAATGGTAGGGACCTTGTTGACAAGAACGGAAAGAAATTCCAGCTCAAGGGAGTAAGCACACACGGTATACAGTGGTTTCCCCAGTATGTGAATAAGGAGGCGATAAAAACCCTGCGGGACAACTGGGGCGCCAATGTATTCAGAATTGCCATGTACACGTATGATAACGGCGGCTATTGCAACGGAGGAGACAAGACGGAGCTTGAAGCTCTCGTAAGCAAGGGCGTCGAGGCGTGCACCGAGCTCGGTATGTATGTAATAATAGACTGGCATGTGCTTAACGAGCGCGACCCCAATGTATATAAGTCGGAGGCAAAAAAGTTTTTTGACAGGATGTCAAAGAAATACAAGAACAACGTTAATGTTATATACGAGATATGCAACGAACCTAACGGACCCGGATGGTCGGACGTAAAAAGTTACGCGGACGAGGTAATTTCGGTAATCCGAAATAACGACCCGGACGCCATAATAATAGTGGGTACGCCCACTTGGTCGCAGGACGTTGATCAGGTTGCCGACAAGCCGGTGGCGCAGCCCAAGAACGTTATGTATGCGCTGCATTTCTATGCGGCGGAGCAGGCGCATAAGGACAATTTGCGCAACAAGCTCAAAACGGCATACGCGGCGGGAACTCCGGTATTTGTATCCGAGTTCAGCATATGCGACGCATCCGGAGACGGGGGAATCGACTATGAATCGGCTAAGGCATGGAAGGAGCTGATTAACAGCTATAATTTATCTTTCGTGTCGTGGAGCCTGTGCAACAAAAACGAAACCTCGGCGCTTTTGAGTTCGTCAACCAACAAAACCTCGGGTTGGAGCGACAGCGAGCTGTCGGAAGCCGGAAGATGGATACGGGATTTTATAGCGGGAAAATAGCTTTAAGCACATATGCGGCTTCGGAATTTGCGGATTCCGGAGCCGTGTGGATTTGTAAGAGAAAATGGGAAAAAATGGAGAGTGCGTGTTATGAATAAGAATGCCGACGTTAACGGTGACATTGAGAACTCCGGCGGGAGGCGGCGTATGGGCAGAATGCTCGCTTTGGGAGCGTCGCTTTTTGTACTTGCCTTGCTGGTTGTTTTTGCGGTTGTAAAAATAAACAAGAAGCCGTATAAGCCCCCTGTAGACGTGGGAGAAGCCGCGGAATCCTTGGAAAAAAACACGGAAGCCGAAAATCAGAGTACAAACATCGCGGGAAACGAAGTCGGCTCCACACCGGAAAAACGGACGGATAATGAAACCGAAGCAGGCGGCGATGTGACGCAAAAGGACGTGAACGGGGAAACAACAGCGGACGGAAACGGGGAAACGGCAAAAGAGCAGACGGAAGAGCCCGAACCGCCCGCTGGAACGCAGGCACCGCCCGCCGGGCAGAAACCGGAGGCTCCAAACCCGGACACGCAGGCGCCGGAGCCAAGCACCGGAGAGAATAAGACAGAGGCAGGGACCGAAACTGCCGCGCCTCCCGCTACACAGGTGCCCTCGGGCTCAGTTGAAGATAAGGCGAAGTATTATATTTCGCAGATGACTACGGAGGAAAAGGTCGCGGGACTGTTTTTCGTTCATCCCGAGGTAATAAACGGAGGATTACAGGCTGATGAGAGCACTAGGGAGGCATTAAGCAGGTATCCGGTCGGCGGAATTATTTATTTCGGAAACAATATACAGTCGGAGGAGCAGCTTACAAATCTTCTTGCGCAGACAAAGGCGTACAGCAAGTATCCGCTTTTTCTGGGAGTTGACGAGGAGGGCGGAAAAGTTGCGAGAGTGGCGCAGGCGTTTGACAGCGTGGAAAATACGGGGGACGCTTCGGTTCTCGGAGCATTGGGGAATCCCGCCTCGGCGTACAGTGCATACGGAAAAATCGGAACGTATCTGGGAAAATACGGCTTTAACGTGGATTTTGCGCCGGTGGCCGATATTTATAACGAAAATAACAGTATGTTTGAGAAACGCTCCTTCGGAAAGGACGTAAAGCTGGTTTCCGATTATGTATATCAGGCGGTAAAGGGACTTCAGGATAAAGGAATAAGCGCATGTGCCAAGCATTTTCCCGGTCACGGAAACGCAAAGGGAGATTCGCATAACGGCATGGCGGTCAGCCTTCTGACGAGGGAAGAACTGCTTTCTCACGAGCTTTTGCCTTTTAAGAGCGCGATTTCGGCGAATACAGATTTTATAATGATGGGGCATATTTCTTTGCCCAACGTACTGTCAGATAATACTCCGGCAACGCTTTCGTATGATATAATTACCGGAATCCTGAGAAATGAGCTGGGCTATGACGGAATCATCATAACCGACGCTATGAGAATGTCGGCGGTTTCGGAGAAATATTCCTCGGCAGAGGCGGCGGTTATGGCGATAAAGGCGGAGTGCGACATGGTGCTTATGCCCGTTGACTTTAACGAGGCGTATCAGGGCGTTTTAAACGCCGTGAAAAGCGGGGAAATTTCGATTGAACGGATAGAAGCTTCGCTTATGAGAATATACAGAGTGAAATGCAGAAATATGTAAGTATAAATATATGCCCGAATCCGTCTGTTCCTGAGCGGACAGACTGGATTCGGGCAAAAAAATAAGATGTGCAGCCGGCCATCTTATTTTTGTTCTATTAAATTCCGTTCGCCTTTAGTTCATGGCGTTTACGAGATTGGTAAGCCTTGAAACCTTTCTTGCGGCGTTGTTCTTGTGGTAAACGCCCTTTGAGCAAGCCTTGTCGATTTCGGCAGTCGCGCACTTGAGAACCTCGGCAGCGGCAGTCTTGTCGCCTGCGGTTACGGCAGCCTCAACCTTCTTGGTGTAGGTTTTAATTTTTGATTTGATGGCCTTGTTTCTCTCGGCCTTGGTAGCGTTTACTAAAATTCTTTTCTTTGCAGATTTAATATTAGCCAATCCGGACACCTCCAATTACTGTAAAATTCATAATGCCCTGCCACAGGCCGACGGACCGAGGGCAGAACAATTTGTGGCGAAACCGGACACGGACGCTCGTCACAAACATACTGTAATATTTTATTATATGAATCTTGGATTGTCAATACATAATTGAAGAAAAAATTTGCAAACTAAAAAATAGTTATTGTGGTCAGAATCATACTAAAAGGAGCTTGATATTATGCCGGATATGCGTATTCGTACCGACCTTGCGCTCGAGGCCAGAAACAGTATAACAGAGGATAACGCACAAATCAAGGGAATTAAGGTCAGTGAGGAAAACGATTCCAAAAATAATATAAATATAATCAAAATGGAGGTGCTTAACAGGTATGCTTCCCAGACCATAGGCCGTCCAATCGGCACATATGTGACGATGGAGGTGCCGTTTCTGGCCGAGGAGGACGACGGCTATCACAGGGAAATATCAAAGGCGTTGAGCTGTCAGCTGAAAAATCTTATTTTAAACTGCTACCACTGGAACGACAGCGTTCCCAAAATTCTTGTGGCAGGTCTCGGAAACCGCTCGGCAACCTCGGATTCGCTCGGTCCCGAGGTTGTGAACAACCTTATGATTACAAGGCATATTGTCGAGTATATGGGTTATGATGAGATAGAGGGCGCGTTTGCGGTGACGAGCGCGATTGTTCCGGGGGTCATGGCTCAGACCGGAATGGACACCTGTGAGATAATCGGGGCAATTGTGAGAAAGACAAAGCCCGATATACTGGTGGTTATTGATGCTCTCGCGGCGCGCAGCATAAAAAGGCTCAACGCGACCATACAGCTTACGGATACGGGAATCCATCCCGGCTCCGGCGTTGGCAATAACCGTCAGGCACTGACTCGCAAAACCGTCGGAATTCCCGTTATAGCAATAGGAATTCCCACGGTTGTGGATGCTACCACGCTTATTTACGATTCTGTCAAAAAAAACAAGGTAGAGGAGCCGATACAGGTTTCGGAGGAATTCCGACAAATGTACGTGACATCGAAGGATATAGATGCTATAATCAAAAGGGTGAGTTACACTGTATCCGAGGGCATCAATATGTGTATGGGATATTCGGGAGTGCCGGAATAGTAAAACTTTATGAAAATCATTATAATATGTTTAACATGTACTATTGTTCTATGAATTAATAAAAAAGTGTTCTTAACCGTTCATGAAATAAAAAAAACTTATAATTAAAAAAAACTCTTGTTTTATTTCCGGATTCCGTTTATTATAAGAGTATGTGAGGTTAGAACAATGTGTGAGGTGCAGCTATGAAAAAAAGGACGAATGATATAATAATTCCTTGGGAGATGGTTTTATTGGCCCTGCTCTCTAAGGAGGACATGTATGGTTCGCAGATTGCTAAGGAGATAAAAAGACTTAGCGACGGTAAAGTGACGGTTCTGATGGGTTCTATGTACCCTATTTTATACAAGCTTGCAGATGAGCAATGTGTAGAATTTTATGAAAAAGCCGTCGGCCGCAGGCTTACTGTGGTTTATTATCATATTACAGAAAAAGGTCGTGCAAGGATGATGGAATTACTGGAAGAATTCCGTGCGGATATTTCAGTTGTCGAAAGCATCATGAGCGGTGTCTAACTGTTTTTCTGTAATAAATAAGAAAAGTCTTCTATGATGACATTCAAATCATAGAAGACTTTTTTGTTGTGCCGTGAATAATTTGCGTTTTTTCGTTTAGAGATACTGACCCGCCTGAACCTTCCACATTGCTGCGTATTTACCGCCGCGTTCAAGCAGCTCGGAATGACTTCCTTCCTCTATAATCCTACCGTTTTCAAGCATATAGATTCTGTCCGCGATTCTTGTTGTGGAAAGGCGGTGGGAGATGAATACCACCGATTTGTTTTCTGCGGCCGTAAGCATCGAGTGATTGAGATGGTACTCGGCTATCGGGTCGAGGGCTGAGGAAGGCTCGTCAAGAATAATAAGATTCGCGTCCTTGTAAAATACCCTTGCGACTGCAAGTTTCTGTTCCTCGCCGCCGGAAAGATTCACGCCGTCCTCCTCAAATTCCGTTGTAAGGTCCGTTGAAAGTCCGCCGGACAGCGTTTCAAGACGTTCTGCAAAACCGCTCTTTTCTATGGCGGCATTAACCGCTTCGTCGGAGCCGGTTTCCGAAAAGTCAAGAAGCACGTTTTCCTTTACCGTTGCCGCGAAGATTTTAAAATCCTGAAAGACGGTTCCGATTTTGCGGCGGTATTCCTCCACGTCGTATTCCCTTATATTTACGCCGTCAAGGAGAATTTCGCCATCGTCCGGGTCATACAGGCGCATAATCAGTTTAATCAGAGTTGTTTTTCCGGCGCCGTTATAGCCGACAATCGCAATTTTGCTGTACGGAGCGATTTTCATGCTTATATTCTTAAGGATATAACCGTCCTCTTCATTGTAACCGAAGGATACGTTTTTCAGCTCGATTTCCGTGGGGTTTTCGGGCAATGTGCGGTTTTGGGTGCTGGTAATTCCCGGCTCTATACTCAGGAAGCTCTGCATTTTTTCTACATACAGGCTGATTTCCTGCATTTTCGGATAAACCTCCGAGAATTGGCGCATTCTGTTTTTCATACGGCTTGCGGCGCCTCTCATTACCGCGACATTGCTGTACGAAATTCTGTGCAGAACAGCCGCGCTGTATACAAGATAAATCATATAGGCAACATCGATAAGGAAATCATTGCAAATATATCCCTTTAAAAAATTAAGCCTGAAACGTCTGCCGGCGTTCCTTTTGTCAATGTCAAGCACTTTATCGTTTGTTTCGTCAAAACCGTTCAGAAGCGTGTCCGAAACCTCCGTGTTAAGGCGAACCTCCTTAGCGTAGTCGTTGAGATAGAAGACACGGTTAATGTATCCAAGCTTGCGCTCATAGGGATTTTTCTCATTCCGTATTTTGAAATTAAGCTTGTTTAACGCCTTGCCCGACCAAAGAGAGGCAACAAAGGAAACGGCGACAAATATGAAGGAAACGGGGTCGTTTCCGATAAAAAACGCTCCGGAAAGAATTACGGAGGTAAGTCCCGTAAATAAGCTGAAGAGTACGGCGAACATTCTGTCAACCTGATTTTCCGCTTCGGAAACCGACAGAACGTAATCGTTGTAAAATTCAGGGTTATCGTAGCATTCAAGGTCAATTTCCCTTGCTTTTTTATACATCAGTTCCTTAATTGCCTGTTTGATTTTGGGCGTGCTTTTCATCTGAAGCTTCTGAAAAAGGTAAGAGTTGAAAAGCAGTCCGAGTACGACGAAGGACAGCAGACAAACGAGAAAGATTGCCGCGTCCTTAAACGGTCTGCCGAATTCAGCGCATTCAAGAACATAATTAAGTCCGAAGGTAAATTCCATAAATATGACAATTTCATTTCTTATATGCTCCACTATAAGCAGAACTATACAAGCGGGAGCCGCCTTGAAGCAAAGCTTAAAAAGATACCAGTTGTCGGCGATTACTTTTCTGAAGCTGCCTTTTTTCATATTAATGCCTCCTTTCCGTAATTTTCATCGGCAAGATAGTTGTGCGCCTGCTTGGTGAACATTTCGCGGTACTTACCGTTTTGCGCCATAAGCTCGCTGTGGCTGCCCTGTTCGATAACCGTGCCGTTTTCAAGCATGAACACCGTATCAGCGTCCTTTACAGAGGAAAGCCTGTGGGAGATAAACAGAGTTATATGTCCCTTACTTTCGTCCATAATGCCCTTGTACAAATCATATTCCGCAATCGGGTCGAGCGCTGAGGAGGGCTCGTCGAATATCTTGACGGAGGCGTTCTGCGCAAAGGCTCTTGCCACAACGATTTTCTGCTGCTCGCCGCCGGACAGAACCGCTCCGTTATTATCGAATTCTCTGGTCATAACGGTATTCATACCGTCGGGCAGCGACTTAATCCTGTCCAGAACACCCGCGCATTTGAGCGCATGCTCCGCCGTTTCATCGGGATTTGCAAATTCGGCGCCCATAAGCACATTGTCCCTGACCGACATTGCCATAACCCTGTAATCCTGAAACGCCGCAGAGAATAATTTCCTGTACGCTTTCAAGTTGTATTCCTTTATATTTATGCCGTTGACGAGAATTTCGCCGCCCGTGGGGTCGTAAAGTCTGAAAAGAAGCTTTATAATCGTGGATTTGCCCGCTCCGTTGTGACCGACCAGCGCGCAGACCTTATCGCCCTCGATTTTAAACGAGAGATTGTTGATGACAGGTTCGTTTTCCTTATATTCAAAAAATACGTTTCTGAATTCGATTGAACGCACTTTTTCATCGGGCATAATTCCGTCCTGATTTTCGGGAATTTTTTCTTCGTATTCCATGAAGGTGCGGAAGTATTCAAGGAACTGTCCGTTTTTCATAGCCTCCATAAAATTGTTGAACATACCTATCAGAATCCATGACGACGTAGACATTGCGGTAAACATTATGGCAAGCTCCGCAAGTCCCATCGTTTTTGACACGATGGTTCTGTACGCAGCGTAAATCATAATTCCCTCGAAAACAAGCGCAAAGGTCGTGACGTTCTGTGCCCAGTTATAGATAACCGCTTTTTTCGCGTATTTGTCGGCAACCTCGACATTGCCCTTTACTGCCTCGCCGTAACGCTTCATCATAAGCTCGTGAATGTTTGAGTAGCGGATTTCCTTTGCGTATTCCGCAAGGTGCATTACGCGGTTGACATACTCGGCTTTGCGGTTGTTTTTTACATTGTCGGTGTAGCGTCCTCCCCAGATTTTATTCATAAGCCCGCCGAATACGAAATTCCCGATAATGGGGGATATTACGAACAGCACGGAAAAGGGGTCTATCATAAACATTGACGAGAATGCTGCGGCAGCGGCGATTACGCCGAAAATCACCTGAAAGAAAAATTCCACCGACTTGGTCATTTTCTGAGCGGAACCGTCCAGCGCCATTGTGTATTTATTGTAGAAATCGGCATCCTCAAAGCAGCGCAGCTCAACGTTTCTCGCTTTCGCGTACAGCCTGCGGTAAAGTGAACGGTAGATTTTATTGTCGGTAAAAGGTACAATCACCGAATTCATATAGCTTGTGTACATCGCAAGCAAACCGAACACCGCAAAGCATATTCCTATAAAGCCCAGAATCTTCGCAAAAGGAGCCTCGTTTTCAATGGCGTTTATAACATACCGAAGGAAAAAAATACTCATAAAAATCCATTCGACATAACCCGTAATTGAATAAACCGCCGTATGTATAACTCTCTTTTTGCTTATTTCCCACACGGTTTTCACCGCATAGGCGTTGTTGGCGAAAACTCTTGCCTTGCTTTTTGTGCTCCTGCTCATATAATCACCTCGTTTGTGCGCCGTTTACCGGAATAGGGAATTAAGTGTATCATAATATTACGTAAATATCAATAACAGGAATATGAATTTAAGATAGACTCCTCTTCGGGCAAAATCCTCAAAGCCGGGATTGACCGCTGAAATGCAAAGCGTCGGCGCATAGATACGGGGATGTGTGAATATACTGTAGAGATAAATTCCGAAACGGCAGCGGTGAATTGAATAAATATCAGTGGATGAAAAGAAACCGCAACAGTAATAATTTCTATAAAATGATAGTCCTGTTTATACTGTTCATAGCTGTATCATTTGTGCTGTTAAGAGGCTGTCAGTCCATTGCAAAGGACATATGGCACAACGCGGCGGACAAAACGGCGGATAAACTCGGAATGCTGTCGTTTAACGCGCTTGTTTCTCATGAAATATATGACGATTTTGACGATGCGGAAGGCAGTCTTGTGGCGGAACTGGTTATGAATCAGATTTTTCCCGTCGGCGAGCTTTATATGCAGAATTATGTGGAGCCGATGGGAGACGGATTTGAGCCCGATTACAATGTTGCCGACAAGGAAAGCAAGCCGGAAGAGACGGGAGAGCGCCCGACGCAGTCCGTAACAGAACCTGCGGACATAACGCAGGCGGAAACCGCTCCCGAAACGTCAGGCGGTGAAGAACCGTCAGACGGGCAGACAAGCACGCCGACGCAGCCGGCGACCTTGCCGCAGAATCCCGATGCTCCGGTTTCCGACAGTCAGATTATGGCGGCTGCCGCGAATATTTATCCGGCGGATAAGCTTCTTGACTATGACTATGTGCTGAGTAATTTTTTTGTGGTTCCGTCCGTTACGACCTTGCGCAGATCCGTGCTTGATCTGCCAAAGATTGCGTCAATAAATGTGACCATGGAAAAAAATCCGGAAGTCCCGCAGATTCTGATTTTCCATACTCATTCGCAGGAGGCTTTTGCCGATTACGAAACCAACCCCAAAAGCATTGTTGATGTCGGAAATTATCTGACGGATCTTTTGCGGAATCAATACGGTTATAACGTGATTCATCTTACAGACGAGTTCGATATGCTTGACGGAAAGCTTGACAGGGGCAAGGCTTATACCTATGCCAACGCGAAAATAGAGCAGGTGCTTGCCGAAAACCCGTCGATAGAGGTGGTAATAGATTTGCATAGGGACGGCGTGCGCGAGGATTTGCATCTTGTCACGGAAATAAACGGAAAGCAGACCGCAAAAATCATGCTTTTTAACGGAATAAGCTACACGAACGAGGTCGGGGAGATAGATTATCTTTACAATCCGTATCTGACCGAAAATCTTACGATGACTTATAAGATGTTCCTGTTAGGCAAAGCCGCGTATCCCGATTTTATAAGGTGCATATATATATCGGGCTATCGGTATTGCCTGTATCACAGGGCGCGCTCAATGCTGATTGAGGCCGGAGCGCAGACGAACACCTACGAGGAGGTATGTAACGCTATGGAGCCTCTCGCGGATTTAATAAATAAAGAGCTGACGGTGAACTGACCGTCAGCTTTTTTATGTGCGTTATTCAACCGAAACAGAAGCCTCCGCCGAGGAAAAATCGGGAACGGATATTTCAGGTAAGTCCATGCTGACCTCAGCGCTGTCCGCCTTGCCCTTCGGGTCGTATTCCTGACCGTCCTCTTCTTCGTCCTCCCAGAGAGAATCGTATTCCTCATCCTTATCGGCATTCATAGCCGCCATATTTTTTGCAGCCATGTAAAGCTCCATGCTGAATTCCATAAGCTTTTCCTCGTCCTTTGCGGGAACCTTCGCGCCGTCCGCTATGCGTCTGGCGACCTCCATTATTTTGGACATATCAATGCCCGCCTTTTCCATGGCGTCCGCCTGCTGCTTTGCGACCTCGGAATTCCATACCGCAGCATACTGCTCGCCAAGCTTATCGAGAATCTCCTGATTGTCGTCGAATTTTTTATTTACTTCATTTATGGAAAGCTCCAAGGTGGCGGCTTCTTCGGAAAAAAGCTCGCTGCCGTTAGGAGTTACGCGCTTTTTGCGCTCAAGCTCATCGCGCCGTTTTATGAGCAGCTTTCTCTGGTCAATAAGCTCCTGTCTGTTGGCGCGGTATATTTTCTGTGCTTCCGGTATCTTCATATTTTCAGCCTCCCTGCCGTTTTTATATATCCGTATAAAATATATATCGGCATGGTACGGAATTTTTAAAGGCTTTACAAAAAATTATTCGCACAATGCCTCCAAATCCCTGTAATATGACGGGTACGATATTTCGGCAAGCTGCGCGTCTTCGATTGACGTGGTGCCCTCTGCGCCAAGGGCTGCTATCGTGAATGACATCGCAATCCGGTGGTCCATGAAGCTTTCGAGCCGTGCGCCGTGCAAAGCCCTTCCGCCCCGTATTATCATTCCGTCGTCTGTCGGGACTGTGTCGGCTCCCATGAGCGCGAGATTTCCGGTCACGACGGTTATTCTGTCGGATTCCTTGACCTTTAGCTCGGCGGCGTCCTTTATAACCGTTTCGCCCTCGGCGTAAGCCGCTAGAACGGCTATTACCGGAATTTCATCAATGAGGGTGGGAATTATGTCGCCCTCGACTACGGTGCCGTGCAAAGAGGAGGTGCGCACGAGCAAATCGGCTACGGGCTCGCCGCCCTGTGTGCGTTTGTTAAGAAGCTCTATATTTCCGCCCATGGCAAGGCAGACCTTTATAATTCCGTCCCTTGTGGGATTTATTCCCACATTTTCGATAAGGATTTCGCTGTCCGGCACAATCAGTCCGGCGGCGATAAAATACGCCGCTGAGGAAATGTCGCCGGGCACGGCGATTTTCTGACCGTAAAGCTCGGATGCGGGTTTTACTGACGCAGTGCAGCCGTCGGAGGAAATTTCCGCGCCGAATGAGGAGAGCATAAGTTCAGTATGGTTGCGTGAGAGTGACGGCTCAGTTACGCTTGTAGGCGTGTCGGCGTAAAGTCCCGCAAGCAGAACACAGGATTTGATCTGTGCTGACGCTACGGGAGAGGTATAGTCGATTCCGTGAAGGCTGCCGCCGTTTACGGTAAGCGGCGTAAAGGAGCTGCCGTCATGTCCCTGTATATCTGCGCCCATAAGCCGCAGTGGCTTGATTATTCTGTCCATGGGGCGTTTGCGGATTGAAGCGTCTCCGTCCAGACGGCTCGTGAAGCTTTGTCCCGCAAGGATTCCGCTTATAAGTCTGGTGGTGGTTCCGCTGTTGCCGACGTCAAGAACGGCGTCGGGAGCATGGAGTCCGTGAAGTCCGCATCCGTTTACGGTTACGGTATCGCCGTTATTTGCGATGTCTATTCCCATTCTGCGGAAGCAGGAAATGGTTGAAAGGCAGTCGGCGCCCTGTAAAAACCCGCTAATTTCGGTACGTCCGTTTGCGATTGCGCCGAACATAACGCTGCGGTGGGATATTGATTTGTCGCCGGGAACCCTTACGGTTCCGCGCAGTTTTTT